>DASUNM010000023.1:321381-642762 GCA_036277115.1 Pyrinomonadaceae bacterium
CTTGCGCGTTAGCGCGCCGCGTCAATTCCCTTCTTCACTTCACTAATCGCGTCCTTCACAAGATCCAGCGCTTTCGCGCGATGTCCGCCCTTGTCGGAGGTGGCGCGAAGCGGCCAGCGCCGTCGTCATCCGTGGTTGATCCGGCGCGCCCGCGACTCTCACAGCGTGATTATGACGGCGGTCATAGTCGATACCCTGGTTGACTTGCGCAATGGCCTGGTTCACCAACGCAATCGCTTTGCCTCTGTGACCGCCTTTGTTGGCCGTGGCGCGTTGCAATTCACGCTTCGCGGTTTGCAGGTCCGCGCGCGCTGCCTGCATGAATGGTTGATCGGGGATCGCGGCTGCGATGGTTACAGCGCACAGCAAGAACGCCGCGGCAAAGACGGTTTTGTATTTCATGATCCAAGCTCCTTGATAAAATTCGCGACTGAAAAGCGACCATACGTTACTACGGTGCTTTCGGCTGAAGCAATCGCAACTCAGCCGTTGTCGCGTACGTACTTTTTGGAACGCCGAGGGCTTTCGTGAGTTACAATCAGCAGGTCTTATCTCTCCTAAACTGGCTCGAACGTTTCAGTAAATCTCTTATCCAGAGGAGTCCGGAACGATGAAGTTGACTCGATTACTACCCGTGGCCGCGATCCTGTTGGTTGGGTGTTCAGCCTCGATGGTCGCGCAGGAACGCTGGCGACGCTTGCCACCTCAGCGTGACGCTAATTTTTACGCGCCGCGCAACAAGTTGGAAGAGTTCGAATCCCGGCCCTCAGCCGTGCTGATTAAAGGCCGCACCTGGGTGGCCACGCTGAGAGCACAAATCGGCTCGGCCCGAGTGGAAGCAACGGAGATTCGTGAGGCGGGTAACTCAGCGCGCGCCACCGGAGTGACGATCACAATTAATAGTCCGGAGCCCGGTGACGTTCGCTGTTTGATCGATTACGAAGAAATCGACGACCTCGTCAAGGCTTTCGATGCGCTGGCGAAGGCCGACGATTCGACCACCAAGCTGACGCACTTTGAACTGCATTACCGTACGCGCGGCGATTTCGAAATCATCGTTTTTAAGCAAACGAGTGGTGGGATAGCGGCCGCGATCGAAGGCGGCTATTTTGAGCGCACGCGCATTTTGCTCACGCTCGAGGATTTCACGAAGTTGCGGTGGATGATCGTGCAGGCAAAGGAAAAGCTGGACGAGATTAAGTAGTCAACGCCTGGCTGTCCGGATCGCTTCCGGCAAAGCCTTCAAATCCGGCTCGACCCATTCGGCTTTAGCTTTGTCTGTGGCCAGCAGCTCATCCGAGTAGAACTGAGCAATCAAATCCTTGTCCTTGCAGCGATCGATCAGCGCGTTCGCCGTTTCACTAAGCGACATATTTGCTCGATGCTCGGCGACCAGGTTCGCCACGATACGTAACCAGAAGAGCGTAATGGTTTCGTGATAGCCCATCTTGCCGTAGGTCTCCGACAGCCGGCGAATCCCTTTTGTCATTTTAAGGCTCGCTTCGTCCGGCGAAAGATGCCACACATACCAGAGCGCCACCGTCAGGTGCTGGTAGTGGCGAAACTCCGCAGGATGAAAACTGCAAGCCTCAAACGCCGAGACGAGCGCGTGAATTTCGTCATCAGTCTTGTAATAGATCTCCATGATCAATTCTCCAGAAGAAGGCGGGCGTGGTACGCACGCCTCAGGCTGCTCGCTCTTTTCATAGCACGCCAGAGGCGTGCGAACCGCCGCCTTCCAAAAAACAAATGAGGCGGACCGATTTAACGATCCGCCTCACGTGTCGTGACTTTTAACTCTGGTTACTTGCCAGTCTGGTTGACCCGGACCGTCAAGCGCGACTTATGGCGCGCGGCGGCGTTGCGATGTAGCACGCCCTTCTGCACAGCCTTGTCGATTTCTGAAACTGTTTTCGGCAAAAGCTCTGGTGCAGCTTTGCCGGCGTCTTTCGATAAAGCCGTGCGTAGGTTCTTAATCGCAGTGCGTAATCTCGTGCGATTGCTCCGATTTATCAGGCGCCGACGCTCGCTCTGTCGCACCCGTTTCTCTGCTGATTTATGATTAGGCATTAAAAAACTCTCCGAATTCCTGAACTACAGCGCCAAGGGCAACGATTTGGCCTCAACGCGAAATTAGAGATTATGGGGAGCGAAGCCGGGGGTGTCAAGGCGCGCATTCGCGGGATCTCTACGATCTCGGGAGTCTTTGCGGCGAACCGCTTGGAATTCCCTCCCCGTGGAGATGGACCGAACGGGGAGGTAGCGCTGATTTAACAGCGCACCCCAAAAAAGAAACGCCCACGGTCCTGGCCCGCGAGCGGTTCTCTTGCTACTTGGTCCTGTACTTCCCGTTAGGCACTCAACCGCAAGGACCGCAGAACATTCTGAAAGACGCCCTGATAGTTTGAGTACTCATCGTTAGGCGCCACTGCGATCAGGAACAGCAATTCACCGCTGCGGAGTTGAGTCGTAATCACATTCACGACCTCCGGACGTCCAGTCCCCTCGTTGACGTTGCTTAAGCTAACCGTCAGAGCCGTTCGACCATCAATCGTACTGCGCTGTAGACCACTACGCGAACGCAAATTGGGATTCCCCTGCTGCAGGCTCCTGAGAAATTCATTTGTCGCCTGCTGCAAGTTTCGGCTGTTGGTTTGGGCCACACCGACATTCACACCGTGGGTAAAGACGGGCTGGCCGTTTACCGAACCGACTGCGCCGTTGGGCGCGAACCAAACTGACGAACTGCTGTCAGAGACTTGCCGCCAGTTCTCAGGCACGCTCACTTGCGCAACACCGATCGAGTAGCTTCGATAACGTGACGATGGATACTCAACCCGGCCTGTCGGCGCATTTGGATAACCCGTGCTCTCGCCGGTTGGGTAACCCTCGCCCTGGTTCGGATAGCGTTGACCACTCCGCTCGATCTCAGCCAATGTTGGCGCGGATCCAAAACTCCGCAGTCGCTCGTTAATGGCCAGAAAGTCGCGGTTGTCGCGACGCGTGTTCCTTATTTGGAGGTACTGCGCTTCCTGATTGATACGCGCGTAGCGGTTCGCCGGACTCGGGTGGCTACTAAAAAACCCGCCGCTACTGCCGCCACCCGCGCGTTCGATGGTCTGGAACATGGCAGCGAGTTCACGCGGATCGTATCCAGCGTTTGCCAGGATGCGCGCGCCGAGAATGTCCGCTTCAGTTTCGTATTCGCGACTGAACTTCAGGAAGTACACTCCGATCGTACCCTGCGCAATTTGTCCGATGGCCGGGCCACCGAGGATGCTGCCCAAAATTCCCGCGATGCCTGCGCCAAGAGCGTACTTCTGGGCTTTGGTCGCCTGGGCCGTTCCATGCCGCAGCGCCACGTGGCTGATTTCGTGAGCCATCACTCCGGCCATCTGGCCTTCCGTGCGTGCTGCCTGGATCATTCCGCGGTTCACGTACATCGGTCCGCCGGGCAACGCAAACGCGTTGATGTCGCGCGCATTCACCACCTTAAAGAAGTAACGAAATTCCGCATGCTGAAACTCAGGTGGAATGGCGGCAACTAGGTCCTGGCCAACCGTTTCAACGTAGCGTTGCACTTCCGAGTCGCGCAAGAGTGGAAACTTTTGCTCGACTTCCGCGGCGGCCTGCCGGCCCACTTTCACGTCGTCGGCAACACTGTACTTGTTGCTGTGTAACTTTATTTGGGTTTGCCCCAGAGCCGCGATTGGCGTAGCGACTATGGCTACAGCCAGCAGCCAGACGGAAAATTTAGTGGTGATGCGTTGCGTTCTTCGATTCATTTGAAAGCTCCTCTCGATCTGCGATCCCACGTCTCGAATTGGAGAGAGTGCCAGGCCGGAGACATGTCCTCCCGGTCTACGCAGTCAATTCGAATGCCACTGGATTCGCCACCCGCCGGGACTGACTGTGATTCTTACGAATATCTTGCGTTTCATCTTTCACTTACAGGTTCCCGCGCAATTCGTCAGGGTTGCCCAAACGGCCTGAGATTATCAGTTTCAAGCGAGGCTGACTATGCTTCAAATTCGTTCATCTCAGCGCCGATTTGGTTCATTTCAAACGCCGTTGCGGCGCTCAGATTTTAGCGATGAAGACACGGCTTAGCGATGGTAAGCTTTGACGGTGCGCCGCCATGACGGCCCCGAGATCGCCCATGAAAGCTGAAACTCTCAATTGCCCAAACTGTGGCGCTGCAGTTTCTTCTGATTCGCCGCGGTGTCAGTTCTGCGAATCAAAGCTCGCAACCGTCGCGTGCCCGTCTTGCTTCGCCATGATGTTCATCGGCAGCCGCCATTGTCCGCATTGCGGCGCGGCAGCCGCGGACACGAAAGCTTCCTCGCTCTCCACTTTGAAGTGTCCCAAGTGCAAGAGCGATATGCTGGCGATCACACTCGGCGCGTCGGCGATGCGCGAATGCGGAAGCTGTGGCGGCTTGTGGCTCGAGGTTGCTGCCTTCGAAAAGATTTGCGCCGATCGCGAGCATCAGTCGAGCGTGCTTGGTATGCCATCCCCGGTAGTCGAACATCAAATCCATCCTGCTAAAGAAATCAGAGTTCGTTACATTCCTTGTCCGCAGTGTCGCCAGTTAATGAACCGGATGAACTTTGCGCGGTGTTCCGGAGTCATCGTCGATATCTGCCGTGGGCACGGAATCTGGTTTGATCGCGACGAGTTGCGCAGCATAATCGAATTCATTCGCGCCGGCGGGCTCGAACTGGCGCGGAACAAAGAGAAGCGCCAGATTGCATTTGAGCGAGAACAGCTTCGACGCGATCAATCCCTCAGCAATGCTGGAATCCGGGCCAACTATTCCGACGCCGAACTGCTCGACGGATTTTCTGCGAGCCGGGGCATGCTCAAATTCTTAATTGAATGATTTCGGAGTTTCGCGTGACTCGCTTATTTCACAGGAAGCGCGATCTAAAAATGAAAGGCCGGCAGGTAACCTGCCGGCCTTTCGTGTCTTCCAATCCAATACCGAAATCAAACTTCAGCTGTTTCAGCGGCGAGCTTCGCTTTTCTACGGCGGCGAAGTTTGACCGCGATTCCCGTAATTCCGCTTCCCAGCAACAGCAGCGTGGCCGGCTCCGGAACTGCCGGCGCCTGTTGGCCGGTGATTCCCGCCGTCAGAAGGGCACTGCGCCCGGATTGGACAAACAGATCGGCCACCGTCAATGAAAAGCTGCCGGTGTTAACGCCGTCGTTGAACGTGAAGGTCTGCGTCGGATTCAGGAAGTCAACATGCACGCCGCCCTGATCGATATTCGGCGATATGCTGCCTACGATCGTCGCGACGTACGTCGCTCCCTGACCACCAAGAATTCCCGTTGGCGTGGTGAAGGTGATGTTCAACTGGAATAGTCCACCGGTCGCTGAAAGCTGACCAGTGTTCACAAAGAAGGACCCGAGGCTATTGACCCCGCTCAGAGACCCAAGGCCTAAGGCTGTCGTCCCCGTAAAGAACTCACTGCCGGTAAACAGCACGTTCGGCGCCGTTATCGCGCCTGTCGTAGAACCTGAAACCGTGACTTCATCCGCTCGCGCCGCTGTGTGGCTTGCTCCGACGATGACCAGCATCGCCATGCTGAAGGCAACGCCTCGAAAAATTCGATGAAAAGTGGTTGTCATGACTGCCCCTTCTAAACTTTGAACTACGTTGCAGACTGACTACAGAAGGAGAGAGCGGGGGCAATCGCTTCTCTCCGACCGCAAAAGCTGTCTGTTCGACACTTCTTTGGGTTTTCAGAGCAATGAAATGGTCAATCACCGGCTCATTCCCAAAAAAAAGCGGCGGATTGGGCTAGTTATGTGGTTTTTCTCGCAAATCGGACGCGCTCTCAGTCGCGCGGCGCGACCGGGCGCCAGCATGTCCAAGGGTGTGACTGATTGACTTGAGTCGCAGCAAGATGGCCGTTGCCGGCGACCCGGCTATAGGTTTCGACCAGGAGTGGAAGTACAACGCCAGGCGCGAATAGTTCCTGATACCGTCGTTGAGCGGCCACTCCCATTCTAGTTCGTCGATCGGCATCACCGGCGAGCTTAAGCATGGCGTCGGCCAACGCCGACGTATCACCTGGAGGCACCAGAATGCCGGCCTCGGTGCCAAGCATATCCGCGACCCCGCCGACGTCCGACGCAATGATGGGTTTCCCGCACGCCATCGCCTCGACAATGCTGTTGGGCGTGCCCTCGCTGAATGACGGCATAACGAAGATGTCGAGACTCTCCATAAACGCGCGGCACTCTTCCGGGTGGGTGTAAACGCCGTGATAGCGATATCGGCTTGCAACATTGAGGGCCTTGGCCCGCGCCGCGATTGTCTGTCGCAATGAGCCGTCGCCGGCGACGTTAAGCGCCAGAAGACTGGAAGACTTATATGCCGTTGCGAATGCTTCGATCAAGACCGCGGGACCTTTTAGATCCTCGATTCTCGCAGCGAAACCCAGCGTGATTCTATCGGCCGCCGGACTGCGGGGCTTCGCACCGTTAGTGACTTCGCTGGACATGATTGGCAGGATCGACAACCGTTTAGCGATGGGCAGGGCTTTTTGGCAATGCTCGATCAGTCTCGGCGACAAAGCTGAGACCTCGGCGCAAAGAGGCAGCACCGATGCAAACTGCTTGTAATAGGCTTCAAAGTCCGGGGGGTGGTACGGAATCCCCAACTCCTGATAAATGACCGGCACCCCAGCGTCGTGACCGGCCTCAATCATCACCATCGCACTGGGATCGGGCGTCATCACGTGAACAACGTCGGGCCGGTGGCGTTCCATAAACTCGCGACACGCCCGGTAGTTACGACGCGCCAGACCGGTGACGACGCGTAATAACCGATGACGAATGAACCGGCGCGTCGTGGGAAACGTTTCGAAAATCTTGTAGGCGACTTTTCGGCCCGCGCCGAGCGATGTATGTGCCAGATTCGACGCCAGCCAATTCACTGGAATGTCCGACTCAAGCAGGCGCTGGTAATATTGATCTTCCTCCGCGTGGAGATACATCAAGAGCACCGAAACATCGTGGCCGGCTTTGCGTAACTGCGATGCATAGGTGACCAACGTCTCGTCTGAGCCGCTGATGGGCCCAAAAATCTGTCCCTTACAAAGAAGAATACGCATCACACAACTAGTTAACCCACCACTCCGGTTCAACTTCGAGGATCATTCGTCACCTGGTCTGACACGATGGACGATCGCTCAAGCGATGTCGATTGAGTTCGCCGCAGCCTCTGACTGGCGACTCGCACAAGCGTCCATGATTCCAGGCGCGGCAGAAGGGAGAGATAAGCGGCAGGTCGGCGGATCTGCCGGTGTCCCAAAGCGCGTATTGATTCATAAATCAAATGTTCCGCCATGTTCACACAGAATTTTTCCCACACTTGCCGCCGCACCTCGCTGGACGCCGCTGCCGCCCGCGGCAAATCCATCCAACGCTGAAACTGCTGTACTGAAAGAGCGACGACGCGATCGGCGCGTGAAGTGAGTTGCGCCGATCCGGGTTGGGATCGTCGCCACACCATCACCGGCGCGTCCAGGGCTCGCACAGGATGATGTTCCGCAATGCGAACCCACAAGTCCCAGTCTTCGATTCCGGAAATCTTCTCGTTAAGCAGCCCACTGGTGTCTAGACAAGAACGCCGGAAAAGAACACTACCCGATGGAATAAAGTTTTGTGTCAGCAGTTCTAGAAAAACATCTCCCTGAGGACAAGCAGCCGGGTAGGGTTTACCGTTCTGTACGGTCCCGTCGGAATCAACTAAAGCCTGCCCGTAAACAAGAGCGACGGCCGGCTCATGGTCAAGAATCTCAATCTGTCGATCCAATGTTTGGGCAAGCCTGACGTCATCATCGTCAAGGAAGCTTAGGTAATCGCTAGTAGCCGCCCGGATACCGGCGTTACGCGCCCCGCCGGTACCGATATTCTTTTCGAGCCGCACATACTTGACGCCTCTCAGATCTCGACAGAGTCGACCCGTCTCTTCGCTGGAACCATCATCGACGACAACGATTTCCAAGTCGCTGCCTGACAGCGCTGCGCTTTGAACCGCGCGCGTAACCAAGTGGGGCCGGTTTCGCGTCGCGATGATGACGGAGGCCCTCGCCATTTCTCTCCAGTCCCGCCGCAAACAGTTTCAGCGCGTGGAGTTCCTAACTGCGGCCGAGTCCGTAGGGGGCGTCGAATCTGACTAATTCAAAGCGAATCTTATCACGAGTCTTTTCATGAAGATGGCTTGATTCAACCCGTAACTGTGGATAAGTTATTGCCACTCGGTTACGGAAGGATTTCCACTCGCGCAGATGGACTCATCTCAGAAAGATCAAAGCGCCCATCAATCTGGTGAGACGGCTGGTTTGGAGGAGAATCAGACCCGGGATGGGCATGTGCGCGAAATCGCCAAACTCCAGGCGGAACTTAAACAAGCAGAGTCAACTGTTGCCGCGCTGACGGCCGAATTGACGGCGCGTGATGTTCGGGTTAATGCGATCCTCGGTTCGCGGGCGTGGCGTTATGCCAACCGCATCAGCCGCCTTAAGTCGCTCTTATGGTCGCCGATTACCGACCGGCTGAACGCACTTCGTGGCGGACAATCAAATCATCCGAGGTCAGGCGGCGCGAAGATTAGTCTCAACGATGCAAATTCGGAGGCAATGCCGGCAGCCCCACGAGCTAGCGCGGCAGACGATGTTATTTGTCTCTCGCTCGTTGATTGGGATAGTGGCGTGCAACGGCCGCAACAGATCATGTCCCAGTTCGCCCGTAATGGTCACCGCGTTTTTTGTGTCAGACTCGATCGCGTTTTGCGCGGGGACTCAGCGCCACGATTCTTGATCAGTAAACTGCAGGAGAATGTTTACGACGTGGTGGTAGCGGCCATCCGTCCGGTTCGACTCAATCAGGAGGTTGTGAGTGGACCCAACGGCGAGGCTATCACTAAGTCGCTTGCCGATCTGCGCCGAGCTTATGAGATCGACAACGCCGTGGCTTACGTGGCGTCGCCCGCCTGGACGGATGTAGCAAAGCAGTTAAAGAAATCCGGGGTGAAAATCATCTACGACTGCGTTGACGAGTGGGATGGATTTCCCGGCTTCAGCAATGCCATCAGCGCCGCTGAACGCCGCTTGGCAGCTGAGTGCGATCTCTTGATAGTTAGCGGTGAGCGTCTTCATGACAAGTGGCGGTCCCTCAACTGCCAACCATTATTAGCGCGCAACGCCGTTGACCCCGACTTTTTTCGCGCTCTACACACGCCAAGTAACCTATTGCCTCGGCTGGCCCACCCGATCGTGGGATACCTCGGCGTCCTTGCAAGTTGGTTCGATGTCGACCTGATGATGGAGTTGGCACAGAAGCGTCCCGGTTATCAGTTTGTGCTGGTGGGTAGCGCTCTCGACATCGATCTGCGCGAATTGCGGCAACTCGAGAATGTTCATGTGCTCGGGCACCAGCCTTATGCGACGATGCCGCAGTTCCTTTATCACTTCGACGTCTGTCTGATTCCGTTCCGATTGAACAAGACCACGGCGGCCGTCGATCCGATCAAAGTTTATGAGTACTTGAGTTGTGGTAAGCCGGTTGTCTCAGTAGCGCTGCCCGAACTCCAGCCCTTGAAAGATCTCGTTTATATCGCAACCAGCGCGGAACGATTTCTCGAGCACCTCGACATCGCGATTGCCGAAAAGGACGAGAAACTGGTGGAGCGCCGGCGGGCTTTCGCACAGCAAAACACCTGGTCACACCGTTACGAAACGATCATGAACGGCTTCCGGCAGACATCACCTGCGCCGTTGGATTAGAAACGCCTCGGCGCCTGGCCTTCTTTAAGAGCATCCAATCCATGCGCCGCAACAATGGCCGAACGCTTTTTTCCCATGAGTTCTCTTCCAGAAACTGAGACAGTTGTCCGTCGTCTCCCATCTTATGTGAAACCGCCAACGCGGTATCGAGACCATTGCGGAATTCATCCCGGTTGCGGGCGGTAATGACATACGGCCACGCGGCAACGTCGGGCAAAGGTGTGGTCACTACGGGACGATGCATGGCGAGCGCTTCCAGAATTTTGTGTGGCCGAACGCCGGCGGTAAGTTGATCCACCGCGAAGGTCAGCATACTGACATCTATCGCTGCCAGGAACTGCGGGATCAGTTCAGGCGGTTGTTCGCCGAGGAAATGACAGTTCGGCAGGGCAATGATTTCGTCGAATCGGCTGTTGGTCACCGGCCCCACGAATACAAACTGGTGCCCCGGACAATCGCCAGCGACCTGTTTGACTAAATCGATGTCGAACCACGAGGCTATTGCACCATGAAATCCAATTCGCGGATGGGGGATCTGCGCCAGAGCCCGCTCCAGCTCCCGGTCGATGGCATGGCGATCATTAAAACGGCCCAGGTCGATTCCGTTTGGCACTAGTATCGCGTCGGGCCGCTTCTCGTTAACAATCTCGTACAGCCGTTGCGATGAAGTAGTGACAATATCCGCTCGCTCCAAAAGCTGTTCGTAGTAGTCGCGGGCTCGCTCGCCGGCCGGCAGATTCGCCGCCGCGTCATTCTCATCGTGAATCGAAATATCGTCGAGCAGATCATAGATTACGATCGGATCTCGATAGTTCCCGATGGTCTTGTAATCGAAGGGATAGAAGATGTAAACGAAAGGACTATCGGCGTGGATGGGTTCATTGATCTCGGTAAAATGGAGACGGGGTACAGTTGTGGTGGGACGATCACCTGGATGCCGCCAGTACACCTCCCACCCCCCGCGCGCGAATTCCTCGGCAAGATGATGGGGCCGCAACTTCATTCGCGACCATTCCAGTGAAGGATTCTCGATCAGCACTGTGCGGAGCGGACGCTCAAGCCGGCGCGCGAGTCTGCGCGGTTGGTGCGGAAGATATTCTCCCAGCACTCTTCTCCAGCCGGCTTTCCATTCCGACAGGTCAAACGCCTTCGCAGTCGTGACTGCGTTACGTGCCAGGCGCTCCCTCAGCTCTCGATCTGTTACCAGCAAATCTAAAGCGCTCGTTAACTCGTCTTCAGCCGGGCGAATCAAGAGGCCGTTGTGTCGGTTGAGGACGATGTTGGGTAAGCCGCCGACATCGGTGGCGACGACCGCATTGCCGCAGGCCATGGCTTCGAGACACGAAAGCGACGTCCCCTCTGAATGCACCGTCGGAATGATCGTGATGTCCGCGGCTTGATAAGCTTCCTGCATTCTTTCCGGCGGCAGTTCCTCGAAATGAATCCGCCCGGGATAAGTTCCTATCAAGCGTTTCAAAGCATCGCGTTCCTCTGGTTCGGCTTGACCTACGACGTGAAAAACCACATCGCGGTGGCGGCGCAAAATCGTGGGCATTGCCTTCAGCAGCAACTCTGAGCCGCGGGGTTTGTAGATTCTCCGTGGAAAAAGGATGACCGTGTGTTTGCTTTCCTTTTTTTGGGCTGGCGGCTGGAACTGCGAGGTGTCCACAAAATTCGGCAAGTAACGGAATTTTTCAGCCAAATCCGGACTAACCGTGCGCACCCAATTGATCGTGTTGGTATCTACCGATATCACGGTGTCGAGGTTCGCAAGGCTATTGATTACCTGACGAACGTTCTTTTGAATCTCAGTGTCGGTGCGAGTAACGTAAAAATTGTCCCAATAAACACCATGGCTGATTCCGATTGAAGGCCGGTAACAGCGCGGCGACGCGAGCGGGAAAAAGATATAGATCGTGAGCTGTGGCGGCGGCACCGTTCGATGAAACACTTGGTTCATCGCGTCTCCTTCTCCGCCGGTATCCAGCCCGGTTATTCGAATGTCTCGAAAGTACCTTTGCCAATTCCCTTTGGCGGGCTGGTAAATCTCAGGCTCGTACCCCATTTCCCTGAGGACGTGCGTCAATTCATAAACGTATCGCTCAGCGCCCCCCAAATACGGAACTCTTCCGAGCATGTCGAAAAAAGCGGGCGCGACTATGCAGACCCTGGGAGCACCGTGAGGAGTGAGCGCTTTCCCGCTTGATGCCGCAGCCTTGGAATCGATCACCTGATTCGGGCCGGAAGCCACTGCTGTCTTCTGCCTTTGGAGTTTAGACTTTACCCGGCTCTTTAATTCACGGAGCTCTCGCTTTGCAACACGCAACCCGGACTGGACAGGATTTCGAAGGTTTCTCTGCAGTAGAAACAACTCGCGTTCTATGTGGTCTAGTCGCGATACCTGCTGTTCAATATTTTCCAGCCGCGCACTCATGTGCTCGCGCTGCCCGGCCGCCACTTGAAGCTCCTGATTTGCGCGAACATGCGACGCGATTTCCGTTTTCAGATTCTCAACGGTCTCTGATGCGTCGCGATTCTGATTTTTCAGCCGACCGAATTCTCTAAGAACATGCCGCGCCCATCCTTGCAGCGGCGGCGGAAGCGCGACGGAAGTTGGCTCGTCGTTCTGAAGAAGTTCGATAGCGCTCAGAAAGTCGCCGCGACTACGTTGCTTGGCGCGGTCCGCATAAGCTTGAAGTTGCGCGACGAGGGACTTTTGCCCGGCGAAAGCTCTTTCGGCTACGCGAACCAGTTTTTCTGAAGTCATTTCGCTTAAGTCCAGACAAAAATCATCGACGCCGGCTTCTTCCATCGCGTGACTGACCTTGGGGTCATAAACCAGCGCGACGACAGGCTTCGCGCGTCGCAACGCCATAATGACTGAATGCAGCCGCATGCCGATGATTAGATCGCAAGATCCAATCACCGCAGCGGCGAGATCGGGCGACAGAAACTGATGGGGCAAGCTGTGGAAACGGTCGGGCATGCTTGACCGATTCCGAAGTTCCTGACAGGCGATCAGGTCGTTGCGATACGGGTATCCGGGTATGTTTTGAAACGGCACGAGGACGACGCTGCCACCGTTCCGCGTGAGCATCGTGTCCAGGGCGCGGGCCACTTCGGTAATCCAACTTTCAAATTCAACGCCAATTTCCCAGTGGCGAACGTTAACTCCAAAAATCGGCCGCTGAGGGTTGTTCCCGATCCATTCTTGCCATTGATTCAGCCCCCGATGATCGAGGCTGAGCCGGTAAACCGGATCAGCAGTCACCAGCGGTTTAGGTCCGCGGTATCCTGCTTGCTCCAACCACCGGAGCGAACCTTGATCGCGCACGCTGGTAAGATCGGCTGCGGCAAATGCGTGCCGAACATATTCCTTCCCCGTCTCGGAGCGAAGCGGCCCCACGCCAACTCCCGAGAGCTTGCACTTCGTGCCGAAGACTCTCGCAAGGTAAATGAGCGAGATGTAATACATCGGGCCCGTGGCTTTGGGAGGCATCAACAAAGTCTCCGGATCAATGTCCCAGTAATCGTGAAACAGTCCTCCCCCCGCCACTAGAAGCAAATCAGCGGATTGGACGGCGCCGATGGTGCCTTCCCAATCTTTCCAATCTATCGCTTCGACGTCATGCTGTTGGCGTACGGCTGCGGCATCGCCGCCGATAACGACTACCTCAATATCGGCATGCTCGGCACGCAACTCAGCAAGCCACGACTGTAGAATCGCTTCGTCGCCGGTATTGTAAAAACCGAACGCGCCCGCCAGCGCTAGTCTCTTTGGTCCTTGCATGGTATGTCCGCAACGGACGGAGGGTATTCGGCCAGATTAATTCACATAGTGCAAGCAGTCATTGCTGCGAGGCAGCGCGCGAGAAACACACTTATGATGCCATCCGGATCGCGCAGTGCATTCTTACTTCGTGTCGCGCGAGTCGAGCCTCCTCACACCGATTGCAGTTACGCTATGCGGTGGCCATATCTTCAGGCTATTCTTAAGCGCTTTCGGACCCGGTTCTGAACACGTTGTTCGGTCCAATTCGCAATCAAATCGAAAAAAGAGTCGGAATATAGAGCGCGCATTTTCTCAACGTCAAACGATGGCGAAATACACTCCAGACGAAGTAACTTACGAGCTGTTTGGGATCAATCCGGCGAAGTTCTACAAGACCAAGTTCGCCTGCGGGAGGGGATTGGACAATGCTCTCGCTAACCCAATTCATCGCTATGAAATTACCTACGAGAAGATTCGCCGCTTGATCGCGGATGTGAAAACGCTGGGCGCACCGGGCGCCAAAATTCTCGACATAGGCTGTGGGGCCGGACCTTACGGGCCGACAATTCTCGCCAACGCTCCCGGTGTGGTTCTCTATGGCGTCGACATGTCGCGCCGCTGTCTGTCACATGCAAAAAAGAACGGTTATACCAAATGCTGGAAGGTTGATCTGACGTCTCCTTTACCTTTCGAAGATGGTTTCTTCGACGCGGTGATTTCGATGGACACGTTTGGACACATTGAATTTCGCCACAAGGACTTTGTCATTAGCGAAATTGCCAGAATCACTCGACCGGGCGGCTGGGGACATCACGGAGTTGAAACCGGCTTCGTCGATTATTTCAATTGCGATCCGCTTAATGAAGAAGACCCGGTGCGAAAATACGTTTATGTTGACGGGCATGTTGGCGCCGAACCCGCCCGGGCTGTCTGTGACCGGTTCTCGAAGCACTTCAGTTCGGTACTTCCGCGCATTACCTATCTCTATCCATTCATGCACAAAGACGCGATCGGGACCTTGTTTGAAGCGGAGTTTGCCGCGCTTCTTGATCAGTACAAATCGCCCGAAGCCGTGACTCTGGCTAACATCATCCTGGGGCGTTTGAACCGGTATTTTCTCGACACGTTCGCCGTTCACTTTGGCACTGCGTTGAAAGCGCACGACGAACCTGACCAGATTAACGACGATCATCGAGGGGCACGAGAGAGAGTGCAGGCCATCATCGACGATCACAATCACGAAAATGGCGTTGATTTTGTTCCGGTTCCGCGCGCATTGTTTCGCGCCACCGGATTCGGATCAATCACCATGACCGGGAGAATGCCGCTCTGATCATTCGCCATGCTGAAAGTCCTTTCAGTCTTTGGTACGCGACCTGAAGCAATCAAGATGGCCCCAGTGCTTGCGGCGCTCGCCGCAATGCCTGAGACTTTTGATTCTCGAGTTTGTGTTACCGCCCAACATCGCGGCATGTTGGATCAGACTCTTCGGCTCTTTGGAGTTGTCCCCGACTATGACCTCGACGTCATGACCGCGAATCAAACGCCGAGTCAGGTCGCGGCGGCTGTCCTGCTTAAGCTCGAACCGATTCTAAAGGCAGAACATTTCGATTGGCTGCTCGTGCAGGGAGACACGACGACTACGGCCGTTGCGGCTCTCGCGGCGTTCCACGCACAGGTGAAGGTGGCACACGTGGAGGCGGGCCTTCGGACTTACGATCTCGGACAGCCATTCCCCGAAGAGCTAAACCGTCGCGTTGTCAGTCTGATCGCAGATCTGAATTTTGCCGCAACTGTCGACGCGCAAAAGAACCTGCTCCGCGAAGGAGTTGATCCCAGGCGAATAGTGATTACGGGAAATCCGGTGATCGATGCGTTGCGCCAGATGTTGCGCTTACCGATGCCGGCGGACATCAAAGCGCTGCTCGATGGCGGTTCGGGAAATGGCAGTGCTGCGAAGCCTAAGCTGGTTCTGGTCACAGCGCACCGGCGCGAAAACTTCGGGCGACCGCTCGCCAACATTTGCGCGGCGCTGAAAACGATCGCGCGTGAGAAAGAGGTCCATATTGTCTTCGCCGTCCATGAGAATCCAAACGTGCGCGGACCTGTCAGGGAAATCCTGGCGGGCGTTCGTCGACTTACACTCACCGGGCCGCTGGATTACCTGTCAGTAGTGCACTTGGCTAACGCGGCTCATATCATCGTTACCGATTCAGGCGGGTTGCAGGAGGAGGGGCCAAGCCTTGGGAAACCTGTGCTGGTCATGCGCAATGTGACGGAGCGAAGAGAGGCCATTGCCGAAGGCGTGGCCCGCATCGTGGGCACTGAAACCGAAACAATCGTGCGGCAGATATCGCGATTGCTGCTCGATGAAGAAGCTTACCTGTCGATGAGTAAACGGGTCGATCTCTACGGCGACGGAAAGGCCGGCGAGAAAATCGCGCGTTCATTGGCCTCTCACGAATTGAAAATGGTGGAGCCGAGGGGGATCGAACCCCTGACCTCATGACTGCCAGTCATGCGCTCTCCCAGCTGAGCTACGGCCCCGCATGAATCCGCCGGCAGGTCACCGGCGCTAACGTAGGTGCGTGTCATGATAGAGGAGAAGATGGTGCGTTTCAAAGCGCGTAGGGCGTTTGGCCAATCGTAAGCGAAAACTTGACGCCGAACGGCGTTGCGAATAGTCTCTGGGTCGCGACATGACTAAGTCACTCCATCGTTATCGCTATTACTACGGTCCGCTCTCTATTCGGAGGGGCGGTCGGGCGATGGGCTGTCGCGAGTTGACGACGTAACTCGAAGACAAAGTTTCCAAGCCGGCCAGCGGTCCTTCCAAGTGAAGGATCCTGGCCGGTTTTGTTTTTGGAGTACGCGTACTGTGAGCGCGGACATCTTGTCCGCATCAGCGCGAAGCGCGAACGCGCTTTAATCGAAAGGTAAAGAGAGATGCCCACAAGAAACGAATCACTGCTTTCCGACCACGTGGACGCCCGACCGGTAACGACAACTGACGAAGTTACGGCCGGCCGAAATGACATCGTGCAACTCGATCCGGACCATCCAGGCTTTCGTGATGGGCAGTATCGCGCACGCCGAAATCAGATAGCTCAACTCGCGATGAATTACCGGCCGGGTGATCCGATTCCCGATGCGCCATACACCGATGACGAGCACCGCGTTTGGCAGACGATCTGGAAAGCGCTGCGGCCGGCGCACCAGCAATACGCTTGCGCCAGGTATCTGGAAGCGTTACAGCGAATGGATTTTCTCGACGATCGCATTCCGCAGTTGCGCGAAGTCAATGAGAAGGTTTATGCGATCAGCGGATTTCGGCTTGAGCCGGTTGCCGGACTGGTGCAGCCGCGCGTGTTTCTCGAGAACCTTGCCGACGGTGTCTTTCTCTGCACGCAGTACATTCGTCATCACTCGACCCCGTTGTACACGCCGGAGCCGGACGTCGTTCACGAGATTGTCGGCCACGGCGTGACGCTCGCGTGCCCGGAACTCGCGGAACTCAATCGTCTATTCGGACAAGCGGTGAAGCGCGCATCTTCCGCGGACGCGCTCGAGACTCTATCGCGTCTGTACTGGTTCACGATCGAGTTTGGCGTGCTGCGGGAAGACGGCCAATTGAAGGCCTACGGCACCGGCCTACTCTCTTCGGCTGGTGAACTTGAAGAGATGCACAAGGCCGAGTTGCGACCACTGGATGTATCCGCGATCACGCGTCAGAATTACGATCCGACGCACTTTCAACCGGTGCTGTTTTGCGCGGAATCGTTCACCGCGATGGAGGAGCAACTGCGCGCGTATCTCACTGGTTGGTAGCTTCCCGCCCTGACGTTATAGAATCTGCGCTTCGGTCACCAACATGCCTGAAAAGAAACCCAAGACGGACATCGACACCCAGGTGGTGCACGCGGGCGAGCACAAACCGACGCCTCCGGGGCAACCGACCTCGATGCCTATTTACTCCAGCGTCACGTATACGTATGACTCAGTAGCGGAAATGGATCGCGTGTTCGCGGGGCAAGCGCCGGGCTACCTCTACACGCGTCACGGTAATCCGACGACCGATGCGTTGGGTGACGTTCTGTGTGAAATCGAAGGCGGTGCGACCGCGTGTGTTTACGCCTCCGGAATGGCCGCGCTGCATGCGGCCTTTCTAACGAGCGGGGTGTCGGCGGGAACGACTGTCCTGGCCTCGCAGGATTTGTACGGAGCGACGACGGGTCTGCTTCACGCTATCTTTGGCACTTTAGGCGTTAAGACAGTCACGGCTGACTTCGCCGATCTCGATCAGGTCCGGGCCCTCGCGAAAGAAACCAAGCCGCGCGTGCTCCTCGCCGAAACGATCTCGAATCCGCTCCTAAAAGTTTGCGACATCGACACATGTGCTGAGATTGCTCGTGAAGCCGGCGCGCGACTAATCATCGACAACACGTTTGCCTCGCCGTATCTCTGCCAGCCTTTGAAGCACGGCGCGGACATAGTCGTTCATAGCGCGACAAAATTTCTTGGCGGCCATGCTGACGCTATGGGCGGCGTCGCAATTTCACGAGACGAGGCCGACGGTGATTCACTGGTGCGCGTCATGAAATATGTGGGCGGCGTGTTGAGCCCGTGGGACGCGCACGAGATTCTCCGCGGGATCAAGACTCTGGCAGTGCGAATGGAACGGCACTGCGAGAATGCGTCGGCAGTCGCGGCGTGGCTGAACAAAGACGCTCGCGTGGCTCGTGTTCACTATCCGGGGACACAAGGTACGAACGCCTCTGGCGTGCAGGATGCCGGGGGGTCTGCGGACCGCGGGATCGCGACACGCATGCTGCGCACTCCGTATTTCGGCGCGTTGGTCTCGATTGAATTGAAGGACAACAGCCGCGAAGCAGCTTTTCGATTCATGGACGCGCTGAAGCTTTGCGTGCGCTCCACCAGCCTCGGCGACGTCTTTACCAGTGTTCTTCATCCGGCTACCGCTTCGCACCGGGACCTGGACCCTGCGCGCCGTGACGCACTCGGAATCACTGACGGGCTCATCCGCATGTCTGTGGGGATTGAGAACGCCAACGATATTATTGCTGATATCGAACAAGCTTTGAACGCCGTGTCACCCGAAGCGGCCGCCGTGTCAGTACCCGGAGCGGTAGCGACGGGGTCATAGCGCCTGTCAGTACCCGGAGCGGTAGTGACGGGATCATAGATCAAGTGTAGAAAGCAAAAGGAAACTCAATGGAAGAAATCACCGCAACTGAACTCAAACAACGCATCGATCAAGGCGACGATCTGCAAATCATCGACGTGCGCGAACAGCACGAATTCGAAATCGGACGCATCCCAAACTCCAACTTGATTCCACTCGGACAGGTAATGAGTCGAATGGATGAGATCGATCCCAATCGCGAGACTGTCGTTCACTGCAAGATGGGGGGCCGCAGCGCAAAGGCGATCGAAGCACTGCAACGTTCGGGATTCACGGGCCGGCTAATGAATTTAAAAGGCGGGATCACGGCCTGGTCGAATGAAGTCGATCCGAGCGTGCCGAAATACTGAGTTTGGTGCGCACGCCTCTGTTGCTTTCAGGTCACACGCGGCACGCCAGAGGCGTGCGTACCGGAAAAGCTACTTCCATCTCACCTTATCGGCGACGCGCTGCCGCTGTTTGTCGAAATAAGCTTTTGCCTTCGCCAGAAGTTTTTGCGCCCAGACAAACTCCGTCGCCAGGATTGCGAGGCCCAGCGGAATGATGATGAAAGCCGGCCCGGGCAGGATGATCATCGCGACTCCGAGAAGCAGCACCGTGAAGCCAACGATGGCGACCACAATCCGCTTCAGGAACTTCAGATTCGGGATCCAGCCCGAGCTCAGAATACGAAAAAGAAGCGATGAGCCCTCGGCACCTTTGTTGAATTCATTCATGATTTACGTCAATTGAAAATTTCGCACGGCGCACCGCAAAAACCAAGTTGCCCTTTGTGATACGCATCACCGGACTCGTCAGTTCGAGGCAATCCCGCGGCTGCGCCTGCCCGCATTCTCGGTGTATGATTAGGCCCGCCGACGACCCCTGTTGAGGTAACCCCAAACGTGACTGAAGCCATCCTGGAAGCACCCGAAGAAACCGACGCAACTGAATCCCAAACGCGCAAGTGGGTCTATCTGTTCGAAGAAGGCAACGGCGAAAACAAATCGCTGTTCGGCGGTAAAGGCGCCGGCCTGTGCGAGATGACGCGCGCCGGATTACCGGTGCCGCCCGGCCTGATCGTCACGACCGAAGCCTGCAACGCTTACTACGACAACAACAAGCAATTCCCTGAAGGAATGTGGGAACAGGTTGTCGAAGCCCTCCACGAAATCGAAAAGAAAGTCGGAAAGGGATTCGGTGATGCGGGCAATCCGCTGCTGGTGTCCGTTCGTTCGGGCGCAGCGTTTTCGATGCCGGGAATGATGGACACGGTTCTTAATCTCGGCTTGAACGAAGAAACAGTGCAGGGATTAGCAGAACAAACTGGAGATTTGCGTTTCGCACTCGATGCTTACCGCCGCTTCGCTTCGCTCTTCGGTGAAATCGTTCTCGATGTCGCGCACGAAAAGTTCGAGCGCGTCATGGATCGTTTCAAAGCTCAAACCAAAGGCGGCAAAGACACCGATCTGAAACCGAAAGAACTGCGTGAGATCATCGCCGCCGAAAAAAGGATCATTCTCGCCGAGCAGCACGCGATTCCCGACGATCCATACGAACAACTTCGCGTCGCGATTGCGGCCGTCTTCGATTCATGGATGGGTAAGCGGGCCGTTGACTATCGCCGCATCAATCGCATTCCGGATGACCTTGGCACTGCCGTGAACGTGCAGGCGATGGTTTTTGGAAACATGGGCAAGGACAGTGGCACCGGCGTCGCGTTTACTCGCAATCCCTCGACCGGCAAGAAAGAGCTTTACGGCGAATATCTTCTGAACGCGCAGGGCGAAGACGTCGTCGCCGGCACACGCACTCCACATCCGATTAGCCAACTGAAGAAAGAGCTTCCGAAGGTTTACCAGGAATTTGCCGAGATCACGCAGTTGCTCGAGAAGCATTATCGCGACATGCAGGACTGCGAATTCACAATCGAGCGCGGCAAGCTCTGGATGTTGCAGACGCGCACCGGCAAACGCACCGGCGCTGCTGCGGTGCGCATCGCCGTGGACATGTCGAACGAGAGATTGATCGACCGCGCCACCGCCGTTCGTCGTGTCAGTCCGGAGCAACTTGATCAGCTGCTGCATCCGACGGTCGATCCGAAGACGACCAAGCATGTACTCGCGACGGGCCTGCCGGCGAGTCCGGGTGCGGCGCAAGGCAAAGTCGTCTTCAGTCCGGACGAAGCGGAAGAAATGGCCCGCGAAGGCGAGAAGGTCGTGTTGGTTCGAATCGAAACCAGCCCCGACGATTTCCACGGCATGGTCGCGGCACAAGCGATCGTGACTGCGCGCGGAGGCATGACCAGTCACGCCGCGGTCGTGGCGCGCGGCATGGGCAAGACCTGTGTCAGTGGCGCTTCGGATTTGGACATCGACTACGGCCAGCACCAGTTCAGCGTGAACGGCGAAGTAGTCACCAAAGGCGAATGGATCACCGTTGATGGATCCGAGGGCCGCGTGTTTCTCGGCAAGGTGCCGACGATTCAGCCGACGCTTGGTTCTGACTTCCACGAGTTGATGAAGTGGGCGGACAAGTTTCGCCGGCTGATCGTGCGGGCAAATGCCGATACGCCGCTTGATGCGAAAACCGCGCGCGGGTTCGGGGCGGAAGGCATCGGGCTTTGTCGCACCGAACACATGTTCTTTGGCGATCAGCGACTGGCGGCGATGCGCCAGATGATTCTCGCTGACGGTGTCGGCGCGCGCGAAAAAGCGCTCGAACAGCTGCTGCCGCTGCAACGCGGCGATTTCGTCGGCATCTTTCGCGAGATGGCCGGCTTTCCGGTGACGATTCGTCTGCTGGATCCGCCGCTGCACGAGTTTCTGCCAAACGTCGATGAGCTGCTCGGTGAGTTATCAGAGCTGAAGATGGCTTTGCGGCAGGCGAAGACGCTCGCCGACATGGATCACCTGCTCGACGAAATTGATGAGAAGCGGCAACTGCTGCATCACGTCAACAAGATTCGCGAATCCAACCCGATGCTCGGCTTTCGCGGTTGTCGTTTAGGGCTGCTGTACCCTGAAGTCACGCGCATGCAGATTCGCGCAATTTTCGAAGCGGCGTGTCAGGTCAAAGGTGAACGCAAACAAGTCATGCTGGAGATCATGGTGCCGCTGGTCTCGATCAGCGAAGAGCTGGCGCAACAGAAGGCTCTGATTGATGAAGTCGCGCAACAGGTAACGGGCGAGCACGGCCAGAAGATCGAATACGAAGTCGGCACCATGATCGAATTGCCGCGCGCAGCGCTGACCGCAAACAAGATTGCCGAACATGCCGCCTTCTTTTCGTTCGGTACAAACGATCTGACGCAAACGACTTTCGGTTTGAGCCGCGACGATTCAGGCCGCTTCCTGCCGGCTTACGTGGATCGAAAAATTCTCACCGACGATCCGTTTCAGGTGCTGGACCGCGAAGGCGTCGGCGAACTGGTTCGCATCGGCGCCGAACGCGGCCGCAGCGTTAAGCCTGATTTGAAGGTCGGCATTTGCGGCGAACATGGCGGCGATGCGCAATCAATCGCCTTCTGCAACGAGATCGGTTTGAACTATGTGAGCTGCTCGCCCTATCGCGTGCCCGTCGCGCGGCTCGCGGCTGCGCACGCCGCCTTGGAAGCTACATCAAAAGCGACAGCAGAATTGACCGGCGGCAAAGTGCTGGAAGCGGTGGGTGCTTCACAGTTGTAGCGTCTTCGGTCAGTACCATCTGCGTCACCAGAGATCAATGCGCGATCGGGAGAATTTGGCAATTAATCCTTCCGCTTACGTGGATGGTACTGACCTCATCAACTCCATCGAACAGATTCCATGAAAAGAATATTCTTACTAGCTTCGCTGCTTCTTGTTTTTGTTTCGGCCCTGCAGGCCCAGACCACGGCTTTCGTCGGCGTCAATGTGATCCCGATGGATCGCGAACGCGTAATCACGAACCAGACAGTCATTGTTCGCAATGGACTCATCTCAGAGATCGGCGACGCGAGAAAAGTAAAAGTTCCGAAAGACGCGGTTCGCGTCGATGCAATCGGGAAGTTCTTAATTCCGGGGCTGGTCGACATGCACACGCACCTGCTTTCGGACAGCGACGAGTATCCCGATTCGATCGCCGAAAACGAACTGCGCGTGATGGTGGCCAACGGAGTGACGACCGTCCGGTTCATGATCGGAACGCCGGAGCTGCTCGCGTTGCGGACGCGCTCAGCCAAACGCGAGATCGATGCGCCAACGATCTTTGTCGCCTCGCCGCATTTGACCGGCCGCGAGCAAGGCAACAACTTTGTCGTCAACACTCCGGAAGAAGGTCGCGAGGCGGTCAGAAAATCGAAAGCCGCCGGTTACGACTTCATCAAGATCACGACGTTCATCAAGGCAGAAGTTTACGAAGCCGCGGTCGATGAAGCTGCCAAGCAGAACATTCGGGTCGTCGGACACGCGGACAGCAGGTTCGTCGGCGTCGAGCGAGCGTGGAAGGCGCGCCAGCAGATCGAACATCTCGACGGCTACATGGAGCTGCTGCTCAAGCCCGATGCGCCGATGAAAGGCTCCGTGTCGGACCTCTACATCTACAATCCTGATAATTGGAAGAGTTTCGACTATATGGACGAAAGCAGGATCGCTGAGATCGCGCGCAAGACGGTCGCGGCGAATCCATTCGTCGATCCAACTCATCATTTCATGAAGAACTCATTTGGACGCGCCCGAAGCGAGGAATCGATCCGCGCCCAGCCGGACTTCAAATTTTATCCGACGAAGGTCCAGCAGCAGTGGCTCGATTTTTACAAGAAGAACCGGATGCTAAACACGGTGCCGATCGAGAAACGCGCGCGCTGGATCGAGCTCCGTGAGAAGTTGATAAAAGCTATTCACGACGCGGGCGGAAAGATCATGACCGGATCCGACACACCCGAGTTTCTATTCCTTTACGGCTTCGGTCTGCATCACGAGCTGCGCGCTTTGAAAGATGCCGGCCTGTCTAACTATGCCGCGCTCGCGGCCGGAACCAGGAACCCGCACGAGTTTTTGGGGACGCTGGCCCGCGTCGGAACTGTGGAGAAAGGCAAGCGAGCCGATCTAATTCTGTTGAATGCCAATCCGCTCGACAATATTGAGGCGACAAAGGATCGTGCTGGCGTAATGCTCAAGGGCAAATGGTATCCACAGGCAGCGCTTAACCGCGAGCTGGATGAAATAGCTCCCAAAATTCAAAATTCGTACATCGAGAAAAAGTGAGATAGTCGCATCTTCACGACCTTACGGTAGTGCCTTAAGTCTGAGCGATGATGTCAGTACAGGGAGCGGTAGCGACCTGGTAAGGGTGGAGTAGGATCGATTTATTGGCAACTGAGACCCGGTCGCTACCACTCCCGGTACTGACTCCGTGACGTGCGTCGCAAATCAATGGCTCTATCCGCCTTACGGAATGGAATTGACTTCATCCGAACAAATCTCCGACAGCCAACGTATATTTTCGCGCGGAGGTAATCAATCATGCGCGATCCAATGCTCGCCGGCATTCTTAGTTTCCTGATTCCAGGGGTGGGACAAATCTATAACGGCCGAATTTTAATCGGCATCATCTGGTTGTTTGTAACCGGTATTTCGTGGATTGGTTCGGCGGGCACGCTTGGCTGGATCGTCCATATCATTTCCGCCTGGTGCGCATACTCGTACGCCAAAGATCATCCGGTGCGAGTGTAGAGCCCGGGTACGCAGGCCTCCGGGCTGCTCAAGAAAGCAGGCGGGACGCCTGCGTTACCACTTACAACTTCAGAAAATTTTCCAGGATAGTTCGACCGTGCGGATGCTCTTCATCGAAGAGTTCGGGATGGAACTGTACGCCGAAGACGGGTCGCGAGGTGTGTTGCATCGCCTGAATGTGTGAAGTTCCGTTCGTGGCCGTTTGCACAAAATCCGGCGGGAGATTCTTCACCTCATCACAATGTGATTCCCAGACAGTAATTATTTCCGGCAGCCCGCCGAAGATTCCATTCGAGGTTTGCAGATCGACTGAACAGTAACCGCGTTCGCGCAGCGCCCCTTCATAGCCTTCACCGGGCCCGATGCGTTCAATCAAATCGACGCGCGCACCGTACGCAAGCGCGATCTGTTGCTGGCCACCGCACACGCCGAGAATCGGTTGCGACGCGTGGTGAATGACGTGAAATACTCCCGCGAGTTCAGACGGTTTGTATTGATCCCAAGGATGACTCTGGCCGCTGAGAAAGATGTGGGAAGGGCCCAAAACTTTAACGTGTTCGGGCGAAATATTTTCGAAGCGCTCAGTAACGATGCGAACTCCCGGTTCAATCCGTTCGAGCGCCGAACGAATCTCACGCGGGCTTGAGCCGACGCCTTCGATTGTGTTGTCAATGATTAGCAGCATAGGAACAGAGGTCAGGGATCAGAGGTCAGACATCAGAAGTCAGACGTCAGAGATCAGATGTCAGTCTGGATCAACCGGATCGGGCAACTCGATCGGTGGCTTCTGAGGCCGGCTCTTTCTGGCCCGCCGCCGGATGCTTGATCTCTGAGGTTTGACGTCTGATGTCTGACTTCTGACCTCTGACGTCTGATCTCTGACTTCTTCCGTCTTCGGTTCCATTCCCAAACAGTGCAGCTTCCCATTGAACGCGCCGATGTAGATGCGTCCGTCGAGAATCGCCGGCGTAGAGTTGATGTTGTCGCCAATCTTTAATTCGGAAATCAGTTCACCGTTCTCCGCATCGACCACGTGCATCCAGCCGGCTTTGTCGCCGAAGATCACGCGGCCTTCGACCACCGGCGACGTACCCCAGATGCTGGCGCGCGCTTTGTATTTCCAGACGAGCTCGCCTTTGTCGGCGGTCAGAGAATAGAGATAGTGATTACCCGCGCCGATGTAGATGCGGTCTTTGTAGTAGATCGGGCTCGCCCAAATCCCGTTTCGTTCGCTGGCGTAACCGACGCGGCCGCCTTCGGTCACGTACTGCCAAACCAACTCGCCCGTGTCCTGTTTGTACGCGCGCACCACTCCGTCTTCAGCGGCCGTGTAAACCAAGCCGTTAACGACTGCCGGCGTGGAATCAGAATCAGCGCCAATCCTCGTCTTCCAAATCGTTCGTCCGTCGGCCGGATCGACGCAGTAGAGGTCGCCCTGCTCAGTGCTGAAGTAAGCGCGGCCGTCCTTCATCGTGATGTTGCCTTCGACCGAGCCGACCGGCACTTTGTAGATGAGAGAACCGTCCGTGAAATTCAAACAATAGAAATTTCGATCTTCAGCGCCGAAGTAAAGCCGATCGCCAACCAGCACGGTCGAGCCATCGATTTCGAAACCAGTCTTGTATTCCCAAATCAGCGTGCCGTCGTTCGCGTTGATGCAATAGATACTGTGATCCAAACCGCTGGCAATAATCTTGTCGCCGAAGATTGCCGGCGTCGCTTTGAAGCTGTCTTTGCCTTTGAACTTCCAGATGACGCTGCCGTCATCTTTGTCGAGGCAGTAAACGTTGCCGTCGGCTGACGGAAAGTAAACGCGATTGTCTTTGATCGAAGGCTGGCCCGGCCATGACGTGCCACCCCAGGGATCTTTGTGCAGGCGGCCGGAGATGAAGCCGGTTTCAACTTCCCAAATGACCGCCAGCTGGCCGTCTTTCCATGGGCCGGTGCCGTAGAAATTTCGCTCGGCGTTGCCGAGCCACATGGGGACGGCACTGGGAGGTTTTGGTTTTTCAACGACGGGATCGGCCTTAACTTCCG
Source organism: Pyrinomonadaceae bacterium (assembly GCA_036277115.1). Taxonomy (NCBI): domain Bacteria; kingdom Pseudomonadati; phylum Acidobacteriota; class Blastocatellia; order Blastocatellales; family Pyrinomonadaceae; species Pyrinomonadaceae bacterium. Next base: position 347,866 of record DASUNM010000023.1, read on the forward strand.
GGGCACCTCCGCCGCCGCCGCAGCCCAATAATCCACCGCCACACGCCAGCGCGCAGACGACGATCATCAGTCGAGAGAAATTGAGGGGAAAATTCAGATGTGGCAAGAGAAGGAATCCTCGATAAATCCAGGGAGGCCAGGTTGTCGGCCCGAGCCAGTCGCCATTGTAAACCAGTTCAGGGCGTTTCGTTAATCAGCTTGCCACCGGGCCTTATTTGATTCGCTTCGAGAGGAACGTGGCCTGGCCCTGGACGATTTTCAGTTGAGCGGGCTGCCCTTCACTTTTGGTGAATATGAATTGATAAGGCCTGGTTTTCAGGAAGAATGTCGACTCCGAGTCGGCTAACAGCTCCGTCCTGGAACCGCCGGGTTCGCTGAAGAAAAACTTGCCCCCCTCCCGCGTGAAAGTGAAGATCCGATTGTTCAGCGTCTCGAATTGGTATTGTCCGACATAGGTTTCGAGAATCCCTGGGTCCACAGGGACGGCGGTGCGGGCACTCGCCCGGCGCTGCTCGAGCCATTTCGTCATGGCTGTTTGAGAATTCTTCTCGCAGTCGTATGCATAGTTCTTTGACTGCTTACTCAAGCGTGCGATTTCGCTCGAGAACTTCGCGGTGTTTTGTGTCCAACCGGGGTCAGGCAAGCGGCGTCCCTGCACATCCTCAAATACAAACAGTCTGAGGAAGTTGCACGCGAAGACGTTATCTATAATGTCCTCGGCCCGCTGATATAGGTGATCGATAAGGGCCTCGCTGTTGGCAAGCATAACCAGCGTGACATTTTTCTCCGGCACTTTTAGATAGAACGCAGTAAAGCCAGTGCCCCAGTGTCCGGTATGCCAGGCCAGCTTGATTCCCTGATAGTCCGTAACGTACCAACCCAACCCGTAAGGGAGTCGCTGACCGCTGTTCGAAGTGAAAGCTGTCCAGGCTTTTTCCTGCGTCTCCTTTTTCAAAAACACGTGGCGATCAATCGCGGCATCGTATTTCGCCATATCCAGCACAGTTGATAGATATCCGGCCGCGGCGCCGATAAAACCTCTGGCGGGATAGTCGTCAGGAATTATTTCGCCATTGCCGTAAAATGTGTACGGCTGCGAAAACCTGGTTAAGTTTTTCTGGTAGCGATCGAGGTGATCTTTCCCCAGCGAAGCAACCCATTTATCCGTGTCGACCACAACATTGTGATACGGAACGCTGCTCGACATTCCCAGGGGGTCGAAGAAGGTCTCAACTGTGACATTGAGGAATGGCTTACCAAACTTCTTTTCAATAACTGCCGTCAAATAGTCGTAGCGATTCCCGCTGTATTGGTAGCGTTCTCCAGGCGTTCCATCTGAAGTGTGACTGATAATGTGCTTGATCTTTACTGAATCATCCTTGAAATCGCTTGAGTAACGGGACATCGGCTCATCGAGGCTTAGTTTCCCCTGCTCGACAAGCTGCATGATCAGCGTCGCTGCAAAGGTCTTGGTTATCGAAGCCAGGTGATAAAGCGTGTCGGGCGTCGCAGGGATTTTCTTCTCGACGTCCGCGAACCCAAATCCTTTTGCCCAGAGCACCTTTTGATCTTTGATAATGGCGGCAGACATGCCGGGGACTTTCAGGAGTGTGTTGAGCTCTTCGACCTGTTTCTCAAAACGCTGCACCGGTTCCTTATCCGGGCTGGAAGCATCGCGGTTGTTTTTAATCGGCGGCGTTTGAGACAACGAGCCACCGGCGTTGAGAAGCAGGGCCAATGCAAAGAGAGACCTGGCCAGAATTTTGAAAGTATGGATCACCGATATTGTCCCTTCCCTCTACAAGCGGACTTGGGTCCGGAGGGTTACAGGCAAATCAGTTGACACTTCTGCGGGGGCGCCTTGAAACCTACTTGTGATCCTTCCCTCCTTGATCCAAAACGACCGCGCGGCGTGGCGTCCATGGCGACGGCGTTGCGCTTGCCCCTTGATCTTCCGTACACGGGAAATCCGCACCACCGTCTCTTAGAACGCTACTCCTCCGCGCTTGATGGAGATCGAACCGTTTACGTTGTTCAATCGAATCCGCGGCCCACCTGATCCAATCTGTCCCGAGAGATTCCGGCCGACATATTGGCCTTCCTCAACAGTTAGTCCGAAGTCGTTGCTAATCTGGCCATGCACGGTACTCGCCCTCACGTGCGCACTCGTACCCGATGGCACACTCAAGACAATCGAACCGTTCACCGCATTCAGATTAACGCCCTTGGATTCGGTCAGTCCCGCCGCGCTAACTTCGATGGCGCCATTAACAGATGAAAGGCTTATTTCACCGGACAGATCATTGGCTTTCACCTTTCCGTTGACCAGCGACGCGCGGACTTCGCCATGAACTCCTTCGATATCAAGCGAGCCGTTAACAAGCTCGACACCGTCGATGCGCGCTCCGCGCGGAACGGTCAGCGTGTACTCAACGCTGGCGGGGTTGTTTTCCCGACTCCAATTGCGGCCATCGAAATTCGGATTTCGCTCCGGGTACTTGGTTCTAATACTGATACTGTCGGCGGTGTTGGTGACATCGATAGTAGCTTCGCTGAGCCGTTCACGGTTGTAAGCGCGCTTCACGGCGTCGATTTTCACTTCATTGCGATCCCAGGCGCTGATGCGAACGTCGCCGTTAATATTCGCAATGCTTACGCGGCCCGTCAGAGCCAGCGGATAAGACTGATGAAACTCTTCGGTTAGTTCGTCACCTTTCGGTTTCTGAATCGGCTCAAACTCAGTTAGTTCAGGCGTTACGGCGCTGTACGCTCGCCTCGCGGCCTGGTGGGCCATCGCGGCCGCTGTGATTGATAAAATGGCGATTAATAAAGCTGCCTTTTTCATTTGATCTCCTTCGCGAATTGGGTTCTCGGCTTCTAATCAGTAGAACACCGGCGCCGGACTTTTTGTGGCAAGCGAATTGAAAAGCTTGGTGAGCCGGTCGGCAGTCTATGGCTCGGAAACGCGCCCCTGGACAAGCCCATTCATCAAATCGATCTTGCTTTGGTAAGCAGCCAGCATGGACTGTGCAGCCAGAGGGTCCTTCGGATTTTTCCGTGCACCCTGACGGGCGCTGATAATGGCGTTATCGATCATGGCCAGGTTGTATTCGTACTCAAACTGAAGTGAGGGCCTGAGCGGTGCTTGCGCTTTGATGGCCTCGGTCAGTTGTGAAAAAGCTTTTTGATACTGGTTCTCCTGCCACGCCAATGACATCGCGTCAGGTTCCGAAGTCCGACGACTTCTGGATGGTTTTGGGCGCCGCGGCGCCGGCTTTCTTGACGGTCCACTGGCCACGGCCTCTTGCGGCGGCTCAGGTGTCGTCGTCTGGGGTGTAGGAACAATGACTTCTGTCGGTTTTACTATCTCAACCGACGGCGCTGGTCTTTCTTTCCTCAGGTTAACGGCGAGCAAAATACCGGCGATTAGAATTGCTGCGGCGATTGAAGCGTAGGCTACCGCTCGAAACGACGGCAACAAATTGCGAACGGCATTGACCCACGAACCATTGATCGCCGGCCCGTTCGTGACTGGCAATTCGGAAGCGGCGGCTGACTTGACGCGTTGACGGAGGCGTTCAGTCGGAACTGCTTCAACAAATTCGGCCGCCAGCCCTTGTGAGAGAATCAGGTTCTCAACTTCAAGCGTCCCGGCGGCTTCGCCACAGTGAATACAACCGTGCAGATGTGCCGCGACATCCGCCCCCGCGTTCGCATCCAGCTCGCCATCAAACCATGCCTGGAGCGTCCCTTCGTCAATGCACTTTCTCATCGCTTAACTCCAATCCCGGGGTAGTAGCGCACAAACTCTTTACGCCCCCTCGCAACCAGACTACCTACGTAGTTTTCCTTCAACGATAGTGTCTGGGCTATTTCCCGATAGGAAAGACCCTGGTGCCGCAACAACAAACAGGTGCGCATGGGCTCTTTAATCTTGTCCAGCGCACGGCGTGCAGTTTCCACTTCCTGACGCCGTTCGTAATCAACGTGCAGCATGGCCGGATCCGTATTTTGTTGATAGGTGGTATCGCGGGCCATCGAACGATGTTGACCCCGCAGCGTATTACGCGCTTCGTTCAAGGTGACGCGCAACAACCACGGCCGCAATAACTCGCCATTCGGCTTGGAATCGAAATGTCGATAGAGCTTCAGGAAAACTTCTTGAGTGATCTCCTCGGCCAAAGTAGTGTCACGCACAACGCCGCGGGCGGTCGCGAAGACTGCCCGGTGATGAAGCGTAAAAACCTCATCAAAGCTCAGGCCGGTCTCCTGCGAAGAAGATTCATCCAGAACGGAATCGATTATGGGTCGAACTCCTGCGCGCATCTTTCTTAAATTGAAAACACCACCATAAACCGTTTTGTGGCAAAGATCGTCAAGCAGCAGTAAAAAGGGGCCGGGCTCGTCGAGCTGCTTCGCAGCTTGCTTAGTCTAACGATTGAGTCGAACGAGATTCCTATTTGAGCCTCTTCGAGAGGTAGGTCTTATCGCCTTCAACGATTTTCACTTGCGCGGGCTGCCCTTCAGCTTTCGTGAAGATCAACACATACGGTCGGACTTTCGAGAAGAACAATGACTCCGACTCTCCAAACATTTCGAGCTTGATACCGCTGGGACCAGCGAAGAAGAGCCGGTCGGCTTCTCGCGTAACCGTGTAGATCCGGTTGTCCAGCGTCTCGAACTGGTATTCCCCGACGTAGGTTTCGAGGATCTTTGGGTCCACACGGACCGCGACGCGTCCGCTGGCCTTGCGCTGCGCGAGCCACTTTGTCACGGCCGCTTGAGAATTCTTTTCGCAGCCGTATGCGAGCTTCCATGTGCCGAGAAAGGCGCACGCGAAGACATTATTGATCATGTCATCGACCATCACCTCGCCTATCTTGTATTGGTGGTCAATGAGTGACTCGCTGTTGCCGAGCATGATAATCGAGAGATTTTTCTCCGGCACCTTGAGGTAGAACGCCGAGAACCCGGTTCCCCAGTGCCCGGTATGCCAGACGAGCTTGACTCCGCCGTGATTCATTACGAACCAGCCTAGTCCGTATGGCAGTCGCTTGCCCGCGTTTGAAATAAACGGCGTCCAGGCTTTCTCCTGTGTCTCCTTTTTTAAGAACATGTGGCGGTCGATCGCGATGTCATACTTCGCCATGTCCCGGACGGTCGATAGCAAACTTGCCGCGGAGCCGTTGTAGTGTCTTCCCGGATATGACACGTGAACCATCTCCCCGGCGCCGTAATATGTATAAGGTTGAGCGAACATCTCGAGGTTCTTTTTGTAGCGATCAAGGCGCTTTTTACCCAACGAAGCCATCCACTTGTCCGCATCGACCACCACGTTGTGGTACGGAACGCTATTCATCATCCCAGCGGGATCGAAGAAAGTTTCGACAGCCAGCTGGGTAAACTGCTTGCCAGTCTTCTTCTCAATGACGTTGTCGAGATAGTCAAAATTATTCCCGTCGTACCAGAAATGTTCGCCGGGCGTCGCGACAGCCGTGTGAGTGATAAGGTGTTTTATCTTGACCGATTCGTCCTTGAAGTTGGACGAGTAACGGGAAGCCGGCTCATCGAGACTCAGCTTCCCCTGCTCGACAAGCTGCATGATCAGCGTCGCCCCAAACGTCTTGGTTATCGAAGCGAGGTGATAAAGTGTGTCCGGCGTCGCTGGGATTTTTCTCTCCAGGTCCGCAAACCCGAATCCTTTAGCCCATATAACTTTTTGATCTTTAATGATGACGGCGGACATGCCGGGGACCTTTACGATCGTGCGTAGGTCTTCAACCTGTTTCTCAAAACGGTCAAGGCGTTGCTTGTCCCGCGGCGTTTGTGACAACGAGCCACTTGCGTTGGTCAGCAGCGTCAAGGCAATGAGTATCCTGGCAAGAATTGTGACGGTCTTAACCATTGGCTGTTTCTTTCTGTTCTCACCAGCCCGCGAAGCGGGCGTCAGCATAAAGCCTGGGGCGCAAGCCCCAGGATCGAGATAGCAAATGTCTCAAAGCCCGCCGAGCGGGCGACAGCCCTTAACGAGACCACTCCTGTGTTCAATCTCGCCATGACGACGAAGAATCGTTTTGTGAAAACTGCCAATCATGAACTCTGTCGCCCGCTCCGCGGGCTAGGCCAATCCTTTGCGCTTGATCCCGGGGCTTGCGCCCCGGGCTTTATGCTGACGCGCGCTCCGCGCGCTCTTTGACGTTCTACCATCGTTGTTGAGCTCCCGCATTTTGGGATCACGCTCAATGTGACGGAGTTTTGCTTGGAGAGAGCGGGTGGATATATGTGTTGCGCATCCGTTCGTTTGCCCACCGGGTGATCTTGTCAAAAATGCCGGGTACGTAACGGCTGTATCCCGGCAACTCGCGATGATCGAGACCCGTCTTGGTTTCATAATAATTGTGGTCGGCGTTCGGGACGACCTCGATCGTCACGTCATTTGAGCGGCCGTCACGAAGGGCATCTTCCAACCATGCCCGTGTCTTGGGAACGGATACCACGATGTCGCTAGCCCCATATATCGCTTGCCAAGCGCCCTTGAAGTTCCGGACGGCCGCCGTCACGTCATAAGAGAATGCCTTGCGGAGCCAGGCATAAGTCGTCGAGTCCTTCGCCGGCAATCCGCCGATGAACTGGGTCATCCAATATTCGTTCTCGACCTGCTTTGCCGCGGCCTCCAGCTGCTCCCAATTCCGACCGGTGACGGCATAGTCATCCATCATGTCGCGGATGTTGAGCGCACGTTGGATCTCGGATCGAGGATATCGCTCGGCTTCCATCATCAGAACGAGCTGATCGCGGTTGGCCTCGCGAACGCTCATAGGCGAAGATGAGCGCATCTGGATGAACCGGACGTCGGGCACGCGCATCGCCGCGAAAGACATGATCCAGCCTGCTTGGCTGCTGCCTGTGAGGCCGATTCGATCAGCCCTGATTTCGGCTCTTGTCCTGAGAAACTCGACGCCAGCGGCGACATCGTCCCCCAGAATTTCCAAATTTGCAGTTTTCCAATCACCCTTCGATCGGCCGGTCCCGCGCTTGTCAAAGATGAGCGCGGCAATTCCGGATCTCGCATAGGCTTCTGCAATGAAGCGGATATTACCGTAAAAGCCGTTACGAGTTTGCGCGCTTGACCCGTGGGCGAACACTACCGCGGGGTGCGGCCCCTTTCCGGAGGGCAGTAGCAGCGAACCGGCCAGTTGCGTGCCATCCTTGCTGATGAATCGGATTTCCTCTTCGGAGTGCGTCTCGATTCTGGGCGCATCGATTGTGCGGCCGTCGATCGTTACTCGAACGCGCTGGGCTCGTCCGCTCTGACGCTGGTCCAGGCTGACGCGCAGATATTCCGGTCCGGGGCAATACATACAGGGACCGCCCGTCAATTCGTCGTTCGGTCGATAGAAGAGGGCCCCTGTCCGGCCGGACGGGAGCTCCAAATAATGGAAAGAGTCCGAAAAGACGTTGCGTGACAGCGTCAAGAGCCGGCGCTTGCCAATCCGGTAAGTGCCTTCATAGCGCTCAAGCACCTCCAATGAGGGAATGTCCTTCGGCCGCGTCACGAAATAGGCGGGTCGCCGCTTACCTTTCTCATCGACCACCCAGCCACGAGCACCATGGTCAAATTGCGTAAGCTCGAAGTGAAGACGATCGGCATCGAAGCGTAGCTGGCCGTTGCGGACTGTTAAATTGCGGATCGGCGGCTGGTCCGTTCGATCAAATGGCTGTCCTATTTTGCCCGTATCAAAACCGATGCGCGTGTAGACGAAATTTCCAGGCGTGCCATAGCCGCCTGAGTAGTACGTTGGAGTAGTTGGGACCTCGCTCGGCGTCGGAGTGAGTCTCTTTATGAACTCTGCTTTTTGTTCGCGCTTACCCTTTTGATCGCGCACGAAACCGGCGGCGAGTTGATAAGTTGGATGTTCCCCCTGCCCGGTGACGACTTTGGTCGCTTCGTTCCGCACCTCGGCATTTATATTGACGGCTCCTGCGTTCTGCTGTTTTGCATGGCCGCCCAGAATTAACAGAGCGACAGTGACGCTCACCAGTGATGAAAAAATCGAGCGGCCCTTCATATTCACACTCCTTGCGCGATTAACGTTCGGGGGTAAAGACTACCACCTCAGTTGGTAATCGGGTTCGAATAAACTTTCACACACTGCCACCGCCCGTCTCGCTTAACCCAAACATCGATGAACAAATACCTGCTCTCGTAAGGCTGTCCGCGATTCTTTCCTTTCGTGACACCAGTGGCTGTCACCACCGCGGCGTCCCCATAAACCTGCACTTGCACGTTCTCACTCACAGCGGATTCCACATAGGTGTCAGTCGTTTTTGCTTTGATGAAATCCAGGTAAGCGGCCCGGCGCACGCCGCCCACAAATGTGAACTCAACAGCCAACAATCGATCAAGCGTGGTCGCGTCGCCTTTCACAGTGGCTTCATCCCAGGCGCGTACCAATTCGCGCAGTTTCGCGATCTCTGCGGGGTCTCCGAGATCCCTTTGATCTTTTGAAGTGTCGCGCTGGTGCACCTTGCCACCTTTAACGACGTACTCGATGCGGGTGGTGTTGCGAATGTCGATGGTCGGATCGGCGCTGAGGATAACGAGGTCAGCAATCTTCCCGGTCGCAACTGTTCCAACTGAATCAGCAATTCCCAGGACCTGGGCGCCATTGCGAGTGGCCGTGGTGATCGCTTCGAGCGGCGTGAGGCCTACTTTGTTCACCAACAGTTCCATCTCGCTGTGTAGATTGGGAAAGTCGCGCGTCGCCGGGCTTTCGAAGACGTCGGTTCCAGCGACGATTGGGATTTTCCGAATGTGGGCTCGAAGGGTGAACAGGTAAGTCCACTCGAGCATTTGTTTTGGATCGCGAAAGATGTCGCCCGGCTTGCCATTAGCGAGTCGAGCGGTCACTACGAGAGTCGGATCGAGATAAGTTCCCTTCTGGAGCATCAAGGCGAGGAGATCGCTGATCTCCTTCCGCTCTATCCCCGTCGAGTAATCAAGCATGGGGTAACTGCCGATATATCGCTCAGGCACTTTGGCCATCGTTTCCGGAATCACCAGGTTGCTGTGAGAGATCACATCGACGTCGGCGCGGACGGCATCGCTTGGCTTGCCCGGATAAATCGACGCGTGGCTCCAGACTTTTAATCCTTGCCGGTGGGCTTCCGTGGTGATCTTCGCCACAGTCTCTGGAGATAGATCAGTGTAGATCTTAATTCCCGTCGCTCCCGTCGCCTTCGCTTCGCTAACGGCCTTAGCGATATCTGTTTCCGGTTTAATCGCCCTGATCCAGGGAGCCTCGCCGCGCGTGTGTCCGCGCGAGGCTTGCTCGACGCGACGGTCGACGGAGAGGAACGCAGGACCGGCCATCAGAGCCGAATAATAAATACGGGGAGATTGAACATTTGCGTCAGCCGCAATCTTCGCCAACTCCGCCAACGCCACCGCGTCGCCGGCCATGTCGCGCACGGCTGTGATGCCACCGATAAATACAAAACGTCGCAGCGCCTCTTCTACTTCCTTGCTCCGTAGTCCGGGTGTGAGGTGATAGTGCGAATCGATCAGGCCCGGCATTACGAAATGGCCTTTGAGATTCATGGTGGTGGCGCCGCGCGGCAACGGTTTCGTGCCCGTGGGAAAGATATCCGCGATTCGCTCGCCGGAAATTACGATCGTCCTTTCAGGTAAGGGTGGACCGCCGTTCCCATCAATCACGGTTACATTCGTGAGAGCGAGCATGGATTTCTCCTGGCCCGCGGTTTGATGAGCTACCGAGGTCACCAGCAACATAAAGACGATGAAAACCCGAATGGCTAAAAGAGGCATGAGAGACACTCCGCTTGTTCAGTCCAGGAGAGACATTTCGCAGTCTGCACAAGAAGTGCGTGCCTGTCTTGAACTATCCTAACGTCCTGGAACGGAATTAGTGCGCGGTAAGTGCCGAACGGTATTCGGAAGGGGTCATGCCGACAAAGCGTTTGAAGGTGCGGCAAAAATGACTTTGGTCTGAGAATCCGGCCCCAGCCGCGATCGCCGCCAGCGGTTCTTCGGGATTGTGTAGTTGATGACAAGCGCGCTCAATGCGCAACTGGCGGACGTACTCGCCAATGGTGCACCGTTTGAATCGGCGGAACTCACGGGCGAGATGAACCGGATGCACACCGGCACTCGTCGCCACTTCAGATATGGTTAGCCGTTCGGCGAATCTCTCTCGCAGCAGCTCAACCGCGCGCTCGAGCCACTGGGGAGCCTGCTTGTCGCGTAAGCTTTCCCGGTTACGCGAGACTTCCGCGAGCAGCTCAAGTGTCAAACCTTCAATCGCGAGCGGTGAAGCGTTATCGATTTGCCGGAACTCCCGGTAAATCTTCATCATCAACCCGGCCAGCGAACCGCCATGGCAGTGAATTGAGTTCTCGATTTTGAGGGAGTAATCCTGCGCACGCTCCAGCCACTTCCGATCAACGTCGATGCTGAAAGCGCGCGTGTCGGTTAAAGAAAAGTCCAACGTGTGGCATTGGTAAGAAGGAAGGTATTGCACACTCAAAGCCTCGTAATGCCGAACCCGGCCGGCAAATAATTCGCGGCAGGCGCCCTTCAAAGCGATACAAAAAACGGCGTATTCATGTGAGTGGTTTGGCACTTTGGTGTTCGCGAAATAGATGCCATCGGTGAGACGGAGGCCGGATACACCTCGCTCACTTAACAGGCGCCCACCGGAAAAACTCTTTTGTAAGGTCTCCATATCACCGTCCCAGCCATTCGCCGTTGTAGATCACTTCAGCGCGTCCGGTCAGCACGACCTCGCCGTCATCGCGCCATTCGATGGGTAAGATGCCGCCGGGCGCGTGCACGTCTACTGCGCGATCAGTTTTATCGTTAATGACTGACGCGACCATGGCCGCACACGAGCACGTGCCGGAACTTTCGGTTTCGCCGACACCGCGTTCCCAGATGCGCTCTTCGATATTCGCGCGGTCACGCACTCGAACAAATATCACGTTGGTCCGTTCCGGAAATTGCGGATGATTCTCGATCAGCGGTCCCAACCCGCGCCAATCAATCTCGTCAAAGCGATCGACGAAGACGCAGCAGTTCGGATTGCCCATTTGCAGCGCCGTCACGTTCAGCTTTTGGTTACCGGCTGTGAGGGGATAATCAATCACCTTCTCCAACGGAGCGTCCGTCGTCATGGGAATTGAAGCTGAATCGAACTTCGGTTGCCCGAGTTCCGAGCGAAAGGTAAAGGCTCCCCCGGAGTGTTCGAGCAAGTAATACCGCTTGATTCCATTCCGCGTTTGCAGACGCAACTCTTCAGCCGACCAGAGCTTGTGATGGTGCAGGTAGGCCGCAGCGCAGCGCGTGCCGTTGCCGGACATGCCGGCTTCGCTGCCGTCGGGATTGAAGATGCGAACATTGAAATCGGATTTCGCATCGGACGAACGCGCCACGACGGCAATCCCATCGCCGCCGGCGCCGTAATGGCGATCACAGATCCGATGCGCAAAGCTGCCCAGGTCAGTGACGTCCGCCAACTGATCAGCTTCGAAAACTAAATAGTCGTTGCCGAAACCGTGGAATTTTGTGAAACGAGGCATGTTTGGAGTGCGCCGGCAGAGCGAAGCGGCGACGGCGCTTTTGATATCCTATTCGTGAACAATCCAGCGGCGTCGCGCTACGCTTGCCGCCGCACTCCAAATTAAGGAGGCGATGCGCCAAAGGCCTTGCGAAACTTCTGCGTCAGCATCGGTTCAATCCCGAGCAGACGTACGTAAACGGTCAGTTGCCCGCGATGATACATCTCGTGCGCGATCGCGAATGACAAGAAACCCAGCTTCGTCATCTCCTTCCCGTCAAAACGCTTCATCGTGTTCTTCATTTCATCCGCGTGCTCGCGCAAACACTTTTCACAATCGTCCATCGTGGTCTGCATCATTTGGATAATTGCTTCTTTGTCGTTCACGGTCCGCACGTCGGGCGCGTAGTCCTTGATGTTCTCTGCGAACGATTTGCGCAAAAGGTTAGTGTCAGGGCGGCAGGCTTCACCGACCAGAAACTTCTGCGACTCGACCAGATGCTGAAGCAGCTCAGCGACCGATCGCATGCCTTCGGCGGCGCGGAACGAAAACTGGTCTGCGGGGATTTGAGAAACTTCGTCGATCAAGCCGGCGCGAACTTCACGCCAACTGCCGATGATTGGATCAACTGACATAGGGGATCTCCTTTTCAGCGGCACAGACTTCAGTCTGCGGTTTCGCCGCTGAAATTCACAGGCTAAAGTCTGTGCCACTTCCTACTGTGTTTTGCCGTCAAACGACGCCAGCAGCACCGCGATCGCGTCGATTGAATCGCGTCGCAATGCCGATGCATCCGCGTAGTTGTTCAGCATCATCGAGAACACGAGGCGCTCGCCGGCGGCCGTCGTGACATAGCCTCCCAACGACGCGACTGAACTGAGAGTGCCGGTCTTAGCGCGCACGTTTTTCTCGGCGGGTGTTCCCTTCATGCGATTGCGCAGCGTGCCATCCACGCCGGCGATCGGCAGCGCATCGCGAAACTGCGCAAAGTACCGGTGCTTCGTCATGAATGTCAGCAACTGGACCGTCGCATCCGCCATGATCAAGTCGCTGCGCGACAGGCCCGAACCATCGTCGAGATTCAACTGGCTCTCGTTGACGCCGGCTTGCTTTAGAAAATCACGCACCGCCGCCAGTCCCGCATCCTCATCAGTTTGACCGGCACGACGAGTCTCGTCCGCCGGCGGCGCACTCTTTCGCATCTTCCCGAGGGTGCGCAGAATCAATTCAGTGTAGAGATTCTGGCTTGGCTTCAAGGTGTGCGCGGCAATGTCGTTGAAAGGCGCCGAGGGCAAGCTGGCGATTTCGACAGGGGCCGGTAGCGCGGGCGTCGTCGCACTGGTTGTCTGCGGAACCATACTGCCACCCGACCGCGCATTCACGGTTCGCAGACGCCCATCGATCTTCACGCCCCGCTTGATTAGCGCATCGCGCAGCATCGCGACGAATGCGAGCGCCGGATCAGGTATCGCTACACCCCCGGTGTATCCATCATCACCAACCGGCAGCGTGCCGGAAATCTCAAGCACATTCGCGCCCACCCCGCGATGAATCCGTAAATCGCTGCGCGTTCCTTTCGCAGAGGTCGTCGCACGATTAACGATCGTCATGAATGATGTAGCCGGCGGGCCACTGGTGATCGACACCGGCGCGCCGGCTTTACTACCCGGCCGCACGGTCAAGTCGATTGCGTTGTCGTTCACAGTGAGGGCGCTGACTGGCGCGCCATACGACCATTGCAAATCCTGCCAGGTCCAGCCGCTGCCGAAGCTGTCACCGTCGAAGTGACTTTCGTCGCCAACCAGGTCGCCTTTAATTCGCTTCACGCCCGCCGCGACGATTCGATCGGCCAGGACGTTGATACCTTTGAAGTAATCTCCATCATTGAATCGGGCGGCGATGGAAGGATCCCCACGGCCGTAGATGATTAAATCCCCTTTGACCTTTCCTTCGTCGTCCAGTTTCTCCTTCGCGTACACCGACGTGATGAAGCGATATTCCGGCGTCAACCTATCGAAGGCGGTGGCGACCGTGTAAATCTTCATGTTCGACGCCGGCCGCACGAGCTTTCTGGAATCCTGCTCAAAAATCACCGCGCCCGTGTCGAGCGAAACAATCTTCACGGCGAAAAAGCCTGCCTCAAGCGCCGGCTGTCGCACAATCTGCTCAATTCGCGTTCGTAATTCAGTGAGCGTTTGCGCCGAGCTAATCTCGACCGGAACTCCGCTTGCCGTAACGGTGCTTGTGGTGCGCGGACGCTGCGACTCCTGAGCAATTGTCAGGCGCGACGACGGTGCGACCAGCAGAAGCGCGATAAGAAGGAATGCTGTACGTCGGAATATCATGATCCAATTGAGTCCAAAACTTCGTCCATGGTTGCCGTCGCGGTGCCAAGTTTCCCCACGACGATTCCGGCAGCGTAGTTTGCGAGCAGCGCCGCTTCAATTAACGAAGCGCCGCCCGCCAGCGCCGCCGCCAGAGTCGCGATGACCGTATCGCCTGCGCCGGTGACGTCGTAGACTTCGCGCGCCGTCGTTTCGACATTAACGGGTTCATTATCTTTCTCAAAAAGAACCATGCCTCGGTCACCACGCGTAATCAGCACGGCGTCACAAGCCAGACGTTCGCGAATTTTGTGCGCGGCAGTTTGCAGCGCCCCATCAGAATCTTCTTCAGTATTCGTGAGTCGCAACGCCTCGTGATGATTTGGCGTGACCAGCGTCGCCGGGCGGTAAAAATCAAAATTGCGAATCTTTGGATCGACCAGCACCGGCATTTTTTCGTAAGCCGCGGGCAACACCTCACGCAGAACGCGCGGCGTCAGCACCCCTTTATCGTAATCAGACACAACCAGCGCGTGGGCGTTCGCCAAGGCCGCGTGCGCCGCGCTGATAATTCGCGTTTCAGTATCCGGATCTACTGGCGTTCGGTTCTCGCGGTCCGCACGCACCACCATCTGATGATGCGCGATGATGCGCGTCTTGATCGTCGTCGGACGCCCATCGGCAGAAACCAGAAACTCATCGCGGTGCAGATTGCTCTTCTCTTTTACTGACAGTCGAATGCGATCGCCGGCGTAGTCTCTGCCGATGACGCCAATCACACACGCGCCGGCGCCGAGCGCCAGCAGGTTTGCCAGCACATTTGCCGCGCCACCGAGATGCGTTGACTCGCGCTTGACGTCCACCACCGGCACCGGCGCCTCGGGAGAAATGCGCGAAACGTCGCCCCAGACGAACTCGTCGAGCATGACGTCGCCGATCACGACCACGTTTCGCCCGCGCATCTGCTGCGCGATTTCCTGCGCGCGTTGTTTAGGTAATGAACTCACTGTTTCTAAACCTGACTGGCATTCTGTTTTAACTTTGCGATCCTTTGCGCCAATGCGTCTTTGCGTGAACTGCCTCTGTGGAAAGCGGTCGTTTCACGCGAAGGCGCCAAGCCGCAAAGATACGCAAAGCAAGACACTACCTAAACCTGCCTGATGACCCGATCGATCGCCGAGATGACCCGATCCACCGGCACGCGGAGAATGCATTCGGGCTTTTCAAATTCGCCGCAGAAATAGCCGGGACACGGTTGACAGGGAAGCTCTTCAAAGACAATTTCGTTCGGCTTCGTCGTCCAGGGCCGCCAATGATTTCGGTTTGAAGAGCCGAAAATAACGACACAGGGCGCGCCCGCCGCTGCCGCGATGTGCGCGATCCCGCTGTCGTTGCCGATGAAGAGTTGCGCCCGCGACGCGAGCGCGGTGACCTCCGGTAACGAAAGATCGTGCAGCGAGATGGGCGACGAGGTTTGCGACTGAAGCGCATCCGCCACGCCTTTTTCATGCGGCGCCACGACGACAATCGGACGCAGATTACGTTTGTTCAGGTCTTCCGCGACGCGCGCAAAGTTTTCCGTTGCCCACTGCTTGGTAGCAAACGCGGCGGTCGGATGAATCAAGGCGAAGGGCTCTCCCCGATCAAATCCATCGAAGCCCGCGGAGCGAAGTTTCTCTGCCGCGGATCTTGTGGCGGACTCGGTCACACCCAAACGTGTCGGCGGCCGATCCGTCACCGGCACGCCGGTCCAACCAATCAACGCCAATTGTTGCTCAACCGAATGCAGCGTGGGCCTTTGCCAGATTTGCAGAGGCGAGGGCGCGACGTGATTGTGCAAACGTGCGTATTGATAGTTTTCGAAACCGACGCGATGCTTTGCGCCGGTGGCGCGCGTCAGAAAAGTTGCGGTCGTGCCACCGTGCAGGTTGTAAACGACATCGTAGTGCGCGGCGCGCAACTCGCGGGCGATTCGTGCGCGGGCCGATGTGCTCTCTTTCGGAATCGTGATCACCCGATCGATCACGTCCAGACCGTCAAAGACCGGCGCCACCCAATCTTCCAGCAACACGTCGATTTGCACATGCGGTACGAATCGTCGCAGGGCGAACAATGCAGGGGTGGTGAGCACTGAGTCGCCGATGGATCTGAGGCGAATCACCAGGACGCGTTTTACTTCCGACCAGTCCCAGCGAGCGGCCGCGAGCGGCTGAGGTTCCGAGGTCTCCTGATCGGCGAAAGCCAGGTGACGAACGCTCGGTGAAGCTTCAATTATTTCCCGCAGGCTGTTCATCGTGTGACGGGTACGCACGCCTCAGGCGTGCTCATGAGTCGTTCGCGGGAAAGCACGCTGGAAGCGTGCGTACCGATCATTCATCCTCGATGGTCGCTTCGTCGATCAGCATCACCGGAATGTCGTCGCGAATCGGATAGACGCGCCGGCACGAGACACACTTCAATCCGGTGCCGTCGGGCCTCAACTCGACCTTTGCATGACACGCCGGACAAACCAGAATTTCGAGCAACTGTTCGCTGATTGCCATACTCAAAATCTCAGAAGTCTTGTTCGCATAAGAAGGCAGCAAGCTTAGCAGTATTGCCCGAATAGTTGTAGCGGCTGTAGTACAATGCGACTCGACGTTCGCCATGGCGATGATTAACGAAAAATTTGGCTCGCGAGTGACCAGCGCCTGGAACGATTTGCGCCCGCAAACCCGCACCTTGCTTGAGCGTGCGTGGCAATCGACGCCGGCCGCGCCGGCCGAACAGTTCCGCGCCTACGACCCGCGCGCCGACCGCGAGCTAAGCAAACTCCTGGCGGCGCTTGATGACCGCACTCAGCGCAAGGACGCCGGGGCCGAAGACGATTCCGCACAAGAGGCGCGGCGGCTGGCGGATACATGCGTGCAGATGCTGACCCACCAGACGCAGTCTGCGGAAGTTTTCGGGCAGCTGATTCAACGGGCGCACGAGCGGCAGCAGTTTGCGCGGCTGGATGAGCTTGCGAATGGAATGGCGGTGCGACTCGCTCCCAGCGAGTTGTGCGACATGGCGCGCTCGCAAAACGTCGTAGTACGCGCGCTGGCCAATGAAGTGTTGACGCAGGCGCCACCGTCACTGCTGCGGGCGCTGCTTCACGATCCGATCGATGCGGACGTGGCGCGCTCAGTGCTTGAGCGGCAGGCGCACGAGTTCGGCTTGGAAGAAGCGAAACGAACTTTGCGCGAAATCGACGAGTTTGGCGGTTAGCACGTCCGTAAAGCGTCAACGCACACTTCCACCCACACCTTTCGATTCAAACTTAATTCTGCGAACTAAATTTTATTCAGGCTGGCCTTTGCAGTTCGGCCCAAACAGAGCGGGGATCTTCTGACTAATCACCGGATACTTCGGCGCTTCGTCAATGTTGATTTGCAACCACTCGGAATAATTTTCCGGAAGACTGGTGTCGGCGTAGATGGCTTCGACGGGACACTCGGGAACGCACGCGTCGCAATCAATGCACGTGTCGGCGTTGATATAAAGACGATCTGTTAATTCGTGAAATGCTTCGACCGGACAAACCGCAGCGCAATCGGTGTACTTGCAATCAACACACGGTTCAACAACAACGTACGTCATTCAGGGATGACTCCTTTCAACAAGTGCAATTGTTTATGATCTATCGCGATGAATGTCAACTGAAAATTTATTTTGAGTTGTGTCAGTACCGCGAGCGGTAGCGACCGGATCGTGCGAGCAACTCCTTAAGAGCGCGCATAAAACTTTAAAGTCGTTATTCGATCCGGTCGCTACCGCTCTCGGTACTGACACGTTTTATTTCGGCACATAGGTAAACCAAAAATAGATCGCCTGCGCCACGCCGATCCAAAAGCCGATGATGGCGCCGAACATTTCGATCGTCTTCAGATGATGCCTGGCTACCATCAGCACTAACTCTTCCAACTTATCGATCGGGTAGTCGGAAACCTTCTTGCGCACTACTCCCCCAACGTCGAATTCGGCGATCGCCGCCGGCAAACGTTCGCGTGCGGCCGCCGTAATTTTTCCGGTGAGCGCCACGCTCGCTTTCTCGATAGCTCCTTCGGGCATGTGATCGGCGAGCCGGCCAATCGGCGAAACCAAGAACCGTTCAATCTGCGAGCTTAGAATTCCATTAATTGTCCGCGCCGTGTCGTCCCGCGCCAGCACGGTCAGCAAGCTGCCGGTCAAGAACTTCTTCACCCGGGGCGCTGATTCCGGATTCAGCCTCTCGAGCAGTTCACGCAGGGTTTGGGGCCGCAAACGCGCGACTGCGTCCGTCAGGTACGTCGAAACCGATCGCGCCAGTTCCGGACTGCGGGCCATGGCCACAAATCTGGCGCCTGCTTCACGGCGAATAGTCTCAAATCGCTCAGAAGAAACCTGGCCAACCAATTCGCTCAAAGGCCGGGTCATGAAATTATCGACCGTCGTGTTTATGAAGACTGTGGCTTCGCTCGCGAACGCCGGCCCGCGCAGATATTCATCAACGCGTCGCGGCATGGTCGCGTGAACCAGGTCGTCAACTTCCTGGTAGATGCGCTCGCGCGAGATGAAAATCTTTTTCAGGAAGGAAAGGTCGCGGTAGTAATCATCGACTTCACGTTTAATCAGTCCGCCGATCTGATTGCGCGTGGTCGGACTGGTGACAATCTCAGCCAGCTGATCCGCAATCGGCCCGACCTGTTGCGTAATGCGATCTTTGATCAGGGCCACAGTTTCCGGCGTGAACATCTCGGCCAAAGACGCATGCGTGCCGGCGAGATCGCCGAGTCGTTCGCTCACGAACGAACTGACATTTGCTTCGAACCGTTCGTCGTTGACGAGATCGGTAAAGCGTCCCTCGGCAAACCCGAGGACTTGCGTGAACGTCTCTTCGCTGACGGTTTCGTTCAGCCGCCGCTCGAGCAGGCTATCAACCTGACGATCGACAAAGCTCTCGATCGCTTCAGCCGTTTGGTCACTCTTCAAGACCGATGCGATGTGTTCCGCGAGCCGGTATTGCAACGCCGCAATCGTATCGAGCACCGGCGCGCGCGCGCCCGTAGGCAACGCTTCGATCAGCGACGGATAGGCGGTTGACAGCAGTTCGGTCGTATACGAATTAACAAAGCCTTCGACCTTACGTTCGAAGAATCCCGTTTCGAACAGCGCCTGGAAGACTGTTTCCTGCGAAACGAGTTCGTTGCCGACCGCGTTCCCGATTGATTGGGCCAGCCGCTCGCGATGACGCGGAATCATTCCCTGCGGCCAAATCGTGATGCCGAGAAGTTTCACCGGCTTATACGGGTGAAACAGCATCCAGATTGCGAGCCACGCCGCGCCGTAACCATGCACCGTCGCAATTACGATGATGGCGATGCTGATTAGAATTTTGAAGGTAGTTGGATCGATGGTAGTGCTCCAAACGGCGGTTTCGAATAGCCGCTTCCCTGGTTCAATTAGATTTCTTTTTGGGTACCTCTATGGCTGGTGGGTATAGAAAGTAACCTGGCCGTGAAATAGCAATATGCTTCTTGTCTGGCGCGTCAATAACCTTCACTTCGATCTTGCGGAATTTGTCCTGACCACCGGTGTTGTTGGGCTCGAAGCCAATTAAGTATTGGCCCCGCAGGTCCTTAGTCGTCTCATTCAAAGCCTCCGCCAGCTCGCTGGGCTTGGTGGGGAAGAAGACGCGCCCCCCGCTTTCACCTGCAATCTTTTTCAGTAATTTCTCCGCTTTTTCTTTCTGACCCGGTCTCATGTAGCTTGCGCGATCCAGGTGCACGGTAATTCCAATGAGAAACAACTGTACGTCAGTACTACGTAAAAGCTTAACCAGCTGCTCAACTTTGTAGTAACTAGCTCGCTCCTCACCGTCAGAGAACATGACGACTGCGCGCCGAAGCGACGTGTCACCCGCCTTGTATTCGGCTGCCGTCTGAACTGCCACATACATCGCGTCAACCACGGCGGTCTGGCCCTGTTCAACGTAGAGACCGTCTAAGCCACGAAAGAGTTTGCTCTTATCAGACGTAAAGTCTTCGACCTTCTCGATCTTGCCGCTACTAATGAACCTCATCAGCATGGTCTCGTCCAGGTCGCGGTTCTGATTGACGAGCATTTTGCTTGCTTCAATCACAGGTTCCAGCAGGTCCTTGAATGACCCGGACGTGTCAATGGCGACGACATACTTGACGGGCCTGCTGTCCTTTTCAAAAAGGGTCAAAGTCTGGGGTACTTTGTCCTCGAGAAGTTGCAGATCCTCCTTCTTGATGTCACCAACCGAATGATTGGATTGATCAGTCACGATCAGGCTCATTTTGACAGTGCGCGCCGCCGGCGGATTTGGGGATGGCGCTGTTGACCCTTGCGCCAACGCGGCCGCGGGCAACGCCGAAACAAGTCCAACCAAAATTATGTGGCGAAGGAGATTTGTGAAAAACATCGTGTGGCTTCTGTAGTCTCTTGCACACGGAACTATGTTCTGTGTTTGCGATTCTGAGCTCAGGATCCATTACGCGCAAGAAACTTCTTCGCGGCCTGCAGTTCAGGGCGGCGGCCATCGCCGCGTTCGCCAAGCGCGGTTAATTTCGCATAGAACATTGAGGCCTTGTTTCGGTCTCCGACGTTTTCGGCCGCCTTCGCCGCTCCAAACAGTCCATTGAACCGATTGGGCAAAACTCGCAACGAAGCTTCGAACTCTTTGAGAGCCTGTTGCGGATCGCGCAGTTCCAGCAGCATCTCTCCCAACAACTCACGCGCCGGGACGATCGAGCCAGGCGTCACCGGATGCTTCTCCGTCGTATCTTCCAAATCCGCGGCAGCGCGCATCAGCTTTAAAGCTTCGTCACGTTTTCCCTCTGCGTGGGCGAGCCAGGCTGCCGCGCCGAGACGCTGAATCTCAACTTGCGTAGCCCAGTAATCGTCTTTCGCTTCCGCGAGTGATTTTTGCATGGCCGCCAGTCGTTCTACAGCCGCTCGCGCGGCTGCCGGATCGCCACTTCTGGATGCTCCCAGGCTGCGGGCGAAATAGACATGAGCTTCCGCGTACGCAAACTTGTTCCAGGGGAAACTCGCCACCGGCACTTTTAACGCGGCAGCTTCAGCCCACTGGCGTCGTTCAAGGGTGTAACGTGCAGGTATTGCTCCCAGCGCATAAGCTACCTGAAAAATGTGAGCGTCAATGCCGTTCATCGCATAAACCGCATCGTTCAATTCCTTCGCCTTGCCATCCTGCGCCGTTTGCAAATAGGCATAAGCAAGGTAATCGATAGCGTGAATTTCGTCTTTCGCGGAAGCATGTTTCCGGCCGGCCGCTGCCGAAGCGAGATTTGATTCGATCGATTCCGGCCACAGCCCGAGCCGGATGAAAATATGAGACGGCATGTGCAACGCATGCGGCGAATCAGGGGCAATCTTTGAGTAATTTCGCGCCGCCGCCAGCGCCAGATCGGCGAGCGCGGGATAATCGAAACTATGAATGATGTAATGCGCCACCCCGGGGTGTTCAGGCTGAGCGGCGAGTACCTTGTTAAGGATGCCGGCCGCTTTTTTCTGATTGGCGAATGTCTTGTCGGTCGGCAAAGCAGTTCCCAGCAGCGCGAGAGCATAAAAGACCGCCGCTTCCTGATCCTGTGGATAGCGAACGACGATCTGCTCCATCGCTTTCTCGTACGCGAGGGCCCTGGTTCTGTGATCGACCTTGTCCGCGTCTCGATAGAACGATGCGATCGCGGCGACGTAATCCCGCTCTCTCTGAGTCGGAGCCACGGTTGCGTTCGCCTTTTGCATCGCCGCGGCGGCCCTCTGCAGTTCAACTGTAAGCGGCGGCGCCCAAAGCGGATGGTACAAACTCATCGCCACGCCCCAGTAGCCCATGGCGCACTTCGGATCGGTTTGAGCTACGTCATTAAATGCCTTTTCGGCTTCGTCGTACCAAAAAGAGTGCAGCAGCGCCACGGCGCGATTGAACTTCTGCTGCGCCGGTTTGGTGCACGACGTGGCAAAGTTAACCCGTCCGAGTTTTTCGTTGAGTTCGTGCTTGTGTGGATGCGTTTCCTGCGCGAAGCCCGAAACGCTACCGATAAACAACGCGAGAGTTGTGGGAATTACTAATCTAATGAGTCTCATAAACTCCTCCCTCATTTTCCAACCAAGGGGGTAGTTGGATCGACTTCAAATGAGACTTACCGGGCTTCGTAGACTATCTCACCATTAATCACGGTCATCACGCAACGCGTCTTGAGGATGTCGGCTTCCGGAATCTCCATGATATCAGCCGAAAGGATTGTTAGATCGGCGAGCTTGCCGGCTTCAATCGAGCCACGAAGTTTTTCTTCAAAGGCCGCAAACGCAGGCCAAATCGTGAACATCTTCAATGCCTGTTCGCGCGTCGCTTTTTCTTCCGGATGCCAGCCTTCGCCTGAAAAGCCGCGAATGTCTTTGCGCGCGACGGCGGCGTAGAACTCGATCATCGGCTCGCCGCGTTCGACCGGCGCGTCAGAGCCACCGGCGATAATCGCGCCCGATTTGATTAAGGTTTGCCAGGCGTATGCGCCCTTCGTCCGGGGAATCCCGATGCGACTCGGCACAAAGTGCAGATCGCCGATGGCGTGCGACGGCTGCATTGAAGGAATGATTCCGAGTTTGGCAAAGCGCGGAAGGTCCGCCGGATTTACGATCTGCGTGTGTTCGTCGCGCCAGCGTGGATCGCGAACCTTTCGATTTGCCGCCGGCACGGTTTTCAAAGCCCGCTCGTACTCGTCAAGGATGAAACGATTTGCCCAGTCGCCAATCGCATGCGTTTCGACCTGAATGCCTGTGCGCAAAGCTTCTTCAAGCATCGGCCGCAGCTCTTCCACTTTGACGCGCAGGATGCCTTTGTTGCCGGGATCGTCGCTGTAGGGTTCCAACAACGCCGCGCCACGCGATCCGAGCGCGCCGTCGGAGACAACTTTGATTGTGCGGAAGGTGAAGCGATGGTCGAACGCACCTATCGTTGGGCCTTCTTTCATTAGACGTTGCGCGTCGGCGCTTGGTCCATGCACTGCTTTGTAAAGACGAACCTTTAATTTGCCTTCACTGTAAAGTCTTTTGAAAAGTTCGACTTCGCGATAACTTCCGCCGGCGTCATGAATCTGCGTCCAGCCAAGTTCGAGGCTGCGCTTATTAGCAAGCACCATCGCTTCCTCGGCGCTACCTTCGCCGCGCGGTGGAATGCGTCCTGACACAAAGCTCTGCGCGGTGTCGATCAGCATGCCAGTCGGTTCGCCGGTCTGCTTGTCCTTCAGGACTTGTCCGCCAAAAGGGTCTTTCGTGTCCTTTGTTAAGCCGGCGAGCTTTATGGCGGCGCTGTTGGCAACGGACGCGTGACCATCGGCGCGCGTGAGGTACACCGGATTGTTCGGCGCGACTTTGTCGAGATCGGCGCGCGTCGGAAATACCGGCGGCTTCCAGAAGGTTTCAATCCAACCGCGGCCGGTGATCCACTCGCCGGGCTTGGCTTGATCGACGCGCTCTTTCACTTTGGCAAGAAATTCTTCCAGCGTCGTGATGCCTTCAAGATTTAAAGTCATCTCGCGCTGACCCACGCCGGTGAAGTGCGCATGCGCGTCAGCAAGTCCCGGCACGACGGTGGCGCCGCGTAGATCGACAACGCGCGTGTTGCTTCCCTGAAATCTCTTCACTGCCGCATTCGTGCCCACAAACACAATCCGATCGCCCCGCACGGCAATCGCCTGCGCGCGCGGCCGCTTAGTGTCGACGGTGTAAACGTTGCCGTTCGTGAATATCAGGTCCGCTTTCTGTTGAGGCGAAGCCGGGGGCAGGGCAAACAGAAAAAGACAAAGGACCGCGGTTAAGCTCTTCATTGCTTCCTCTCAGTGGCCGCGAGTTTGAGCGAGCGCAGGAGTTATATCACAGCGCAATGCGGGGGCGGCAAGAAGCGCATGATGGATTATTTAGAGATGCGAACTGAAGTAGCGGTTACCTCACTTTGCAGTCACAAAGCTGACCTGATAAGCGCTGCCATTTGTTCGACACATGCCGTCCTCTATAATCTGCTCCCGCAATAACAATTAAGCGAAGCAGCGTAACCGCGACGCAGTTCTAACCAGAAGGAGCAAGCAACTTGAGAGTTGATTCACTAACGATTGATACGACCGCGGGCCCGACTACTGCCTACGTAGATCGACCCGCCGAAGATACAAACACCGCCGTCCTTCTGATTCATGAATGGTGGGGCATTAATCAGCACATTCGCGACCTCGCGCGCCGGTACGCCGATGAAGGTTACAACTGCGTCGCGCCCGATCTATTTCGCGGACGCGTCGCGCAGGATGTCAAAGAAGCATCAGCACTGATGGATGCGCTCGCCATCGAAGACGGCCTGGAAACAATCCGCCGTACCATGGAAGCGGCACGGGACAAATACGGCTTCGATCAGTTTGTCATCAACGGCTACTGCATGGGCGGCACGTTCGCTCTGCGCGCCGCGTGTGAGATTCCTGAATTGAAAGCTGCCGCTCCGTTCTACGGCGACATTCCGGAAGAAGATGTTTTGAAAAAGTTGACCGTGCCCACCCTTTTCATTGCCGGCAAACTCGACGCGTGGATTAACGAAGCGAAAGTGAACGGCCTAAAAGAAGCGGCTACGAAACATGACTTGCCCGTTGAAGTAGTTTCCTACGACGCCGATCACGCTTTCTTCAACGACACGCGTCCCGAGGTTTTCGATCCTGAAAGCGCGCAGGATGCGTGGCAACGCGTCCTCCGGCATTTCAAGAAAAGTTTTTCCTAATCAAATGTTTAGAGGAGGGCTACCGCCCTCCACGCGGGCAGTAGCCCGCGTCAAAACGAAGGATTTTTATGATTGTTGCGTGTCCGAAATGCAGCGCAAAGAATCGGGTCGATGAGCAAACGGCGACCGAAAGGCAACCCGTGTGTGGCAAGTGTGGAACGCAATTGCCTGCACCTGAGGCGACGGATGGAAAGCCGCACCCGGTTACCGACGATAGCTTTGCGCGTGATGTAGTTGAAGCTTCGGCAACTCAACCCGTGCTGGTCGACGCGTGGGCTGAATGGTGTGGGCCGTGCCGGATGATCGCGCCGCTGCTGGATGAATTGGCTGCTGAGGCAAACGGGCGCTATACGATTGCCAAATTGAATGTAGACGAGAACCCACGAACCGCAGCCCAGTTCAACATCCGCAGCATACCCACGCTGCTGATCTTCAAAAACGGAAAGCTCGTGGACCAAATCATCGGCGCCCAGCCGAAACAGGCCATTGCCGCGCGCCTCGCGGCGCAGATCTAATCTCGAAGTTCAGGGCTTCCTATATTTGCCCACTTCACTTCTGTCTTAGAACAGTCGCAATGTGAACATGCGCGGCGACGGATTATTCGGGCTGGTCCGATTCATTGTGACTTCGACGAAGTACAGTTGACTCGTGAAATCTATCGTGCCCTGAATCGTGCACTTCGCACACGGGTTGTCCATGCTTCGGTTTCTGGCCGTGCAAAGCAACACCGGATCCTGACCGCATGCTTTGATCACAAACAGCTTGGCCTCAATGATGGTGTTTATTGGCGCATGCGAGCCCATCTCCAGTGTCGTCCACCCCGGCTTGTTTGGATTTGCGTTGTTGTCGAACGTGTTCGTCACGTTGTAGCGTGCGACGACAATCGTTCCCGCGGCTCCGGCCTTGAATGCAATATCAGCCGTGCCGAACGCGAAGGTACTAAGCGACGCCTCGTCCACCGCACCGGTCGAGCCGACCGCGGTCCATGGCCTGGGCGGTACCTGAAATGCGGGTTCGGGCGCGTTTGCTGAAGCCAGTGATGATCGAGAACTGCGCCCGACGACCAGCGCCGTTGCCAGCAACGTCAACACAGCCGCGCAGACCAGTCCAAACCGAATTCTATTTTTCTGTTGTTCCGAGAAGTTCCTTTTCATGATGTCCTCCGTGGGTAAGAGGCGCCGGCGAGCATTGACGCGCGTCGGCGTCAGCGTTGATTGATGAGCTTACGTTGCGAGGGCGGCGGCATCATACTCTCCAGGGGTCGAGGACTCAACAAAATATTGACTTTAATTTAGGGCAGGAATATGCTTCGCCCGCCTCGCAATAGAATTTTACTAAAGCCGAGTTCCACCGACTCGAACCCATAGACCCGGAACTCGAAACTTTTATCAGGCTGGATCCCAGAGCCTGCGAACGACACCGTTACTCTCGCTCCAGCCGGCAACACGAGAGGCTTCCGCAGGATCACTACGCGCAGCGTGGTTATTGTGATCCTGGATCCCGGCGGTTCATAGCTTTGCTTTCCTTTGTTATTGAAGCGAGCACCATTCCAAGAGGTGAAAATGAAAAAGCTGCCCATAAGTTTTCTAGTGGTTCTTTCGCTGCCTGCCCTTACCTTTGCAGCCCAGGTGTTTGGAAGTTTGAGGTACAACGGCGCTTCAGTGGGCCCAAACGTCGAAGTACTCGTTCATTGTCCGAATCGGATAAATAAGGACCAGAAACCCGACGCGAAGACGACGACCGATCGAGCTGGAAGTTACCGAATGTATCTGCGCGGCTCAGTTAAATGCGAGCTTCGCGTTGTTTACAACGGTCGGGAATCGGACAAGCACTTCATCTATTCGGACAAGACGGATCCAGTGCGATACGACTTCGAACTGATAGACGGGAAAAGCGGTTGGCTACTAAGGAGGCGATGACATGCCGGACGAAGCAACAGCCGCGCAAAACTCGAAAGGCTCAGACGAGGGAAAAGACCCGAAGGATGCGAAAGACAAGAAAGACAAGGACTTTTGGGACAAGGCTGATGTAGTTCTCAAATTCATTGCCGGTGTCTTCACAGCCGCGGCCGTGGCTTTTATTGGACTCTATGGGTCGTACACGTTGGAGCGAAACCAGGCACTCGACACGGATACCCGTCTGTACGCGGAGCTGATGAGCCAGCGAGAGAACGCGGAGACCTCTCTCCGCAAAGACATGTTCAATTCGATCATCGGCACTTTTCTGACATCCAAATCAGCCGGGTTAGAAGAGAAAGTCCTTAACCTCGAACTGTTGGCCTATAACTTCCATGAGGCTCTCGACCTGGGCCCACTATTCAAATCCGTTCACACGAAGATTAGAAAATCCGGCGTGCAAGACGCCGATGCCTTGATTGACCGTCTGGAAGATGCGGCTGACGAGGTTAAGGGTAAGCAGGTCATGGCTCTGGAGGACAGCGGTGGAAAACTCGATGATAATGTCGAATTCGACAAACTTGAAGCCGTCGAGGGTACAACAATCCTTTACCCCAAAAACGGTGAACCGATCGAATTGATGACTGGCTCGCTTCACTTCCGGCGACCGGAAAATGCAAAGAATCCGCTGCTCAAAAACACCGCCTTTAAGATCACTGTGCTGGCCGTCGATCAGAAGGAACGAAGAATACGCGTGCAGCTTGAGGTAAAAACGCCCCGAGACACTGCCACTAGAGATTCGAACTCGAATACGGCAAAAACGAACGAGGAAATAGAAACGACCTACGCGCTGTTTTGGATTAGCCCCTTCGACTTTCCGATGATTGACAACACTCGCCTTCCTCACGGCCAACGTTGTGCCCTGGTTCTGAAAAAGATGGGAGAGGCCTCAGCGGAACTGACGCTCGTTTACTTCCCGGGATCGCACGCGAGTTTGAAGGAGAAGCCGTTTTTCGATGACGCGATGAGCGATCTATTGCAGATTCGGAGACGTTTGAATCAATGAGCCGGCCTATTCAGTTCCTGCCGGCAACTGCTTATCGACTTTCGGACGCATCGGACGGATCGCGATCTCCCACAACGTCACGTAGACAGTCCGAGTTATCCGCTGAAGTTTTTCATAGTCGATCTTCTGCGGCTCGTCGCCGGGTCGGTGGTAGTCTTCGTGTACACCGTCGAAGTAGAAGATGATCGGAATGCCCTTGCGCGCGTAGTTGATGTGATCGCTGCGGAAAAAGAAGCGGTTCGGATCTGCCGGATCATCGAATTTGTAATCTAACTGCATATTCAGGTAGGTCGCATTGATCCGCTCGCTCAACTCGCCCAGTTCGGTGCTCATCATCTTCGAACCGATAACGTAAACCGTGTTCGGGCCTGAGAGAGTTTGATTTCGTGAGTTCGTGTCGCCGTCTTTTTTACTGCGACCGATCATGTCCATGTTTAGCTGAGTCACGATCTTGTCGAGCGGCACGGTCGGATTCTCGGCGAAGTAGCGCGAGCCCCACAGCCCTTTTTCCTCACCGCAATGCCAGACGAAAAGCACTGAACGTTTTGGCCGCTGCCTGGCTCGCGCGAGCGCTTCCGCCATCGCCAGCATCGCCGTCGTTCCTGAACCGTCATCATCAGCGCCGTTGCAGATGGGATCCGCAGATCCCGGCGCGCAGACGCCGACATGATCGTAATGCGCACCCAGGGCGACGTATTCGTTCTTCAGATTCGGATCGCTGCCTTCCCAGACAGCGACCACGTTCTGGGTCATCGGGCGTTCATTCTTGACCGTGATGTTGACCTTCACGTTCTTGCTTGAGCTTAATTCGAACGTCGGCAGCGCTTCGTTGGCGTTAAACTTGCTGACCAGCGCGGCCGCGTCGAACTTCTCACCTTTAAGCAGCGCGGTCGCCATATTCATCGACATGGTAGTGGTTGAAACTGACGGAGCGTTCTGCGTAGTGGTGAATTTCTCAACCGTGAGCCGTCCGCCCTGGGTGGCACGTGCGCGAGCCTGTTCCCAATTCTGAAGCGTCTGCGGATCGGCAATCGCCAGCACGCCTTTCGCGCCGTGTTGCTGCGCATAAATTCCGGGGCTGCTCCAGTCGACGCCTTGCCGGCCGGCCAGATCAGCGCGCGTCACTCCGCGAGGAAAGCCGGGAAAAGGCTGGCCCATCACCACAATAATCTTGCCCTTTACATCGACGCCCTCGTAAGGATTCAGGTTCTTGGATTTGATCACCCACCCGCTTCCGGCGAACACCAAAGGTCCTTGCAACGTCGCCGGCACCGAGTTCGGCAGGAAGTCTTCGCCGAAAGAAAATTTCTGGCCATCGATCTCGGCTGACGATTTCGGGCCGTCAATCGCGTCGCGACGCAAAGCAATCTTTTGAAAGAAGGTTCCGTCATCACCTGCAGGCTTGAAGCCCCAGCGACTGAGGTTCAACGCGAGAAACTTCGCCGTCGTGTCCAACCCGCGCGAGGGCGTGTCGCGTCCTTCCATCTCGTCCGACGCGATAAAAGAAAGATACGCGCGCATCTGTTCGGCGTTAATCGTCTCAACCCCGCGGGCGGCGAGCACTGTCGCGGAAATTGGCTTTGGTTTGGGGGTACGCGGCTGTGCAACAGCAGCAAACGGCAGGACAAACAGACTAACGGCTAGTGCCAGTGACAGGATTTGTTTACGCATGATCGATTGTTTTGTTTCTGAGTCCCGAAAGGACGAGATTTTTATAGGCCGCAAGCGCATTATCATGCAGCAAGCTGTGGACGAGCGCAATTTACCGCGTCACGCGCGCTACTAGCCTGCACCACGCTTGAGACCGGTGCCCGGTTTCATTATTTAGCGTTACATACTGGCGGAGGGTACGGCGACCGCTCAAGTCCTACTAAGGTGCCGGCTGTGAGTTCAAGTCGATTCTTCCTACCCACATACCCTTGGTACCTGTGCGGAGCCGATGCGCGTGCCAGAAGTGGGCGATATTGAATGGATCCCTCACGATCCACGAGTAATCAAACTTCTGATCATCGTTGAACGCGACGGTCCATTCTTTCGCCACCTGACTGTCTCGCCATGCAGTGTCTTGTGAGAACTTAACTTTAGTTCTTATTTGCGGCTTTTCAACCGAGTCCTTATGGCGAGGTACGCGAATGAATTGAATTGCAAGGTTCTTGAAGAGATCGACCGCTATCGATGGGTGCAGATACGAGTAATTCTCGTGTTGGAATACATCCCGATGCAATCCGACGGTGGTCGCTTCATAACCACCGTTGTTGAGCGGGTGAACAGGAATTCTAAAAACATTCAGGCCGTAACCTTTCCTCAACAGCTATGTTGGCCCTGACTAGCCGCGTTTTCTGCGCCCGCGAAGTGGCGGGACAAATCAATGCTGATACAAAGACGAGCGTAACGAGGACAGTGGTCTTCATAGTGCGCGGGAGTGTACAAGCGAAGCTCGATGACGGCAATGAATTCTTGGCGGCGCGAAGTCCTTTGGGAGGGCGGAGTTACGCGTGCTGGACGGCGCCGACTAGTTTCGTCAGCGTGTCCTTCGCGTCGCCATAGAGCATCCCCGTGACGGGTTTGAAGAATAGGGGGTTTTCGAGGCCCGAGAACCCTTTGCCCTGACCGCGTTTGAGGACGATCACGGACTTCGCGCGATCGACCTCGATGATCGGCATGCCGGCGATCGGGCTGCCGGGGTTGTCGCGCGCGTCGGGATTAACAACGTCGTTCGCGCCAATCACCACAGCCACATCTGTGCTCGTGAGGTCTGGATTAATTTGTTCGAGTTCGTACAGCTGCGAGTAAGGCACGTTGGCTTCGGCCAGCAAAACGTTCATGTGACCGGGCATGCGACCGGCCACCGGATGAATGCCGTACTTGACGGTCACGCCTCGATTCTCCAGCACGGTGGCGAGTTCGCGGACCGCGTGCTGCGCCTGCGCGGTGGCCAGGCCATAGCCCGGCACGAACACAACCTTGCTCGCATACGCGAGCTGGACGGCGACATCTTCCATGCCCACTTCGCGCATCGTGCCCTGTTCGCCCTGGTCAGTCGCGGCAGCCGGACTGCCGAACGCGCCGAACAGAACGTTTGTGATTGACCGGTTCATCGCGCGGCACATCAGGATCGACAGGATGAAGCCCGAGAAACCGTCGAGCGTGCCCGCAATGATCA
The DNA here is from genome assembly GCA_036277115.1 of Pyrinomonadaceae bacterium. NCBI lineage: Bacteria > Pseudomonadati > Acidobacteriota > Blastocatellia > Blastocatellales > Pyrinomonadaceae > Pyrinomonadaceae bacterium. The sequence continues at coordinate 378,692 of DASUNM010000023.1, forward strand.
GAACGTTGTTGCCTAATACAAATCCCGTGGCCGCGGCCGCCAGGCCGGCGTACGAGTTCAGCAGAGACATCACGACCGGCATGTCGGCCGAGCCGATCGGCATCACGAGCAGCACGCCGAACACGAAAGCCAGGCCGAGCATCGCGTAGAACGGAATCACGGCGGTGGGCACGAAAATCAGATAGACGAACAGGCCGATCATTACAGCCAGCAAGCCCATGTTGAATACATTCTGGCCGCGATAAACGAGCGGCTGGCCAGGCAGAATGCCCTGCAACTTTCCAAATGCGATCAGACTGCCGGTTGTTGTGAGCGAGCCGAACATGACCTCGAACCCAAGCGCGCCCATCTTGATGTGGCCCAGGTCGGCCAGGGGCTTGATGCCCTCTGTGTAGCTGTAGTACTCGGCAATGCCGACCAGCGCCGCGGCGAACGCGCCGAACGCGTGCGACAGAGCGGTCCGTTGCGGCATCGCCGTCATCGGCACCCACACGCCCATCGCCAAGCCCAACGTCGAGCCGACCAGCAGTCCCACGATAATCCAGGTGTAGCTGACGATCTCGAAGTGCATGAGCGTGCCGATGATGGCCATCAGCATTCCGAACTCGGCCATGTGCATGCCCTTCTTGGCCGTTTCGGGATGGCTCAAGCCCTTCAATCCGAGAATGAAAAGGATTGAAGCGAGCAGGTAGCTAAATTCGATGAAGTAGGTTTGCCAGTGCATAAAACGGCGTCCGTTGTCAGTTGTCCGTTGTCAGTTGCCGCCGATTACCTTTCCGGAGATGCCACAACTGACGACTGACGACTGACAATCATTTCTTCCTCTTGAACATCCTCAACATCCGATCCGTAATCACAAATCCACCGACAACGTTGGTGCTGGCGCAGGCGACGGCGATGAAACCGAGGATCGTCGCCACCCGCCCGTGCCCCGAACCCGCGATCACAATTGAACCGACCAAAGAGATGCCCGAGATCGCATTCGTGGCCGACATCAAGGGCGTGTGCAAAAGCGGCGGCACGCGCGAGATGACTTGATAGCCGAGGAACGCCGCCAGCACGAACACGTACAGCGCAGCGATGATCGCGGGACCGGACATGGTGCCGGTGCTAAACAAGAGCAAAACAGAAATGTTATTCATACTTCCTCGCTGACTCCGGGTTTCAAGTTCCAAGTTTCAGGTTTCAAGTTCTCTACACAAACTTGAAACTTGGAACCTGAAACTTGAAACCGTCAAAGGCCAACCGCCGCCGCGACTCTTTGATTTACCCATTGACCTTCATGCGTGACGCACGATGGGCCCACCACGTCGTCGTTCATGTCGAGCTGCAGTTCGCCGTCCTTGATCATCAAATTCAGAAACGACGTGACGTTGCGTGAATAAAGTTGGCTCGCGTGTACCGGCACAGTCGCCGGCAAATTCGTCGGCGCCAGGATCGTAACGCCGTTGCGCTCGACGATTTCATCGGGCTGGCTCGCCGTCACATTGCCGCCCGTCGCTCCCGCGAGATCGATCACGACCGACCCACGTTTCATTCCGTTGACGGCCGTCTCATCCATCAAAACCGGCGCCCGGCGCCCAGGTACCTGCGCCGTCGTTATGATCACGTCGGCGCTCTTCGCTTGTTCAGCTATTAAATCGCGGCCGCGTTTTAAGGCCTCTTCTGAAAGCTCGACTGCGTATCCACCTTTGTCTTCAGTTTGCAGTCCGCCGAGATCGACTTCGAGAAACTTCGCGCCAAGCGAACGCACCTGTTCACCGGCGGCCGCGCGCACGTCATACGCTTCGACGACTGCGCCAAGCCTTCGCGCGGTGGCAATTGCCTGCAATCCCGCGACGCCGGCGCCCAAAACCAAAACACGTGCCGGCGGCACCGTCCCGGCAGCGGTCATCAACATAGGAAACATGCGCGGGATGCGGTCGGCGCCGAGCAGCACCGCTTTGTAGCCCGCGACCGTGGCCATCGACGACAGAGCATCCATTGCCTGCGCGCGCGTGATGCGCGGCACGAGCTCCATCGAAAAAGTTGTCAGGCCATTTTCCAGCGCGGGGACTAACCTGGCGGGCTCATCGAGCGGGCGCAGAAATCCGAGCACGACCGCGCCTCGCTTCATTCGTTTGAAATCTTCTTCCGCAGGGCGGCTAACGACGACCAGCACGTCAGTTTCGGCGAGCAGCGCATTTCGATCAGTAACCACACTCGCACCGGCGCTCGTGAAGTCTTCATCGGTACGCGCCGCGCCGATTCCGGCGCCGCTTTCGACGGAGACTGAAGCTTTCGCCGCGACGAGTTTCTGAACTGATTCAGGCATCAGCGCAACACGCGCTTCGCTGGGGCCGGACTCGTTCAGCACCGCGATGTTCATCTAATTTGGGTCAGAATCACCGACTTCGGATGAAGTAAGAATTGCGCGCGGAGTATATCACGGCTAACTAATTCGCTATCGGAGATGTTAACGGAATCGATCCGGCACCGTTTATTAATAGGACACGGAGTATGAAGCAAGTCGTTCCATTCGCGATTCGAATGTTTTTGACCGCCCTCGTGGCCTGGGTTTCCGGCCTCGTGCTCGTCAGCGCCGTCCTTTATTCTTCCAATGGCGGCGCCGACTTCTCCTTCACCGATATCGCCGGCTTCGGCGGCATCATCATTATCGGCTCAGCCATACTGCTGCTCATTTACTATCTGCCGGCAATGTTTTGGTTGAGACGAAAGACTTCCCGGCCGTTGTGGTTTGCCCTTGCCGGTGGTCTCATCTTGAATCTTCCCACTTTCATCCTTTTCTACTTACTTATCGGAAGAAAGATGGTTGCTTCGGAAGCCATTCTGTTCATGTTGACGTTCCTAATCATGGGAGTGATTTTTGGTTTAGGATTCGTCTGGAGCCAACTGTCTCTCGGTCGCGCGAACGGTTAAGGGTCCTCTGGACAGCTTCGGGTTGCAGGGTCTCTGCCGCGCCCTCTATAATCCCAACTTCGCGGCGCATTGGTGTAGTTGGTTAACACGCTGCCCTCTCAAGGCAGAGATCACGGGTTCGAGTCCCGTATGCGCTACCAATTAATCAGTGAGCAGTTGGGCTGTGAGCAGTGTGCGTTTGGAGAATTAAGCCCGGTTCACGGCTCTCCACACGAATCCTCTCTGACGATCAAAACAATTAGGAGAAAGCCGATGAAGCAATTGAGAAACTTCGCGCTGATTGTCGCTCTGGCTGGGCTGGCGCTGGTGCCGCTTGTGCGGCACGCGGTCAACATCCCCACAGCGGAAGCTCAGAATAATCAAACACCGCCCAAGGTTAGTTATGTGCCAATACCCGCCGGCGACTATCGGCTGGATGCGGCGCACAGCGTCATCGGATTCTCGATCATGCACAACGAGCTGGCTCTGGTGCGCGGCCGCTTTAAGGATTTCAGCGGCACAATCAAGTATGACGATAAGGACGTAACTAAATCGTCCGTTGAATTCAACGCCAAAGTGACCAGCATCGACACTGGCGTCGAAGGACGTGACCGGCATTTGCGCACGGCCGACTTCTTTGAAGTAGAAAAGTTTCCCGAAATGACTTTCAAAAGCACTCGCGTTGAGCGGAAAGGCAAGAGCTACATCCTTCACGGCGACCTGACACTCAAAGGCGTTACCAAACCTGTGGCGCTGCCGTTTACCCTGACTGGGGCTATCAAAGACGGGCGCGGCAATACGCGCATTGGCATCGCCGCGCAAACGAAAATCGATCGACGCGACTTTGGTATCACCTGGGGGAGTGCCTTGCCGGGTGGCGGCTTTAACGTGGGCCACGACGTGATGATCGATCTGCAACTGCAAGCCTTTCAGCCTCCGGCGCCAAAGCCGGCAGACTGACAAAGCTTTCAAAGGCAGAAATCACAGGTTTGAGTCCCGTATCCGCTGCAGGCGGCAGCAGAAACAGAGCCGAGCGACAATTCGCTCGGTTTACTGTTTTTATTGCTTGCGTTTGATCTTCCCGTAAATCAGCTCGTCCATACCTGCTATCACGCGAATCTCATACTGCGCAGCGAGATGCTGTTGTTCGTCGCGACGAAGGATGATGTCCTTTTCGGAACCGTCGACCACCTCCGCCAGCGGTATAAAACTAACGTAGCGTTTGGCATCCTCACTCGCAGGTGGGATTGAACCGTACGCCTGAACCACTGGCCGATCGCTGTAAAAAAGCGGGACCTGAGCGTAGTAATAATGACCATTCGCGAACAGAATCAAAGGACCACGCTCAGCCGGGCTCGCAACGCGCGCGAGTCCCGCAAGCTGGGCGAGGGGATCTTCCGTTCTGCGGTTTAGCATTAGTGAAGTCACGCTGTACAAACCTCCCAGCGCCAGCAGCACAACTATACATACCGTGATCGTGCGCCGCACGATGGGTCGCACCGGATAAGCCTGCCGGAAACGAATGAAGAAAGCCCCCACCAGAATCGCCAGCGCCGGATAGATAGGAACGATGTACCAGGGCCGTCGTGTATGAACAGCGGTGTAAACAAGAATTGTTAGGACTGCGAAAGCGGCCAAGACCCACGAAGCGTTGCCGCCCTTCCTTCGGTTTCTGATTTCCGAAACGATCGCGAAAGGCACGATGAGGATAATCGGAAAGAACCCATCGATTAGTCGGCCGATGTAATAAAGGTAACTCGTCGGGTGCCCTTCCAGGGTCTGTGTAGCTCGCGCGATCACATGATAGCCAAAATACTCTCTTATAAATTCCTGGCCGTGCCGCGCGTACATTAGAACGTGCCACGGCAAGACAATGATGAGGGCGACCACACACGCTTGCCAGAAGTGTCGCGACTTGAGTTCAGACCGTCGCTTGTCCATAAACAGGGCCAGCATAAGAGCAACGGGAGCAATGATTCCCGCAGCCCCTTTCGTCATCAGTCCGAGTCCGCACGCCGCCCAAACCAAATACCACCACCGCTGGTCATTCCGTGCGCGCAGGTAGGCGTAAACAGCCGTATACGTGAATAGCGTGAGCATAACTTCCATCGTTCCAAACCGTGAGAACGAGAGGAAGTGATAACAAACGACCAGAATCACGGCGGCCAGAAAACCGGCTCGCTTGCTGTACGCGATGCGGCCAATGTTGTAAGTGACCGCCAGCAACAGCACGCCACTAAGCGCCGATGGAAACCGCGCGGCGAACTCGTTTATTCCTACGACGCGATATATCGCGGCCGTGATCCACATGAATAGCGGCGGCTTTTCAAACCAGGGCGCATGTTGCCAATGAAGTGTCAGCCAGCTGCCGCTCTGAACAATTTCCTTCGAAACTTGCGCGTAAATCGCTTCATCCCACGCCGCAAGCGTGCCGCTTCCCAATTTCCAAAGAAGCGCAAACGCTGTGATCAGGGAGAAGATTATCCACGGAAAGTTAGCGAGCAGCTTTTGAAAGAAAGATCGCGATGACGTCATGTTTCTATTTTCCTTTCGCCGCGTTGTCGCTGGACACACGACCGCCTGGTGCGCAAATCTGCTTTGCGCCGAAACGTCAAAATTGTCTGTTGAAAAAACTATGTGTCCCGAACTAATGACGCTCGGGGCCAGGCTCGCTCGCGCCAGGGATGCGATGATTCATTAAACGTCGACACGCTTAATGCCCCCCAACGGAAACTTGCGGGCAGCTGTTCCCGCTAGTACAAGAACAAGTAACCCAGGATTCCGATTGCGATAGACAAGTCTGCCAAACGATTGAATTGCGGAGCTGAGCCGAGTAGACGCAGCAGCACACCCGCAATAAACAGTGCTTGCCATCAGTCCCAACTACCCCTAGATTGTCTAGGTTGCCGCAGCGTACCAACTCTCTCCCTAGACTGTCAAGGGGGCTACAGTTACTCGTGACTCAAAGGCGGTGATCGACGATTTGGGTGACGGCGCTGCGAGTGGGATCTGGCAGGCACTGTTTTTCAGGACCAAAGCCGCCGTGGGCGTTAGTTTTCTAAGGAGTCTGAAGAAAGGAGGAAAAATCATCGAACTAAATCTTCCGAGGCTCGTACGAAGAAGTTCGCGCCACCATACCGCGTCGAAATCTCACGAATCGAAAAGGATTTAGCTACTCATGAAATTCAGATTTTTTTCCACCGCTCTTTTAATCATTGTCCTGTCCAGCGCGGCTTTCTCGCAGACGCTTGATACAGCCAAGCTCGACAAATTTCTCGATACCCTCGCCCAAAAGAACAAGGCCATGGGAAGCCTGGCGATTGCCAAAGACGGGAAGGTTCTTTACACGCGCGCCATTGGTTACAGCCAAATCAATGGAACCGAAAAGACGCCCTCGGCAGTCACCACCAAATACCGAATCGGCTCGATTACAAAGATGTTCACCGCCGTGATGGTTATGCAGCTCGTTGAAGAAGGAAAGCTGAAGCTGACTGACACCCTCGACAAATTTTATCCGCAGATTCCGAACGCTGCGAAAATCACGATCGAACAAATGCTCAGTCATCGAAGCGGCATTCATAGTTTCACCAGCGATCCGGATTTTCCGACGTGGCTGATGAATCCGAAAACCCAGTCCGAACTGGTCGAAATTATCGCCAAAGGCAAACCCGATTTCGAGCCGGACTCTAAGGCGGCTTACAGCAACCCGAACTTCGTCCTGCTCGGCTACATCGTCGAGAAACTGGACAAGAAGTCTTATCAAGACGCTCTGAAGGCGAGAATTACTTCGAAGATCGGTTTAAAAGACACATATATCGGCGGCAAGACCAACGTCAAAAACAACGAGACCTTTTCCTTCAATTACAAGGACGAATGGAAGGTGGCGACCGAAACCGACATGAGCATTCCCGGCGGCGCGGGCGCGCTGGTTTCAACGCCAACAGATTTGACGAAGTTTATTAACGCTTTGTTTGATCTGAAACTCGTTTCGCAGGCGAGCCTGGACCGGATGAAGACTTTCAAAGACCGTTATGGTTTCGGAATGATGCCGTTTCCGCTCGGTGACAAGACAGTCATCGGTCACGGCGGCGGAATCGATGGCTTCAACGCAATGCTGTTTTATTTGCCGGAAGAGAAATTGGCGGTCGCCTACACCTCGAACGGTCGGGCATATCCGCCGAACAGCGTCATCACCGGCGTGATGGACATCTATTGGGGCAAGCCGTTTACCATTCCGACTTTTGAAACCGTCAGCGTTAGCGCGGAAGTGCTGGACAAGTACATTGGAGTTTATGCGAGCTCTGAATTTCCGCTGAAGATCACGGTTACGCGAGAGGGCACGACACTCAAAGCGCAGGCCACGGGTCAATCAGTCTTTCCTCTCGACGCGACGGCGCCGGATAAATTCAAGTTCGACGGGGCCGGAATCGTGGTGGAGTTTGACGCTGCAAAGAATCAGATGACGCTGAGACAAGCCGGCCGCGTAACAGTCTTTACAAAAGAGTAAGGACGTAGAGCTTTGCGCGCTCCTCGGCCAGCCCGCAGGGCTGAAAGAGAGTAGCCGAGGGTTGAGCGCGCAGCGCGATACCCCCGGGTAGAGTGTCTATAGTTTGACCCTGAAAGGGTCACAGAACTCGTGGCACCCTTTCAGGGTGCGAATTCTGCGCCGACGTTTCCGGGGGTCTACGCTTCGCTGCGCCCCGGCTACTCTCTAGCAACCTTTAGGGTTGCGAACAATTTGACTCAAGTACGTTAATGCTCTCCCAAAGGGAAAGGGGAGCCAGAACCGAGCGGCATCCGTTTATCCCGAATTAAAGCTCACGCCCGCGAATGGCATCTGCTTTGCCCTCTTAACCTCACACGGATTAATTCGTCCGATTCTGAATCGCTCATGAAAGGGCAGCGGTCGGAATTCGTATCCCTATGAAACCTAATCTGAAAAAGTTATCTGAGCAGGTAATCGTCATTACCGGTCCCACCAGCGGCATCGGTCTCGTCACGGCCCGCATGGCGGCAAAAGGTGGTGCGCGCCTCGTGTTGGCTGCGCGCACGCAAGGCGCGCTGCGCGAACTCGTGGATGAAATCCGCGCGGGCGGCGGAGAAGCCGAATACGTCGTCGCCGATGTCGGTGACCCGCAACAGGTAAAGGACGTCGCCGATCTCGCCATTCGCAAGTTCGGCGGCTTCGACACGTGGGTGAACAACGCTGCCGTTTCCATTTACGGAAAGATGGAAGACATTGCCATTGAAGACCATCGAAGATTGTTCGAAACCAACTATTGGGGTCTGGTTTACGGATCGCTCGCGGCTGCGAAACACTTGAAGGGACGCGGCGGCGCACTTATCAACGTTGGCAGTGTGCTCTCTGATCGCGCAGTCCCTATCCAGGGAACTTACTGCGCCTCGAAACACGCGGTAAAAGGATTCACCGACGCGCTGCGCATGGAGCTGGAACACGACGGTGCGCCAATCTCCGTCACGCTCATCAAACCATCATCGATCGACACGCCCTACCGGCAGCACGCGAAGAACTACATGCGAGAAGAGCCGAAGAACCCTCCGCCGGTTTACGCGCCCGAGCCGGTGGCCGAAGCAATTCTTTACGCCGCCGAAAATCCGGTGCGCGATATTTATGTCGGGGGCGCGGGCCGCGCGCTCACCGTTGGCGCGTTCGTCGCGCCGCGGCTTACCGATAAAGTGATGGAGTTCCAGATGTTCGAAGCGCAAAAGGAGGACTTCCCCAGCGCAAGTCATCACAGTGGCTTGGATCATCCTTCGGGTTCGCTGCTGGAGCGCGGCTCGTATTCGGGGCACGTCTCAGAAAGCAGCCTTTATACAAAAGGCTCTCTGCATCCATTCATCTCTGTGGGTCTGTTCGCCACGGGCCTGGGTTTGGCGTACGCCGCCACGCGCGCCTTAAGAAATGGTTCGCATTGAATGGGGATTCTGCGCGGATAAAGAGGACGACTGCGTTGTCATGCCGACGCCTTGAATCCGAGGTACATGTCCGGACTAAGAAGAGCCTTCTGCATTTGCTCCAGAAACTTTCCGACGTGAAGTCCATCCATGAGTGAATGGTGAACTTCGACCGAGATGGGCAGCCACGTGCGATTGTCGTCTTTCGAGAATTTGCCGAAGGCGATCTTCGTCGCTGATTCCTCGCGCTTCCAGTTACGCGCGTGCGAAAAGCTGGTGAATGAAAACCACGGAATGGTGGTGAAGTGCAGCCGGTCGTCGTCCGTTTCTTCAAGCTTTAGCCCCCCGCCTTTCGCCAATGCTTCAGCAACCGCCCGCGACGCCGCTTCATGAAATCTGGCGAAGTCTGAATCGTAATAAAAGTACGCGAGTCCAAAACTCTCGTTAGGCAAAAGCACCGTGGTGCCGCCGTGAATCACGTCATGCACGACAACTTTTCCGTCTCGTAACCGGTAACGAAACGGTTCGATCTCGTTCGCGGCCCGCAAAGCGAAGTAGTGGTAGGCAAGCGAGACGCTGATGTCCTTGCGCGCGCTCAGCGCACTCAAAAGGTTCGTGACATCCAGGCGCGTGCACACATTGAAGTAAGGCTTGTCGAAATGACGGTAGAACTCAAACAGGTCCCGGCGTGGCCAGCTTTCGAGATCGAGGTATCGGGTCATTTTATAGGATTTTAACTCCCTCTCACTCGGGGACGGGGTGAGGGCCGAGCCGGCGAAGCGGGCGACAGATCTTGTGATTAATATTCACCGGCAGATTGCGCATTTCGGTGTTCCGTTCCGACTGTCGCCCGCTCCGCGGGCTCAAATCATTCTACGTTCCGGATCCGGGGGCTTGCGCCCCAGGCTTTATGCTGCCGCCCGCTTCGCGGGCTGGTGTGTCCAACTTTTCAGCAAACCGCTCTGCCTTTTTCTTAAACTGCGGCGACTGGCACTCCCCCACCAACCGCTGATATTCCTGCAGATAGTCGCGGGCGTGGGTAAGCTTCGCAGCTGCGTCCTCGTTTCGGCCTTCCTGCGTATGGCGATCTGCATTCGCGATCAGAACGTCGAGATATAACGGGCCGAGCCACAATTGTCTCACGCGAGATTCAGTTGCGCGAATCAGCTCATTTACCGCCGCGCACATTTGCTCCGCTTCAGGCAATTCGCCGCGGAGCCTGTGGACCATGGCCAAACATCGTCCACCGTCCGAACGCATGTAGAACAACCCGGAGGCTTCCGCCTCTTCGTGATTTTGCTGCGCCTTTTCAAGCGCCGCGTCCAGCAAACGTCGTCCGTCCACCGTATCGGCTCCCGCGCTGGCGCCTTGCTGCGCCAGCAACATCGCGTAGTGTCCTCTCAACAGCATGCAGACACGCTTTTCGCCGATCGTTTCTGCCAGGGCGATGCCTTCGACATATTCACGCTCAGCGCGCTCCCAATCACCGAGGTGTTGAGCGCAGTCTGCCGCGATGAAGTGCGCCCAGGATCGCCGTTCGCGCGAATGGAGGCGGTCGGCAATCACGAACTCCTGGTCGGCAAGTTCCACACCGGCGGCAAAGTTGCCGGTATGACTTGCGTTTTCGCCTTGAAACTCAATCCCCACTGCCTGGGCAAACGAGACGTTGTGCCGCTCGCCAAATTCAACGGCGCGCCGCGCCCATTTGTTTGACTCGTCGTAGAGCCCGTAGTGCTGGTAGGCGCCGGCCGCCCAGGCGTAAATTTGTGTGATGATTGGCGCCGTAAAAGACGACACAGTTTCGGCGGCGGCCGCCGGCGCCACCAATTCGGCCGCGCGCTTAAGCAACTCGATCGCCTTGCTATGCCGGGCCGCGAGATGATGAAACCGCGCCTCAGTCGCGATGGCGTTCGCAGTTTCGAGTGGTTCTTTCATCGGGTCAAGAACCTTTAGGGCTTCGTGTAGATACTCGACACCCCGCTGATCACCGGTCGTTACCAGCGAAGCCGCCGCTTCCGTCTGAAGACGCGCGCGCACATGAGGGTCGAGCGTCAGTTTCATAGCTCGTTCAAAGTGTTCCCCAGCAGGAATCAGGTCGCCATGCAGCAGATACGTCTTGCCGATCGCCTCTTCGAGCTCGAGCTGCTCTTCAACCAGACCGAGCGCTTCAGCGCAATCACGCGCCCGGCCATACGACGCAACAACTTCATCGATGGCGAAGACTTTCTCAGCAGCAACGGCCGCCTGTTTGGCAAACCTTAAGCCCTGTTCATAATCTCCTGCCTGAATGTAATGGTAAGCGAGCCGCTCAACCGCACACGCAGTTGGTACTCCGCGACGTTCGCCTTCACACACGGTGCCACGCCGTTCAAGACCTTCCGCGGCGTGCCGGTGCAATCGCCGGCGGCGAATAGGATTCATTTCTTCGTAGAGCACTTCGCGAATTTTGTCGTGCGTAAACGTGAACGAGTCGTTGCCGGCCGTGTTGATTAACTGTGCGGTCGTCGATTCGTCCAGCGCGTCCAACAAAGTGTCTTCGGAGATGTTCTCAGCCGCTGCTTGCAGCTCATCGAAGCTGAACGTCTTTCCCAACACAGCTGCAATCCGCAGAACATCGTTTGTTTGATCGCCGACGCGGTCCAAACGATTGCCGATCGTCTCTTTAACGCTCTGTGGAATGACCAGCTCGCCTACGTCACATCGTTTCCAGCGTCCACTTTCACGACGCACTGAGCCCTGTTCAATCAAGGCCTTCAACACTTCTTCGACGAAGAACGGATTGCCCTCAGTTTCGCGTTGTACCGCTTCGCCAAAATCGGCGCTCACGTTCTCTCCGAGAAGTGCACTCAATTGCTCGTTGGTTTCCTGCACGCCGAAACGACGGAGGGTGATGCGAGTGACCAGCCGTTCGCGGTTCCAGTCAACCAGCGAGCGCGCCAGGGGATGCGCGCGGTCGAGTTCGGTTTCGCGATAGCAGCCAACTATCAGCGCTCGCTCTTCGCGCAGGTTGCGTAACAGATGGCCCATCAGCCACAGCGTGCCGCGGTCTGCCCAATGAAGATCGTCCGCGTAAAAAAGCAGTCCCTTGCGGCGCGCCAGATTGCAAAGAACCTGCACGACTGCGTCGAAGAAAAGCAGCCGCTCTTCCTGCGGCGACAATTCAATCCGCGCGGCAAAGGGACCCAAACGGGTTTCAATCTCAGGCGCGAGCTTAGCAATCTGGGGAGCGTTGTCCCCGAGTATTGTGCGCAGTTTCGCGTCATCTTTCTCTTCGCGGACCCAACGGCGAAACGCTTCGACGAATGGCAGATAGGGAGTCGTCGCTTCGTACTCGTAACAGCCCCCGGTCAATACCACGGCGCCATCCACTGCGGCCTGAATTGTGACTTCTCGCGCGAGGCGCGTCTTTCCGGCGCCGGGCTCGCCACTTAGCAGAACCGCGTGGCCATGACCGTCAAGCGCCCGCTGCCATAGCTGGCGAACTTCCGACAGTTCCGACGCCCGTCCAACCAGACGCCCGCGCGACAGCGCATCGAGAATGGCGACAGCAGGCGCGGCCTCTTCGTCGATCGCTGGCTGATCGAATGAGCGGCGCAAGGCGGCGGCAGTGTCCGCCGCCGTCTGGAAACGAAGGTCCGGATTCTTTTCCAACAGCCGCAGAATTAGCAGCTCAAGCTCGCGCGGTAATTCGGAACGTAAAACGCGCGGCGGCACGGGCGGCGCGTGCACGTGCTGCGAAAGGACAGTCAAAGCATCGTCACCAGTGAACGGCAGACGCCCGGTCGTTAGTTCATAAAGCACTACACCCAACGCGTACAGATCAGTTCGCGCATCAACCGCTTGTCCCAACGCCTGCTCAGGCGCCATGTACGACGGAGTGCCCAGAACCAGGCCAGCATGCGAGATACGCGCGGCTTGACCCGGCAGGGCCAAACCGAGATCCGCGAGTTTTACCGACTGGCCAGTCGTGGACATGAGCAGGTTGTCCGGCTTCAAATCCCGATGGACGATCTTATTCATGTGTGCGTGCTCAAGCGCGGCACAAATTTGTAACCCAATTTCGACAATCCGTGACAGATCGGTCGGCGGCGTGCGGCTTAAACTCGATCCGTCAACCAACTCCATTACAAAGAATGGAAGACCGTTAACCTCGCCGACGTCGTACACTGAAACGATGTGTGGATGATTCAGCGCCGCGGCGGCGCGAGCTTCGCGAATCAGACGCTCGCGCCCGTCCGCTGAGGAGTTTTCCGAAATGACCTTCACGGCCACCGGCCGCTGCAGCTCTAAGTCAGTGGCGCGATAAACGACGCCCATCCCGCCGCGACCGATTTGCGAATCAAGCCGGTAGCGGCCGCGCAATACGTCACCAGCGACAAAGCCGGGACGCGAATCGCGCTCCAGGATTTGAGTGGCCTTAGACTCGCTGGTCATGGAGTGGAAAGAATAGCAATAGCAAGCACGTGAGCGTTAGCCTCCCGTGTTAAGATAGCGGCTCTGCCCCGCAGTTTGCTCGCATCTAATACTGCTATGATTCATTTTCACCGACATCGTTTCGCATTTCTGCTGATGAGCCTGAGTACGATTATCGCGGTGGTCGCGCCGCTGTTTCTGATTTCGAGCTGCCAAAGTTTGCAGCAGACGCCGCCGGAGTTGAAGGCGCGGGAAAACCTGCGCTCGATGACGCGCGGCGGCGTGCTGCCGGCGGACAATGTGGTCGCTCGCATCGAAAACGATTTTCCGCGCACGACGGCCGGATCGCTCGCGAAAGTTGTGCGCGCGCGCATCAGGTTGAAGGCGAATGACCATGCGGGCGCGGCGTCGCTGCTCGATTCGCGCGCGTTCGCCGATCACACGACGATTCCAGATCACGTTTTGTGGATGCGCGGCAACGCGCTTGAGCAAGCCGGTCGTCGCGTGGAAGCGCGGGCGGCTTACGAAAGCCTCGGCCGCGATTATCCAAATTCGTTGCGCGCGCGTGACGCGTTGATTCGTGTCGCACAGATGATGATGCAGGATGGGCAGTTCGCCGCTATGCCGTCGTTGCTGAGGCCGCTGGTTGAAAAGAATGACGGAACCGCCTTGTTGCTGGCCGCGAAAGCTCACGAGCAGCTCAGTGACTCAACGGGCGGACTCGCGAGCTATCGACGGGTCTACTTCTTCGCGCCCGCGTCTTCCGAAGCCGGAGAAGCCGCCAGCGCAATCTCTCGTCTCGGATCGAGCACTGCGCCCGCAACTGCCGACGAGGCAAAGTCGCGGGCTGAGAAACTCTTCGCGGCCAAACGTTACGGTGAAGCGTACGACGCTTACACATCTCTGTTTCTTGGTTCACCTTCATCGCTGACTTCGGAACTGGCGGCGCGTCGAATCATTGCTGCCGCGAACGCGCGCAAGTTTGTTGAAGCGAACGCGGCGCTTTCGGCGTCTTCAGGTGCAACCGGCGAAGCTCGCGCCGAAGCGATCTACCACGTGGCGCTGGCTTACGCGCGCGGAAAACAGTGGGCTTCGGCGCGCACTACGGCTGAAGATCTCCGCCGGCAATATCCGACCAGCCTGTGGACGATGCGCGCCTTCGTGCAATCCGGACAGCGCGCGGAAGAAGCTAAGAATGATGCGGACGCGAGCCACTTCTATCGCGCCGCCGTGAGCTCCTTTGCCGGCAATCCGGAAGTCACGCCTGCCCATTTCTATATCGCATGGGTCGCGCATGAAGGGAAAAACTTTACGGAATCATCACGGCTATTAATTGAACACGTGGCAACGTACGCGGGCAACAACTCGGACTTCCGCGGCAAGTCAGCTTACTGGGCAGCGCGCGACAGCGAACGGGCCGGCAAACTCGCTGAAGCGCGCGCTATTTATCAAGCTCTGTTAGATCGTTACGACGCAAATTGGTACGGCTATCTTTCGAAGCAGCGATTGGCTGATTTAGATCGCGCGGGCGCGCCGCGCAGAGACTTTCCGGCGGACTCGCAAATTGGCCGCGCGGTCGCGAATTTGAAGACCGTGACGGTGGCTGAGGAAACGGCAGGTCAAGCCGAAGACGAGCGAATTGCGAAAGCGGACCAGCTCTCAATCGTCGGCAGTGACGATTGGGCGCTGGAAGAACTCGCGTTGGCCGCGGCGACCGCGCCAAACAGTCCCCGCGTTAATCTCGCGATTGCGAAAATTTATCGATCGCGCAACGACAACGTGCAGGCATTCAACGCGCTGCGACGCAGTTATCCGGATTACTCGCAGATGAAAGTGGAAGAGATGCGCCGCGAAGAGTGGGACGTCTTCTATCCTTTGCAGTACTGGGACATCATTTCTCAGGAAGCGCGGGCGCGCGGAGTCGATCCTTACCAAGTCGCGGGATTGATTCGCCAGGAATCAGTTTTTAATCCGCGGGCAGTTTCTTCGGCGCGGGCTTACGGCCTTATGCAATTGATCGTGCCGACGGCGGTCACTACTGCGCGACACGTGGGCGCCGATCGCTCAATCACGATGGACGCATTGTTTGAGCCGCGCTTTAACATTCAACTTGGCACGGCGCACTTCAAAGAGCTACTCGACAAATTCGGACGCATTGAATACGTGGCCATCGCGTATAACGCCGGACCCGGCCGCGTCGGGCCATGGCGCGCCAGTTTGCCTTTGCAGATGGATGAATTTCAGGAAGGGGTGCCGTTCCGCGAGACGCGGCTCTACATTCAGGGGATAGTGCGCAACGGCCTTCAGTATCGAAGGCTCTACGACGAGAACGGAAACTTCCGATCGGAAGTAGGCGCGCGCGCGGTTTATCCTTCGCCCGGCTCTTCGCCGTCGCCGGCCGATTCAATCAAAATCCGCCGCATGACGGATGAAGAGGAAGAATAGTCCACAGATTACGAAAGACTGTTCTTTTGTACTTGGAACTTTGTTCTTAGATATCTGAGGTGGGTTGATGTCATATAGTGACGTGCTACTTCAATTTGAGAACAAAGTACAAAGCCCAAAGCACCAAGTACCATTTGGCGCTGCGTAATCTGTGGATAGTTCATTCATGTACACCCTCAAAGTCCGTTCAAAACAACGCGAAGAACTCGTCGAATTCACCGACGAAGTTCAGCGCCAACTCACTGACTCAGGGGCAAAGGAAGGCGTCGTCGTGCTTTATGTGCAGCACACGACCGCCGGCCTGACGGTGAACGAGAACGCCGATCCGGACGTGCCGCGCGATATGCTGCACGCGTTGCGTACTCTGATTCCGCAGCACGGCATGGGCTTTCGGCACGGTGAAGAAAACTCAGACGCGCACATCAAAGCTAGCTTAGTCGGTCCGAGCGTTACAGTTCCCTTCAACGAGGGAAGACTTCTCCTGGGTCGCTGGCAGGGAATTTTCATGTGTGAGTTCGACGGCGGCCGCGAACGGAAGATAATCATGATGATTCGCTGAAAATTCAGTCCTTAATCTCCGCAAGATAAGCTCTGCATTTCGTGCTGGTTTTCCGGGCGCTCGCATTCTCTGCGGCACACAGTTTGTAACTCTCGACCGGTGAAAATGTGTCGTGGGGGTTCGTGAAACGCAATGGCTAAGTTAGGACGAAGCTGCATTCTATTGACGTTACTGGTCGCTACTCTAAGCGGCAGCTTTCTTCCGACAGTAGGAGCACAAGTTGGGAACGCGGCCGACCTGACCGAAAGCGAGAAACTGGAAGCGCAGAAGCTGTCTGTCTTGTTTACTGAGAGATTGGGGCAGACGATGACCTTCTCGACGGTCATGGACGAACTATTTTTGCCGGATGCAGTCGAGCGTTATCTCGCCGAGGAGAAAAGGAGATCGGCAAAATTGGGGGCCACCGAAATTACGGTTTCACCGGGGATCTTCGTAAACCCACGTTTACTGGAAAACGCCACGCCTGACGACTGGCGGAAGTTATACAAGGCGACCTATAGCTTTCTTCTCCTGGGCTTTGTCCACGCCCTGGTTCGAAAAGCAGACATCGACAATCTTCAAGCAGGGGATCTATATCCTCCCGAAGTCATTCGGCTGCTGGACACGGATCCGTTGCTCAGTAACGTAGTAAAGAGGAAAAGCGCCGTCCGCGCTTTCGCGTCCGCTTCAGAAATGCGCGCCGCGACGGCGGTGCTTGAGCAAGCTAACGTTATGAGCCGCAAGGCGCTCGCACATCCCATTGATCTGGAGGCAATCGTTGTTCAAATGGCCATGGGCAATTCCACCAGACAACGTGAAATTAGTCAGGAACAGCGACTCCGCGCGCGCGACACATTGAATCCAGTGCTACATATCACTGACGCTGAATACTTTGGATTTCCGCACGGCTCTCGGATGATTTGGGTGAGGACGTTTTCGTTTCTGGATCTCTTGTTGACCAGAGTGGATGGGAAGCTCCGAATTGTGTGGGCACAGCCGATTGCCGATTAGCTTTTTGCTTGTTCGTCCTTCAACAGGCCGACAAACTTCTCGACATTTTCACGCGTCTTTTCCATCTGCCGGCGGCTCTCAAGATAGGCCTGCCACTGCGGCGTCAAGGTGAGCGCTTTAGTCGTATCCTGATCGAGCGCCTGCGCCATCAGAGCGATCAAGTCGCTGACCACGGCTGTGTGGTCGAGCAGCGATTCGATGATTGAGTGCGCGAGCTCAGTCGGGGTGAGGTCGGGATCGGCGTTGGGTGCGGAGGGCGATTCGTTTTCCATTGTTTCGTTTAGAGGCGGGCCTAAGCCTCGTACCAACTCCCGCGCACAAATGGTAAATCTGCGACAGTGGCGTTGGTCTCGCCTTCAGGCGCAACGACTTTCAGTTCAGTGCCCGCCGCCAAATAATCGTACTTGAGATAGCCGAGCGCAATTGCGTGGCCCAGCCGCGGCGAAAACGCGGATGATGTCACGCGACCAATCTCTTTGCCCTCGCTCGAAATAATCTTTGAGTTGCGCGGAACCGGCGTCGCGTCGTCCAGTATCACTCCGCTCAGCTTCTTCGCCACATGACCGCGATGTTTGATACGGACGATGATCTCCTGCCCGAGGTAACAGCCTTTCGTAAAGCTGACTGCATCTTCCAGATTCGTTTCGGTCACGACATTGGTCTCATCCATGTCGATGCCATAGAGCGGGACGCGCGCTTCGATGCGCAGCGTCTCGAATGTCGCATTTGAGATGTGCGCCGCGCCGGCCGCCGTCAACGCGTCACCCAATTTCGAGCTGCTGTTCGCGTCACTAAAAACATCAAAGCCGTCTTCGGCAGTGTGCGTCGCGCGAATAACAGTCACTGACGTATCGTTCAACTGCGCGTTCACTATTTTTTGACGCTCCACGGTCGCGGCTGCTTCACCGAACACGCGGGAAATGATCTCGGCTGCACCTTTTCCTTGCACGGAAAGCATCGCCGTCTTATCAGTTAAATCCTGCAAGTGAAAATCACCGGCGAGCGTGAATCGCTCCAGCAGCGTGATCACCGTCTCACGTGTCGCGCTTTCCGTGTCTATAAGAAAGCCGTCTTCGCGATGCGCGATGCGGACCGCGGCGAGCAGACGGCCTTGCACATTCGCGAACGCGGCCGTCATCCACGAATTCGCTGCGAGAGTCTTCATGTCATTCGTGATTAGGCCGTTGAGAAACAGCACGGCTTCGGACCCGCTCACGAGGATACGGCCGCGCGAAGATTGATCTATCAGGCCGGCGCCGCCATCGCGCACCGCGGAGTATTCAGAGGTTGAAATTGTTTCGGCCATCATGTTGATGCGGGCGAGGCGCCCGCGCTCCCAACTGCTCTCTTCACCACCTTGTAATCGCGCATCTGCTGAATCGCATTGCGGCTGGTGATCAAGACTTGCGGGCTCGGGTGATACAGCGGAATCAACGTTCGACTGTTCCACTGCCGCACCTTCGCGCCATCGTCACGCAATGTGAATGGATGATCGTGCAGACGCTTCAGCGCTTCAAGCGCAACTCCGCCTAGTGACACGATTATTTCCGGATTAACCAGCTCAATTGTGCGCCGGAGAAAGTCAGAACAGTTGCGCAGTTCCTGAGTAGCCGGCCGCCGGTTCGCGCCGGACGCGCCGCGCGGATTACACAGCGCCGCGCTGGTGATGAAAATTTCTGATCGCTGCAAACTCGCGGCCGCAAGAAAACTCTCGAAGTTCTTTCCCGATTGATCGCCTGAGAATGGAATCCGCGTTTGGTCGGCGCCCTTTCGTCCGGGTGCTTCGCCGATAAACATTACGCGCGCGTCAACCGAACCGTTGAGTTCGCTCAAGACGGCGGCGCGTCCGCACATCGCCGGACAGCGAGTACAGTTCGCCGCTTCAGCGGTCAATCTTGCGAATTGCTCTTTCTTGTCCATCCCGCGAAAACTGTTGACAACCGATCACGCTTCGCATAGAAGTGACGCCGCTCTAAACGCCCAAACATCAGGAGGAGTCCCTATGCGTCGAATATTGTACTTATCTCTGTTTCTAATCGCCTGCGCCGTTCCCGCGTTGGCACAGGATCCAGTCAAAGTCGATCCCAAACATTACAAGGTGGAATTCGAGAACGCCAATGTGCGCGTCCTGCGCGTCAAAATAGGCCCGGGAGAGAAGTCGATGATGCATCAGCATCCGGATGCGGTCGCCGTCTTCCAATCCAGCGGCAAAGGCAAATTCACATTTCCCGATGGGAAGACCGAAGAAAGAGACATCGTCGCTGGTCAGGCGCTCTGGACACCGGCAACCATACATCTCCCCGAGAACATTGGCACCACCGCGTTCGAAGTTATTCTCATTGAGATGAAAAACGACGCGAAAGCCACCACCCCCAAGAAACCGCAACCGGCAACTGCGCCCTAACGCACAACTTAGCAAAGAAAAATCATGGTCGAGGGTCGCGGCGGCGTGGCCCTCTGTTCTTGGTGTCGGCCGCTAAATTTGGTATGTACTATTACCCCATTTCCCCCCGGAGCGAGCACGCTACAAGTCGCGTCGCACAGGAGACTAAAAGATGGAAGATTTTGAGAAGCTGGGAGCGTTCTATCTCGGCCGGCCGTATGATCTGAAAAAAAAGAAGCGTCGCGAAGGCCTGGTTCTTTACGATTCGAAAGACCTGGTGACGCATGCAGTCTGTGTGGGCATGACCGGCAGCGGCAAGACCGGGCTTTGCATCGGCCTGCTCGAAGAAGCGGCCATCGATGGAGTGCCGGCAATTGTGATCGATCCGAAAGGCGACCTCGCGAACCTGATGCTGACATTTCCGGATCTTCAGGCCAGTGACTTCCTGCCCTGGATCAACCAGGAGGACGCGCAAAAGAAAAATCTTTCACCAGCGGACTACGCCTCGGCGCAGGCCGAAACCTGGAAACAAGGAATGGCGGATTGGGGCCAGGACGGGTCCCGCATAAAGCGACTGCGCGAAACGGCGGACTTTCGGATTTACACGCCCGGCAGCAACGCGGGCATTCAAGTATCGATACTGAAGTCGTTCGCGGCGCCGCCACCGGCGGTGCGCGACGATAGCGAACTGATGGCTGAGCGGGTGAACACGACCGTAACCAGTCTGCTCGGCTTGCTTGGCATCGAGGCCGACCCCATCAAGAGCCGCGAGCACATTCTCCTCTCAAATATCATGAACGGCGCCTGGGCGACAGGGAAAGACCTGGACATCGCCGCCTTGATGCAACAGATTCAATCGCCGCCCATGACGAAGATTGGCGTACTCGACGTGGAATCGTTTTTCCCGTCCGGCGATCGTTTCCAATTGGCGATGTCTCTGAACAATCTGCTGGCCGCGCCGGGTTTCAGCGCCTGGATGGAAGGTGAGCCACTCGACATTCAAAATGTCCTTTACACTCCGGAGGGCAAACCGCGAGTGGCGATTTTCTCGATCGCGCACCTCAGCGACGCGGAACGAATGTTCTTCGTGTCGCTCTTGCTTAATCAGGTGCTGGGATGGATGCGCACGCAATCCGGCACGACCAGCCTGCGCGCGATTCTCTACATGGATGAAATCTTCGGTTACTTTCCGCCGGTGGCGAATCCTCCTTCGAAACTTCCGTTGTTGACGTTGTTGAAGCAAGGTCGGGCTTTTGGGCTCGGCGTAGTGTTGGCGACACAGAACCCCGTCGATCTGGATTACAAGGGCCTTTCGAACACCGGCACTTGGTTCATCGGCCGGCTGCAAACTGAGCGTGATAAAGCGCGGGTGATTGAGGGACTGGAAGGCGTGGCGGCCGGCAGCGGGCAAAAGTTCGACCGGCAGGAGATGGAACAGATACTCGCCGGCCTCGGCAATCGCATTTTTCTCCTCAACAATGTGCACGAAGACGCGCCTGAAGTTTTCGAGACTCGTTGGGCAATGTCATATCTGCGCGGGCCGCTCACGCGAACACAAATCAAGTCATTGATGGAGCCGATCAAGGCGCAAGCTAACACCGGGGTTACTGTCGCCACTGCCGCGGCTGCCGCGACGCAAACGGCGCCCGCGACCTCGGCAGCAGCAGCCGCAGCTCCGGCTGTTGCTGTCACGCAACGACCCGTGCTACCTCCTGAGGTCGCGCAGTATTTCATTCCGATACGCAGCGAAGCACCGGCCGGAGCCGCACTCACTTATCAGCCGATGGTTTTGGGCGCCGCCGAAATTCACTACAGCAAAGCGAAGTTGGTGGACTTGTCACAGGAACTTACGCTGCTTTCCAACATTAACGAAGGGCCAATCGCAGTCGATTGGGATAAGGCCACGGCGGTGGATATGTCCGTTCAGGATCTCGAAGGAGCGCCCGCCGACGGCGCGGGCTTCGCGAATCTGCCGGCAGCCGCCGGCAAGGCGAAGAACTACGATGCGTGGCGGAAGGATTTCGCCGGATGGCTTTATCGAAATCAAAAGCTCGAGTTGTTCGAAAGCCCCTCCCTTGACTTGATCTCGAACCCCGGCGAATCGGAACGCGACTTTCGCGTGCGGCTGCAACAGCTCGGCCGCGAGAAGCGCGACGAGATGGTTGAGAAGCTGCGGCAGAAATACGCGCCCAAGATGTCCGCGCTCGAAGAAAAGCGGCGACGAGCGGAGCAAGCAGTTGCGCGCGAGGCTGAACAGGCTCAGGGCCAAAAAGTCCAAACGGCTATTTCGTTCGGCGCCACCCTGTTGTCGTCATTCTTCGGCCGCAAGACGGTCAGCCTTTCGACGCTCGGACGTGCGACTACCGCAGCGCGCGGTGTCAGTAAGACGATGAAAGAGTCGAGCGATGTCGGACGGGCGCAGGAAACGGTCGAGGCCGTGAGCCAGCAGCTTGCCGATCTCGACGCGCAACTCAAAGCGGAAACTGAAGCGATTCAACAGGGCAGCGATCCGCAAAACGAAGAATTGGAAAAGGTGAAGTTGAAACCGACCAAATCAAACATCTCAGTGAAACTGTTGTCACTGGTGTGGGCGCCGCAGTGGCGCGACGCGCAAGGGCAAGTTACGTCGGCGTGGGAATAACAGCTCGGAGGAAACAAAGATGGACGAACTCATCAAACGCATTACTGAAAAGACCGGAATTTCAGAAGACCAGGCCCGGACGGCGGTCACGACCGTGACCGGCTTTTTGAAAGAGAAACTACCAGGGCCAATTGCCGGGCAGGTCGATAACGCTATTAGCGGAGCCGGCGGTGCGGTGGTCGATAAAGTTGGCGACGTGGCCGCCAGGGTCGGCGACTTGTTTGGAAAGTAGCGCTGTCAGCGCGAGGGGGCAGTAGCCCGACCGTTAGGGATGGATGATGAGGTCTCAGATTTGAAATTGAGATCTCAGAACGCCCTCCCTTACGGTCGGGCTACTGCCCCGAACCCCGGTCTTACGGCTTAACCCGCGGATGATTGATCACTCCCGAATCGATCGTTTCGCCGGTGCGAGAAATCGCCTGGAAGTGCATCTGCTTGTCATCAACCTCGATTAGCATAAAGCTCAAATCGCGATCGTAGCCCTTCGCCGTCAGCGGAGATCCATCCTTGATGTCACCGGTGCGAAGCTTGCCGGCCGCGCCTGAGACAAAGTAGTGGATGCCTTTCTGCGGCTTGATACGCTCGTAGAAGTGATCGTGGCCCGTCAGCACCACGTTCACGCCGTACTTCACGAAAATCGGTTCGATGACTTCACGTAACTGGTCGTCCGATCCATGTTTGCCGCCGGACGAGTAAGGCGGATGGTGCATGAACGCGACTTTCCATTCTGAAGTGTCCTTCGCCAACTCATCCTCGAGCCACTTCACCTGTGTCTTGTCCATGTAAGTACTGTTCAGGGCGTAGAAGGCAACGTTGCCTTTTTTGAACCGGTAGTATTCCTTCCCGTTCATGTTGAAGTTGACGTAGTTTTTCTGCAGCCGCTGATCATGGTTGCCCAAGGCTGCGTAGAACTTCACCTGCTTGTCCAGCAACTGTTTGTAAGGCTCAGCAAACTTAATTTCGAAGTCTTTGGCGGACTCGCCGCCATACATGTTGTCGCCGAGCATTAACACGAACTCAAACGGGTATGTCCCGTAATACTGGACCATCTTGTCGGCAACTTGCTGTTGCTTGTCGCTGCCGGTGCCGGTGTCGCCCATCACCGCAAACTTCAGCGAATCTTTCTTGAGCGGCAACGTCAGCTTAACCGCGCTATGGGCGCGGGCGGCACTGCCGTTTTTCGAACCGTTGCCGTTAGCAGTCTGCGCGTAAGCTGATGGGGAGAGCGAGCTGGAAAGAATTAGCGCGGCCATTACGACCGCCGAAAAGATAAATCGTTTCATGATTTCGCCTGCTCCTTTGCTTTGCTCCCTTACGGCAAAGCGTTAGTCATGTAATCCAGGATTAGATTGATGTCCTCATCAATTAGCAGCAGGTTGCGGCCGACAAAGCGATATTTCACTTCGGGCGGCAACTGCGGCAGATTCAACAGAACCGTCGGAGGCATCTCCACAAACTCGGCCGGTTCCGGATAAGGATAATTCACCCGCACTTTCACGCCTGCGGTTTCGCCGTCGAAAACGATCTCACGCAGTTCAACGCGATCGCGACCCACGAAATTTGTCTTCAAGGTTCGGCGAATGTAATCCGAACCGTCGTGGTTAAAGATGTCGCTGCGTTTCGCGCCGGACCGCGCGTTGCGGACTCCGGCTTCAAGATTCTCGCGATAGCTCTCGATCTGCGCCGGCGTGGCGTCCTTTGAAAGTTTCGGCAACTTAGCCTTTACGGCATTGCGAACTTTCATATAGTCCTTCACGCGCTGCTCAAAACGCTGTACCGCGGCTTTGTCGACGGCTGAAAGTTGCGGCGTCGTCGTTTTCGAAGCCTGTGCGTTCGCGGACGACGATGCGAATGAAAGAAAAGTGATGGGGAGAGCCAAAGCGATAAACAAGAGTTGGCAAATAGCTTTGTGTCTCATGCTGAAACGTTGGGCAAGCCTAATGCCAACGAGAAGCATGCACGGTTTGCAGACTTCGCTTGAATTAAGCCCTCAGTTTCGCTGATTTATGCGGTTAGGCCGTTATTAAGACATTTCGATTGCGAAGCCGCAGCGAACGCTTGTCGGACAATCGAGGATTGGGATGTTACACAGGCGCCGGGCTATTTCATCTTCGCGATGATCGCATCGGCGAACTCATTTGTGCTGGCTGAGCCGCCCACGTCGCGCGTGCGAACTTTTCCTTCTTCGAAGACCGCCAGCATCGCGCGCTCGATTTTCTCCGCCGCGGCACGTTCTTCGATGTGACGCAGCATCAGAATCGCCGATTGCAGCAAAGCTGTCGGATTGGCGATTCCCTTTCCAGCGATGTCAGGAGCTGAACCGTGCACCGCTTCGAACACCGCGCCCTTCTCGCCAATGTTCGCTCCGGGAACCAGGCCGAGACCGCCAATCAAGCCGGCGCACAAATCGGAAACAATGTCGCCGTAAAGGTTCTCGCACAGGAGGATGTCGAACTGCTCAGGCCGCATCACGAGCTGCATCGCCGCGTTGTCGATAATCATATCGGCCGATTCAATGTCAGAGTAATCCTGCGCGGTGGTGCGGAAGCATTTCAGGAAGAGCCCGTCGGACATCTTCATGATGTTGGCTTTGTGCGTGCAGGTGATCTTCTTTCGCTTTTCATCCCGGGCAAAGTCGAAGGCGAACTTCGCAATACGCGTTGAAGCTTTCTCAGTAATGATCTTCAGGCTCTCGACCACGCCGGGAATGATTTCGTGTTCCAGACCCGAATAGAGGCTTTCGGTGTTTTCGCGCACGACTACCAGATCCAGTTCGGGATTGCGACACGGAACATTCGGCAACGCCCGAATCGGACGCAGGTTGGCAAAGAGATCGAGCGCCTTGCGCAGACCGACGTTGACTGAAGTGAAACCCTTTCCCACGGGCGTCGTGATGGGGCCCTTCAATCCGACTTTGTTTCGTTTGATCGATTCGAGCAGTTCGTCAGGCAGCGTCTTTCCGAACTTATCCAGCGCTTCCTGTCCGGCGACATGCTTTTCCCACTCGACCGGGACGCCGGAAGCTTCGATGATGCGCACAACGGCGGAAGCGACTTCGGGGCCGATGCCATCGCCTGGAATCAGTGTGATACGATGCGCCATAAGTAGTGAGCCGTAAGCAGTGGGCAGTGAGCAGAACCACCAACCTCTTCTTTACGATTTTTCAGCTAACCAAAGCAGAATAAAGCTTCAGCTACGAACTGACAACTGACTACGAACTTCTGTGTCTCTGAATGAACCATTTCCAGCAAAGCCGTCTGCTGATGCCCTAATCGTCGGCGGCGGCGTTATCGGATTGTCGATTGCGCGCGAACTCGCACTGCGCGGTGTGCGTCACGTGACCGTGATCGAACGCGGCGAGTTCGGCAAGGAAGCATCGTGGGCGGCGGGCGGAATCCTCGCCCCTCAAGTTGAAGCTGATCGCGTTGATGATTTTTTCGCACTCGCCAGTGCGAGTCGTGATCTTTACCCTGCCTTTGCCCGCGCACTTCAGGACGAAACCGGGATTGATGTTCAGCTCGAGCAAACCGGCACGCTGTACGTCGGTTTCACTGAAACTGACGAACAAGAGATGCGGCGCCGTTATGATTGGCAGACGCGGGCCGGTTTGCGCGTCGAGTGGCTAGACGGTAAAGACGCGAGGCATTTAGAGCCTAACATCGCGTCGCGTGTCTGTTGCGCGCTTCGCTTTTCCGACGACTGGCAGGTCGATAATCGACGACTGATTTCGGCACTCATTCGGGCTAACCAGAAACTCGGGGTTCAGCTAATCCCGAACTGCGAAGTCAGATCGGTTCGAATCGAAGATGGACGCGTGACTGGTATCGAAAGTGGCCATTCAAATTCGGTTCCCCGCTCGCTGGGAGGCGAGAGCGCAAGAACATTCATCGCCGCGCCCATCGTCGTCATTGCCGCCGGCGCCTGGACGTCTGCTCTCAAGACCTCAGCGACGAATTCAGCGGCAGTTCAGATTGAACCAGTGCGCGGGCAGATGCTCTGTTTCCAAAACGACCCGCCGCTTGCGCGTCACGTGATTTATAGCTCGCGCGGATATTTGGTGCCGCGACGCAATGGCCATCTGCTCGCGGGCTCAACCAGCGAACACGTGGGATTCGACAAACGCGTGACGGATGAAGGCGCGGTCTCGATCAAATCGATGGCTTTTGAGATCGCTCCGGGACTTGAATCGGCCGCGATTGTGGACTCATGGGCGGGTTTCCGGCCGCATGCGCCGGATGATCTACCGGTGCTCGGTGCGGCGGGCGACATTGACGGTTTGTTCTACGCCACCGGTCATTACCGAAACGGGATCCTGCTGGCTCCGGTTACTGCCGACTGCATAGCAAACATGATCATTACTCGATCACCGGGTCGCAATCTCGAAGCCTTTTCACCAAGTCGTTTTCGTCCTGCACACGTCTTCACCGCCGCATGAAGCTAAGTGGCCTAAGCAATTTTTGACAGCGCCGTACCCGCGACTTAACATGCCCACATCTCCTCGGAATCATCCGACCTCAAGGCAAGCGAAGTTTTAAGATGAGCACTCACAGAACGGCCCGAATAACTCTTTTCAAGCTTATCTTTCTTGTTTTTGCCGTGGCGCCGTTTGCTGCTCAGGCGCAAACCACTCCCTCGCAATCCTTCACCACGTCTGAAGGTGACCTCTTTGAAGTGAGTCTCGAGCTGGACAAGGACACCATCATGCTTTCGGAACCCATGTACATGTCGTTCCACTTCAAGAGTTTCTCGTCGCGCGATCTGTGTGTCGGAATCGGCGGCGACTATCGAAACAAGCTTGGACGGCCCAACAGTTTCAAAGTTTCAGTGGTGCGTGAAGACGCGAAGGCGGTCCCTCAGCCGGACGCGGGCCCGGGGTTTGGTGGCTTTAGCGGCTGCGGAATTATTCCCGCCGGCAAGACCTACGACATCCGTCTCTATTTGCCGCATTGGGCCACGTTTGAAGATGCCGGATCTTACGAGATAACGGTCGAGAGGAATCTAAGAGTCGGTGCGTACACTGCCGAATCTGTTCCGACGTCATTTAAGGCGCGCCTCAGCCGCACTCTTAACGTCGTCGCAAACGACAGTGAACAAACGAGCGCGCTGATCAACTCACTCGGGGCGGTGATGCTCGAAAAAGATAACCAGAAGAACCGGGAAGCTGCCTCGATGCTTGGTTACTATGTGAAGGACAAACGAACGCTTCCACACTTTGCGGCAGCGATGGAAAAGTTCGGCGCTGAGCCTGAGTGGAGTGACGAACAGATTATCGTCGCGAAAGCAGCCTGGGCGCTGTCCACGTTTGATGATGATCGGGCGATTGACGCATTGGAAAAAGTGATGACCAGCCAGGTTGATGACACCCGCCTCGCAGTGGCTGAGGCGTTTGCTGCCAGTAAACATGCGCGCGCGTACAATCTCCTCCTGTCGATGAAGAACGATACTTATTCGCTTGTACGAGTACGAATTGCTGAACGGCTCAGCCAGGTGAACTCTAAGGATTCCATCGCGTTATTGCGCGAGATGCTGGCGGATGAAAACGAAGATGTTCGCAAAGCGGCGCGCGTGAGTCTCGATAAACTGCGGAAGAATGACGCGAATGGAATGAATCCCTGACCATATTTGAATTTAACGCTCCGGTTTGGGACACTGTCCTCGCTTATCAAAGAAATGGGAATATCGCTTTTTAATATCGTGATCGCGTTTGTCGGCGGACTGCTGTCGTTTTTGTCGCCGTGCGTTCTGCCGCTGGTGCCGGGCTACATCTCTTTGATGTCGGGCGTCAGCGTCGACCACTTGAAAGAGGGCGCTGCGAATTCGCGTCGCGCAGTGATCGCAAACTCGCTCGCCTTTAACGCGGGCCTCTCCGTGATATTTCTCACCCTGGGCGCGACCGCCGGGTATATCGGCTCAGCAATCTTCGGAAACTTCTGGGTGCGGATCATCAGCGGTTTAGTGATCATCGTTTTCGGTTTGCACCTGATCGGACTTTTAAAGATCAAGTACCTCTACCGGGACACGCGCCAGTTCAAGAGCGAAGAGTCACGGGGCATCTGGGGTTCTTTGATGTTGGGCATCGCCTTCGCCGCCGGCTGGACGCCCTGCATCGGCCCCATTCTCGGTGGAATCATCGGCCTGGCTGCGACGACCGGCGGCTGGAAGGGCGGACTGATTCTGTCAGCATTTTATTCCGCCGGGTTGGCCGTGCCGTTTCTGGTAACCGGCCTGGGCATCAACCAGTTTCTGGGTTTCTACACAAAGTTTCGGCGTCATTTGCACAAGGTCGAAGTGGTTTCGGGCATCGTGCTGATCTTGATTGGCCTGCTGATAATCAGCAACAAGGTGACGATCCTGAACAGCGCGCGGCTCGCGGCCTGGCTGCCCGATTGGGAGTCGCGTCTGAAATTGCGCGATACCGGGCAGGCGAATTCGAATGACATTCAGGGAGCCCGGACGGCCCCGGACGTGGAATTCACGAAACTGGATGGCAGCGCTTTCCGCCTTACCGATCTGCGCGGCCGCGTTGTGATTTTGAATTTCTGGGCTACCTGGTGCGTCCCGTGCCGCGCCGAGATGCCTGAGTTTAACCAGCTGCAGCGTGAGCTTGAGCAGCACGGTCTCTCGGTCGTAGGGGCGTCCGTTTCACCTCTCGACACGCCTGACGTAATTCAAAGTTTCCAACGAGATGTTAAGCAGGATTACACGATCGTGCGCGGTGCCGAAGAAATTGGTAACCAGTTTCTGAACGGGCCGGGTCTGCCGGTCACTCATATTCTTGACCGCGAAGGCCGCATTCGTAAGACATTCTTCGGGCCACAGTCGCGGGAAGTCTTCGAGTCTGCTGTAAAACCTTTGTTGGACGAGACGGTAAAGTCGGCCCAAGCGAGCAACTAACCCGGGGTGTGATTTCATGAAAAAAGCAGTACTAATCTTCGCAGCTTTGATCCTGACAGCGACGGCAGCGCACGCACAGAACAACGAGTTCGCTCCGATCGTTGAGAAGACCGTCAATTACAAGCACTGGACTCTCAATGATCTGGTCACGAACAAGCCGGTGAGCCTTCGTTCATTGATGAATGGAAAGAAGCTCGTGATGGTGCTCTATTTCGCGCCTTGGTGTCCGAACTGGCGCAACGAAGCACCAGTCGCAGCGCGGCTTTACGACAAATACAAGTCGCAGGGTTTTGAGATCGTCGCCGTCAGCGAGTACGCACCGGCTGCTGAGTCTAAGACTTACTTCGGTCCCAATGGCGCGCCATATCCCGTTGTGGTTGAGTCTGAACTGCGCGAGGATCGCGACAAGACGGCGCATTACGCATACCGGCAACTGACCGGCGACACGCGAAAATGGGGCTCGCCCTGGAACATCTTTCTCGATCCGGCGAAGTGCAATTCAAGCGGTGACCTTCTGACCGAGAAAGCGTTTGTCGTGAATGGCGAACTGATCGAAGCGGAAGTCGACAAGTTCATCGCCGATCGTCTGAAGACGAACGCGGCCATCACCCCGTGTAAACCGTAATCCATCCCGCTAAAGCTTGAACTCTGAACCTGAGTCCTCCTTCATCTTCAGCGTCCCCGAAACAGACGTGGGAGCGCGACTTGATGCGTTCCTCGCCTCGCGCATCGAAGGCTGGAGCCGCGCACGTCTTCAGCGCTTGATTGAAGACGGTGACGTGCTGGTCAACGGGCGCGCCGCAAAAGCTTCTTACAAACTCCGAGCCAATGACGAAATAGAAGCGGAACTGACGGCGCTGCCCACGACGTCGTTCCTCCCCGAAGACATTCCCATCGACGTCGTTTACGAAGACGATGATTTGATCGTCCTCAACAAACCGGCCGGTATAGTTGTGCACCCGGGCGCCGGAGCTAAGACCGGGACGTTAGCTAACGCGCTGGCTTTTCATTTTCAAAACCTCTCAACGGCCGGCGGTGTCGCACGCCCGGGAATCGTTCATCGGCTCGACAAAGACACTTCGGGTTTGCTGGTTGCGGCGAAGACGGAACCGGCGCATGAAAATTTGGGTGAGCAGTTCCGGGTGCGCGAGGTCTTCAAGTCTTACGTTGCGCTGGTGCATGGACAGTTGAAAAGTGATCGAGGCGAGATCGACGAACCAATCGCGCGCGACCCGCGTCACCGCACCCGCATGGCGATTGTGCGAGGGGGCCGTTCCGCACTTTCGATTTATCGCGCGCGTGAACGATTCAACCGGTTTACGCTAATCGATGTTGAATTAAAGACCGGCCGGACTCACCAGATTCGCGTGCACCTCGCGTGGATCAAACACCCGGTGGTCGGCGACGAAACTTATGGCAGCGGCCGCGACAATACGGTCGCCGATCCGGTACTTCGCAGCCAGATCGGCAAGCTCGACCGCCAGTTTCTTCATGCGGAGAAGCTTGGGTTTACCCACCCAAAGTCCGGCCAGCGGTTGAAATTCACTTCGCCGATTCCCACCGAGTTAGAGAAACTTCTCAACGCAATCCGGGCCGCGTAGGCGACGTTTGACACCCCGCGCATCACTGACGCAAGATAACTCTACCCCCTCGGTAACAATCAATTCCCCCGAAATTTAATTCTCGACCAGCTTGATCGAGCGAGTCCGTTTCTCTCCGGCGCTCAAACTCATGGCGGCGAGTTGATGCAAATAGCGAAGGAGCAAAACTATGGCAAAGACTTTTATCACTGGCTTTTTTAAAACCCGCGCGGCGGCCGAAGCGGCTGTGGATGCACTGATCAAGCGCGGATATGCGCGTGACGACATCAGCGTCCTGATGTCGGATGCAACCAGGAACAAAGAGTTCGCGGTGCAGGCAAAGTCGCACGCGGCTGATGGCCTGGGGATTGGCGGCGCAATCGGTGGCACGGTAGGCGCCGTTCTGGCGGCGATTGTCGGAGTGGGAACTGCGATTGCGATTCCCGGTCTCGGGTTAGTTGTCGCGGGACCAATTGCGGCGGCGTTGGCCGGCGCAGGTGCGGGCGCAGCGACCGGCGGATTGGTTGGTCTGCTCGTCGGCACGGGCATTCCAGAGCACCGGGCAAAGGTCTATGACACCGACGTGCGCGGTGGCGGAATTTTGCTCGGCGTTGAGGCAAGAACCGACGATGACGTCGAGAAGCTCGAAACGCTGCTCGAAGACATCGGCGCAGAGAACGTCCGCACGAAGTAAGGCAAGGTCAGAAGCCCGCGCATGACCGATGCTGCGGGCTTCTGGCGGGCCACTTACATTGCTTTTTGTTTGTCGGTCAGGGTGATCCCCATCTTCACGAGGGTGACCTTGTTTAGCGTCCCAGTGGCCTTCAATCCTTCGGCCGCCTGATACAGCTTGAGGCCAGCCCGAGTCTCAGGACTGAGCTTTCCTGTTTCCTCGCCCGCATAAAAATTACGCTGCTTAAGAAGCGCCTGCGCCTGCTTGATCTGGTCGGCACTGGCGCGAAAAACGGGGCCGCGCTTCGGCTTATTGGCATTGGCGGTCGAAGTGTTCGATGTGGTGCCGGAATTTGTGTTTTGGGCAACCGCAGTCACCGCACACAACAAGACGACTAAGAGAATTAGTGACGGGAGTTTCTTCATGTCTTTTCTCCTTAGGTTGGGAGGCGTCCGAAAAGGACGCAAGGTTGATAAAGCCGGAAACCCTCAGAAAATGAGGCGCCATGATACTACCCATGTCAACGCAAGTTTTTTTACATCACTATTTACGCCGTATTTGGGCAGTCATGGCCGTTGTGCACCACTCTTGCCAAAATGGTTGGCAAATCTTTAACACTTTGGTAGTATCGGTTGTCCGCGAAATGCGGAAAATCTCCAAGGCCTGCCACTAAGCCAGCCGAAGCATCCCAATGAAACGCAGATTCCCCTTTATCGTAGTTCTCGTAATTTTCACGGCGCCCGCCGCTTTTGCCCAAAACGCTGCCTATTCCTTCGACAATTTTGATACTTCCAACGGAATCAAGATCCAGGAAGCGCCGAGGGCCCAGCCGCTCGTGCTCAATACGGCACCCCGTTCTAAGCGGTCCGGAGTCGCCTCAACTGCCACGGACGCCACGCAGCCTTCAGCGTCTGTTCAGCGGACGTCGCTGTCATTTGAACCAGTGACGGCTGGAAGCGTCGCGTCGCTACGCGGCTTCACGACGGGAAATGCGCAGGTTGACGGCTACATAATGGAATCGGCGACGCGTCACGGGCTGGACCCGCTTTTGATCTATTCAGTCATGCATCAGGAATCGAGCTTTAAGCAGCGGGCTATCTCGCACAAGGGTGCGCGCGGCTTAATGCAGTTGATGCCGGGAACGGCGGCGCGCTTCGGCGTTACGAATATTTTTGATCCGAAGCAGAACATTGACGCCGGTTCGCGCTACATGAAGTGGCTGCTGAATCGATTTGAAGGGAATTTGTCGCTGGCGCTGGCCGGTTACAACGCCGGTGAAGGCGCGGTCGACAAGTATGGATGGCGCATTCCTCCCTATGCGGAAACCCAGGAATACGTGCGACGCATCTCGCGCCGCTACAATTTGCTGCGCGACCCGAACGCCGCGATCTACGCGCCGACCGTGTCGCGTTCGCAAGTGGCAAAATTAAACTCGAAGCAGGCGGCGCCGCTGACGATCTATGAAACCAGCATTTTGACTGTCCGCCTGCCTGACGGTCGGTTGCAGTTGATGACGCAGTAGCCGCTAATCTGAGATCTGAGATTTGAGATCTGAGATCTGAGATTTGAGATCTGAGATTTGAAATCTGAAATCTGAGATCTGGATCTCAAATCTTAAGTCTCAAACTATCCTGAACGAGGCGATGTCGAACCGGACGTCGCCTCGTTTCGTATTTGGAGAAAGAGTCGCCTTATGTATGATTAGCGCTGCTCAGGAGCCAAAATAAAGATGCGCTGCGCAACTTGTGGTTCATTCCTCGATTCAGACAGCCGGTTCTGCAAGAACTGCGGGACAGGCGTGCGCGACCCGGAAGAAACCAGGATCGCGAGAACGGCGGCGCCGGCCGCACCCCAAAGGTATGCCGAAGATGACGATATCGAAAATGTGGTCTTCACTGTTCGGCCTACTCTTCTGTTCGTGAAGATTGGCTACGTCGCGGCAATCGTCGGCGCGATAGTGTTGACCATTCTGCTTGCGATGGTCAGCTTCATCGATATCCCGATTTATTTATCGCTGCCAATCGCGCTCGCACTTCTCCTGATTCCGGCTTACTACCACATCAGGCGCAACATGCTTCGTTACACGCTGACTGACTCTAAAATCGAAATCGATTACGGTTTAATCGCGCGGACGACGCGCAACGTGCCGCTTTCAAAGATTCAGGACGTCACCGTTTCTGCGTCGATTCCGCAAAGGATCCTCGGTTTCGGAGACGTCGTCATCGACAACGCGAGCGAGCTGGGCGGCTCGACCGTCCTGAAGAACATCAACAATCCTCGTCATTACGCCGATCTGCTTTTGCGCGAGCTGCGTCGCTGGCATTAAACTCAAACCGGCGAGACTCGCAACTCTTCACGTTCCGGGAACATCGCACTGATGGCGGGTTCTAAACGGTCTGGCTGAGGTAATTAAAGTGCGCAGGTTTGTGTTTGCAGTGGTATTCACGATGATTGTGGCCGCGTTTGCGGTCGCGCAGCCGCAGCCTGTTGTTCCCGCGACGGCTGAGGATGACACCCCCATCCTTGTCAAGCACCTTCCGAATTGGGAAACGGCCGGCAAGACCGCGAGGTACAGCGTCACGCTCGACGATCTGAAGCTGAGCGTCGTAAATCAGCCGGTGCTGGATTCAGTCAGTTTTGAAGGTGGGACGGAAGCGGTCGCGGCGAATTACGCGCAAGGGCAACTCGTCATCGTGGAATTCAGCACGCCGCATTTTTCGGTCGAGAACGATCAGCGAATCGCGGCAAAGATTCAGGAGTTGAAGAGTCAGGCGCAACCCGTACCGACCGCTTACCGGCGCGTTGGAAATTACTCAGTCTTTGTCTTCAACGGAACGAACGAAGCTGCCGCGAACCAGCTCATAGACCAGGTTCGGTACGAAAAGCTTGTGCAGTGGTTGGGAGAAGACCCGACTATGGCTGACAAGCTGCAGCGCTATTTTGCGGAAACTTCAGCCGGCGTTCTAATCGCTGTGGTTAAGAGTTCAGGCATCTCGCTGCTCGCTTGCCTCGCGATCGGCGGCGTATTCGGATTTCTGCTATTCCGGCAACGTCGCGCCCAGGCCGCGGCAGTATTCTCAGACGCCGGTGGCTCAGTTCGCCTCAACCTCGACGAACTGACCAAGACAACCGATCCTTCGCGCTTGCTCGACAGCCCTAAGTAGCTCGAGAAAAAATCTAGCGACTCGGTGCCGAAACGTTGACGTTGACCTGCGTCTTGTTGCCGCCGAACAAGCCGCCGCGCCAGGCGAAAACAACCGCCACGACTACAATTAAGAAAATTACGAGGATGGCAACAACGCCTACGCTGCTACCGCCTCCACCATTATCATCAGCCATTTTTAAAGTTCCTCCCGAAATTAGAGTTGAGTTGCCAGAAAGTTACGGCGACGATCGCGGCGCCGCTGGTTGCTGCTGTTGAGGCACAGTCACGTTGACGTTGACCTGCGTCTTTCGGCCACCGAACCAGCCACCGCGCCAGGCCAGCACGGCCAGAATCACCACGACCAGGAAAATCACCAACACCGCAACCACACCGGTGCTGCCGCTTCCTCCGCCATTGTCGTCAGCCATAGTTAGCCTCCGCGGGGGAACTAATTAATTGCTAGGGGTTGGTAAAAAGGGGGGTACTGCACTGAGATTCTTAGCACAGCGCTGGAAATACCGTCAACTGCAGGTCAAAAGCAAAAGCAGGTGACAACGGGGGGCGTCGTCACCTGCCTTCGCGAATGGCCCACGTTCAAGGGCGCTCTGTTACTCACCTCGCGGGCGGCGCGGGCGTCGGGGCCGCGTCCGTTCTCCACTTGGCTGCGCGTCACCGGGCTGCACGGTGGGCGAAGGCTGCGGTGCTTTCGCTCCCGGCGGGCAGACCCAGATTTCAATGTAGTCTTCCTCGCGGTAGCCTCCATTGATCATGTTGATGCGCCGTGAATCTACACCACGCTCGTTGACCATATAGTCCATCGCGCGCCGTCCGAGTGCATCGGCCTGACCCACGCGGCTCGTGCGGCCGGCATAGACGAAGATGTACGCCGTGATGTCCGGACTGTTTTGCAGCTCGATCCCCAGGTTGTCGAGACGAGCTTTCGTGTCATCGAAAGCGGTCGACGGGAACTGATCGAACATGCGGCATTCAGGCACCGGGATTTCCTTTTTCGTCACGTTCGTTGCAGCCTGCGCCGTTTGACGGCAAGCCGGTTCACCCGACCCGTCATCAACAACCAGGACCGCCGTGACCCGCTGATTCCCGAGTCCGGTGGAATCCACTGTGATCGTCGGCGTGCCGGCGCCACTAACTACCCGCGCTTCAGCCGGCGAAACGGTCCATGTGTAATTCAATGGCGCGGTCCCGCTGTAAGAAACGTCAGCGGCAAACGTAATCAGATCGCCATCGTCAACTGTCGGTGGCGAGGAAACGATTACCGGATAGGGGCATGGAGACGTGGTGACCGTGTATTTCTTCGGGATGAAATTCAGGTTAAGGCAAAGACGTCGCGAGCGTTCAATTTCGAAGTCCCGCACCCAGCGTCCGCCATTCGGCAGAGTGATCTCGACCGTGTGACGGCCGGGCTCAAGCTGAAGAACGCGAACGTCAGTCGTCGTCGTGCCTTCCGGCCGGCCGTCAATGCTAATCGGCATGCCGGCGGGGGTTGTCGAGAATTCAAGCGTGCCGTACTTCACTCGTTTCTTCGCATAAGCGGTTGACGAGGTGCAAACCAGGGCGAACGCCAGCGCAATCATTGCGGTGATTGCAAACTTAAACATTGGGGTGACCATGAAGTTTTTCTTAGTCATCTTTACACCTCCGCCATGGTCGCTGCTTCTTTGGCCGCTTTCATTTTCGCGTAACGGCGGCGCGCGCCAGCGCTTAGGGCCGCGATGCCGGAACCCAACAGCAACAGCGAAGCCGGCTCGGGCACTTCCGGAGTAGGCGTCGGTGTCGGAACCTTCTTCTTCTCATCGTCGTCGAAGCAGATACCCGTCAGACAAACGAGAGGAATTAACAGAAGGAATGGCCACTTGGGAAAGCCGCCACCCACGGCCGGAATCTCGCCACAGTCGCAAATCGTACCACTGACCTGATCCTGGTCGAAGACCTGCACGTCACCTTGCGGCTGTTGCGGCGCGATGTCGGTCCCGGCCACCAGCGAAGTGGTTGTACTGGAATTCTCGGTTGCTGCCAGTTCGTTCGAAGCCGTGACGACATTTTCATCCGTGGCGGGTGAAACGCCCGTTGCGTTTGACGTCGCGACGTTACTGCGGACGTTCAAAGGGGCGGCGGGGTCTTGTGTTACCCGCAACCGCAACTGTTCGGTCTGATGACCGCGGTGCAGGTCGCCCATGACGTTTACGACATCGGCAAATTTGATTGGACTCGCCTGGGTGGGCACTGCGACCAACAGCAAAAGGCTGGCGACCGTGCTAAATTGGCGGAAAATACGACCTCTCATTGGTTAGGCAACTCCCTCCTGAAGTCTTCGGCTGCGTTTGTCTCAGGCACTCGGATTAGGAAATTTGGTCATTTTTTGAGACACAGCGAGGCAGCCTGCTGCGGGTACAAGCCTGCAAAACCCAAAGGGGCTTGTTTTCCTTTTAAGAAAACAGGGTGAATGTCGGGGCTATTCCAGTTTCGGGAAGGACTTACGGAGGAAAAAACGCCACAAAATAAGAGCGGGTGAACGTGAGGTTCCCTCTCCCGCTGGGAGAGGGTTAGGGTGAGGGCTTAGCGCGAAAACTAAAAAAGAAAAATAGGTCTTTCCTCTGTCGCTAAAGCTGCGCTCCCTCACCCCGGCCCTCTCCCAGCGGGAGAGGGAGTTTAGGATTACTCGTGACCGCTGGCAGCGTCGGCATGCTGGGCTTCGTCACGGAGGACGGCCTTGCGGGAAAGCTTAATTTTGTTGCCTTCCTTGCCGATGCACTTGACCATGATTTGCTGGCCTTCTTTCAGCTCGTCACGCACGTCGCGGATGCGCCGGTCGGCGATTTCCGAGATGTGCAACAGGCCGTCAGTGCCGGGGAAGATTTCGACGAAGGCGCCGAAATCAACGATGCGGCTCACCGTTCCGACGTAGGTGGCGCCGACTTCGGCATCAGCGGTCAGGCCCTTAATTCGAGCGACCGCAGCCTCAGCCGCCGCCCCATCCGCAGTCGCAATTGAGACGGTGCCGTCATCTTCGACATCGATCTTTGCGCCGGTTTCCTCAACCAAAGCGCGGATGACCTTGCCGCCTGGTCCGATGACGTCGCGAATCTTGTCCGGATTGATCTTGATCTTGATGATGCGCGGCGCATGCTCCGAAATTGAGGCACGTGCCTCGGGCAGCGCTTGCTCCATCAGGCCGAGAATGTACAGACGACCCTTCTTTGCCTGCTCCAGCGCCTCAGCCATGATCTGGGCATTAACACCGGTGATCTTGATGTCCATCTGCAACGCCGTGATTCCGTCGGGCGTGCCGGCGACTTTGAAGTCCATGTCGCCGTAGTGATCTTCGGCGCCGGCGATGTCCGTCAGAATCGCGTACTTGTTGCCCTCCATGACAAGGCCCATCGCCACGCCTGCGACGGATGCTTTCAGCGGCACGCCCGCATCCATCATCGACAACGCGCCCCCGCAGACCGAAGCCATCGACGATGAACCGTTCGATTCGGTGATGTCAGAAACGAGCCGGATCGTGTACGGGAACGTCGTGTCGTCAGGCAGGACCGCCTCGAGCGCGCGACGTGCGAGTGCGCCGTGGCCGATTTCGCGCCGACCCGGACTGCCGAAGCGTCCCGTTTCGCCTACTGAATAGGGCGGGAAGTTGTAGTTCAGCATGAAGCGTCGCTTGATCTCGCCCTTTTCGAGATCGTCCATGAACTGTTCGTCTTCTTTCGTCCCGAGCGTGGTGGTGACCAACGCCTGGGTCTCGCCGCGCGTAAACAGCGCCGAGCCATGAGTCCGCGGCAGCCAACCAACTTCGCAGTTGATGGCCCGAATCTCTGAAAAGCGACGGCCGTCCGGTCGGCGACGATGATTCAGAATGTCGTCGCGGAAAATCTTCTCCTTCAGATGGTCGAAAATTTTCTTCGACATCTGCCGCTTTTCGGGTTCGTCTGCCGGATAACCTTCGACTACTTCCTTTTTCAGCGCATCGACGGCGGCATAACTCGACCGTTTTTCCTGGCCCGTCGTGTCGAGGGCGGCCCGTAACCGGTCCGCGTAATTTCTTTCGATTTCGCCGACCATTTCCTCGTTCAAGACTGGCGGCTCAACCGCGCGCTTCTCAATGCCGAGGGCCTTGTAAAGTTCTTTCTGCCAACGGCACAGCCGGTTGATTTCCTTGTGCGCCAACATCAACGCTTCGACCATGATGGCCTCGGAAACTTCGTCGGCGCCCGCTTCGACCATGACGATGGCCTCTTCCGTGCCGGCCACGATCAGGTTGAGTTTTGATTCGCGAATCTCGGCGTAAGTCGGATTCACCACGTACCGGCCGTCGATCAAGCCAACGCGCACGCCGGCAATCGGGTTCGGAAATGGAATGTCGGAAAGGTAAAGCGCGCAGGACGCGCCGGTAATCGCCAAAACATCAGGATTGTTTTCCGGGTCAGCGGAAATGACCGAGGCCACCACCTGAGTTTCATTCCGATAACCTTCGGTGAAAAGCGGCCGGCAAGGCCGATCGATCAACCGGCAGGTAATGACTTCCTTTTCATTGGGCCGGCCTTCGCGTCGGAAATAGTTGCCGGGAATGCGGCCCGCCGCAAAGAACGCTTCACGATACTCGACGGTGAGCGGGAAGAAATCTACCCCTTCACGCGGCGTCAAAGCGCCGACGGCGGCGCACAACAACATCGTGTCTCCATAACGAATCACACAAGATCCGTCTGCCTGTTTGGCAACGCGACCTACTTCTACGGTGAAATCGCGATCGCCGACTCTGATTGATTCTTTCAAATACTTTTTGACTGTCATTTTTGATCGTCTCCTTTTGACGACGGCTGGCGTCTGGTATCAGCCAGTCACGCAACGTCTCATCCGCTGCGACTTTGGTTACTTTGGAGGACGGCGACTCGGCCGCCGCTGGAAAGCGCCGGCAAGTCAGCGCTCCAAATAAAAATGAAGGCGGCAGAGCCTTTACCCGTGAAGCTCTTGCCGCCTTTCGGTTTTGTTTGTGCTTCGCGCCGCCTGTCTCCTCGATATCGCCGTCACGTTCGGCTCGGTCGCAGGCCTTCGAATGGCGCGGGCTTGTTCTACCGGAGAGTCGAATCTCTCCTTAGGTTGTTTTCGACTAACGATTAACGACGCAGGCCCAGTCGTCCGACGACTTCGTGGTACTGCTGTATGTTCGTCTTCTTCAAGTAATCGAGCAAACTTCGACGATGCGAGACCATCTTTAACAGGCCGCGCCGCGAATGATTGTCCTTCTTATGTGTCTTGAAATGCTCGGTGAGTTCGTTGATACGCTGACTCAAGAGCGCGATTTGTATTTGGGGTGACCCCGTGTCGCTGTCGTGCGTCCGAAAATCGGTGACGATTTTTTCCTTCGCTTCTTTTGCTAATGCCACTGCTTAAAGATGGCCTCCTGAACCGCAGTAATGCCGATTCTTCGGCAAAACCGCAAAGAATTTAATATCGCAGAGAAGTTAACATCCGGCTGCCTGAGTGTCCAGCCACGGGCAGTTCGAGGGTCCGGGCCGCCTACTGTGCCGTAGGAGGCTTGTCTGTTAACATCTCCGACTCGTTTGCGGGACGGTTGAATACGGATAAATGGCTAAAAAAGACGCGAAAATCCTAATCCTTGGCGGCGGCTTCGGCGGGTTATTTACGGCGCTCGATCTCGCCGGAGACGGGGAAATCATACTCGTTAGCGACGAAGACCACTTCACCTTCAAACCGATGCTTTACGAGTACTTGAGCGGCGAAGTCGAAGCCTGGCACATTGCACCGAATTATTCCGAGCTGCTTGATGACGTGAAGCTGGTGCGTGGCGCCGTCACATCGATCGACCTGGATCAGCGCTCGGTGACAATTGAAGGCCGCGCCGCGCCGCTGACTTCCGACGCGCTGGTGCTGGCACTCGGCGCAACGACGAATTACTGGGGCGTTGAAGGCGCCGAACAATTCAGCCTTCCTTTTCGGACGATCGCCGACGCTAATCACTTGCGGCGACGCCTGACCGAAGCCCTTGATCGCATTCAGCCGGATGCCGCCCCGCAGGACACCCGGGCAGCGCTGACATTCGCTGTCGTGGGCGGAGGAGCGAGTGGCGTTGAGCTGGCGACCAAGATGGCCGATCTGCTGCGCGACGCCGTGAAGCGCCGCGCGCTACGCGGTGAGCCGCGCGTCATTATCATCGAAATGGCCGATCGACTGGTGCCGGGTATGGGAGACGAGATTCGGGAACATGTTGAGCGCGAGCTGTTAGAACAGCGCATCGAGATTCACACGCAGACGCGCGTCGCGCGAGTCGCGCCGAACGTACTGACCCTGGAACACAACGGGCGCGAAAGTGATATTGAAGTTGCGGACGTCGTTTGGGTGGCGGGTGTGCGCATGAATCCGCTCATTGAGAACCTCAAAGTCGAAAAGGATAAACGCGGACTGATAATCGTCGAACCGACCCTGCAAGTTCGCAATCACCCAAATGTTTTCACCCTTGGCGATATCGCCTCTTTCACGGACGTCCCGCCGACGCTTGCCGGAACAGCCCAGCTCGCATTGCAGCAGGCGCATCTATGCGCGCGCAACGTGCGCGCTTCTTTGAGCGGCGACGAGCTCAAGACGAAACACTTTGTTGAGCTGGGCGAAGCGATTAGCCTGGGCACGGAACACGCCGCGGTCCTCTCAGCCGGCAAAGTCATGGCCGGACCGCTCGCCCGCCAGGCACGTTTCGCGATGTACACCGCGCGTTTGCCTACATGGCACCATCGGCTGAAGGTCGGCGCGAGCTGGTTCTTCGAAGGCACCGAGCCAAGGCCTTTACAGCCCCTGGGGTTCTGATCGCCCATGTCCGACCCGAAGCCAGAGAGGCGGAAAGCATCACCGTTAGGCGATATGCCGGCCGAGGAATTCCGTCGCCACGGCCATGAGCTCATCGATTGGATCTCCGATTACTTCGAACACATCGATGATCTGCCTGTCTTGGCGCAGGTCGAACCCGGCGAACTGAAATCGCAATTGCCAGCTTCGCCACCGGAAAAAGGCGAATCGATGGAAGCGATCCTGGCCGACGTTGATCGGCTAATCGTTCCCGCGCTCACTCACTGGAGCCATCCTTCATTCTTCGCTTACTTCGCCACCTCAACTTCCGCGCCGGGAATTTTTGCCGAGTTATTGTCCGCGGCGTTTGATACGAAGGCTTTGAACTGGCGCGCCGCGCCCGCCGCTACCGAACTGGAAGACGTAACTCTTGATTGGCTGCGGCAGATGATGGGACTGCCGCCCACGTTCGGTGGGATCATCTACGACACCGCTTCGGTTTCGACGCTTCATGCGTTAGCGGCCGCGCGCGAGAATCTCAGTTTGCGGATTCGCGAAGACGGCATGACCGGGCGTCCCGACTTACCACTTCTCCGCGTCTACACTTCAGAGCACGCACACTCTGTGGTCGACAAAGCTGCGATGACTCTGGGACTCGGCCAGCGCTCAGTGCGCAAGATTGCGGCGGACGCCGAGTTCCGCATGGACACATCGGCTCTTAGCAACGCAATTCAAGACGACAGGGAAAAGGGGTTGCTGCCATTCGCTGTGGTGGCCACCGTGGGCACAACTTCGACCAGCAGCATCGATCCTGTCTCAGCCATCGCGGATATTTGTGAACGCGAGAAACTTTGGCTGCACATCGACGCAGCGTACGCCGGCTCAGCCGCGATCGTCCCGGAACTACGGCATCTGTTTGACGGCTGCGAACGTGCGGATTCGTTCACGTTGAATCCGCACAAATGGTTATTCACACCCTTCGACCTGTCGGTACTGTTTTGCCGTCACATGGAAATCCTGCATCGCGCGTTTTCGTTAGTGATCGAGGTCCTGCGCACTTCTGAAGCAGAACGCAATACCGTCATCAATCATTCGGAGTATGGCATTCAGCTTGGTCGTCGCTTTCGCGCGTTGAAACTTTGGATGATCATCCGTTACTTCGGTCACGAAGGACTGGCCGCCCGCATTCGCGAACACGTCCGGCTGGCAAAGCTGTTCGCGTCGTGGGTTGAAGACTCGCGGGATTGGGAACTGATGGCGCCCGTACCGTTCGCGCTGGTTTGTTTTCGCGCAAATTCGGGCGGTGGCCAGTCAGGCGAAGCCGGTAAACGAGGGGATATCCTGAATGAAACCGTCATGCATGCCGTGAACGCGACGGGTAAAGCCTTTCTTTCGCACACAAAACTCAACGACAAACTGGTGCTGCGGCTTTCCATCGGCAACATCCGCACGACTGAAGCACACGTCCGTCGCGTGTGGGAATTGCTGAACGAACAACTCCGGCGCCTGCGAGCCGAAGCACCCTGAATCAATGACCCGTCGCCGCAAGTTCGTACTCGCCCTGCTCGTAATTCTCGCATTGTCGCAGACGCCGTTTGCGTATCGCCGGTATCGCCTGAAGCGTCTGCAGAATACGATTCAGCAACTCGCGTCTCAGCGAAGTCCAAACGAGACGGCGAGTGAATACATCGATTACAAGGGCGTCATTCACGTCCACACGGCACTCGGCGGGCACAGCAGCGGAACTTTCGCAGAGTTGATCGCGGCGGCGAAATCAAACGATCTCGACTTTGTGATCATGACCGAGCATCCGCAAGCTGAGTTCGACACCGCGGCCATGACGTTGAGCGGAGTACATGCCGGCATTCTGTTCGTGAACGGAAATGAAGTGGCGACGGCCGACGGCGATCGACTGCTATTAATTCCTGCTCCGCCAAACGCTAACGAAAGACGCTCAACGAAGGATGTCGTTGACCAGCAAAAGGCGAATCAGGGTTTAGCGTTTGCGGCATACCCAACAGAGTCGAGCACCTGGCAAGCGAACCCAGTGGACGGTGTCGAGATCTATAACCTCTTCACGAACACGAAGCGGATTAATCGGTTGGTAACATTCTTTGACGGGCTTTGGTCATATCGTAGTT
The DNA here is from genome assembly GCA_036277115.1 of Pyrinomonadaceae bacterium. Taxonomy (NCBI): domain Bacteria; kingdom Pseudomonadati; phylum Acidobacteriota; class Blastocatellia; order Blastocatellales; family Pyrinomonadaceae; species Pyrinomonadaceae bacterium. Next base: position 422,186 of record DASUNM010000023.1, read on the forward strand.
ATCCCGATCTGATGTTCGCAAACTTTTTCGCGCGTCCGACGGAAGACTTGAAACGCTGGGACGAGGCAATGTCGTCGAGCAATCGCCGACTGGTGGCCGTCGGCGGCAACGATGCGCATTCGAATGTTGGTTTCGGACTCACTGATGCAACCGGCAGGCAGCTTGTGGGTGTGAAGTTGGATCCGTATGAGCGAAGCTTTCGCACCGTTCGAACCCACGTGTTGGTCCAAAAGGATAAACCGCTCACGCGTGAATCGTTGCTCGAGGCACTGTCGCTCGGGCACTGCTACGTTTCCTTCGACATCTTCGGCGATGCGGCGGGTTTTGATTTTCGTGCGCTGCAATCACAAGCGATGATGGGCGATGAAACTGCGTACCTTCAGCCCCTCGAATTAATCGCTAGAGCCCCTGTCGCCAGCCGCTTTGTCCTGCTAAGAAACGGCGTCGCCCTCGATCAATCGGCGGGGACGACGGTGCGATTTCCCGTAACGGCTGCCGGCATTTACCGCGTTGAGGTCTATCTCGACTCGCTGCCGCCACCTGGGACAGGTAAGCCATGGATCCTTTCGAACCCCATCTACGTTCGCTGATCCTTAGAAAAAAGGCTCAAAAACCGGTCAAATCTATCTATTGAGCCCCTCCTAGCGCTGTGTTAAACTCCGTTTGGCTGTTCGAATCCCGACTTTATCGGGTTTTCCGCCTCTCTCATCTCGCGCAATCGTCGTTCGATGTCTACAAAATCAAGCCACTTTCAATTCGACTGGTGGATCGTCCAGAAGCGCGCCGTTCACTTCGCCATTGTGATCGCGGTGGTGCTGCTTCTGGGTTCAGCGGCAGCGCTCTACGTCTGGAAATTCGGCAACCCTTTCAACCGCGTCGCGCTAAAAACAAACCTGCCCGCCGGCGCGCGCTTCGAATCATTTGAAGGAGACGTGCGCGTGATTCATGCCGCCACGCGTGAAGTGGTGCTCGCGAGCAGCGACACTCAACTTTATCCCGGCGACACGGTGCAGACTCAAGCAGACGGACGCGCGCGAATTGCGATGGCGGATGGATCGACCGTAGTGGTGCGCCCCAACAGTACGATCATCATTCGCGACAACGCGACTTCAGATGGTGGAAAGAAATCAAACGTACACGTCGTCGTTGACAGTGGTCAGATGCTGGTGCGCACGCACGAGCAAACTGAAGGCGCGAAGAACGTGGTCGAAACTCCAAAGGCTACGAACCAGGTTGGCGCGCAGAGTGCGGCCAGCTTCATCGTCAACCCCGAGGGGACTGAAGAGATTCGCGTCAACGCGGGTTCAATTCAAAACAAGAATCGCAACGGTGAAACCATTACTCTGCGTTCGGGCGAATACGTTTCTTTTAACCAGTCGGGAACGATGTCTAAACCGCAAAGGCTTCTCGAAGTGCCGCACCCGGCGCAGCCTGGCGACCTGGAAAAGATCATTGTCGGCAATAACGGCTCAGCAAATGTCGCGTTGCGGTGGTTGAAACCGCAATCGGGACTCGCGTCGCATTATCGCGTCGAAGTCGCCACCTCTCCGTTTTTTGTGCCGGAAGGCAAAGTTATCGAACGCGACCGGCTGGACGCGACACAATTCAGTGCTAACGATTTGCGACCGGGAGCCTACTTCTGGCGGGTGCGCGCCACCGCGACGAGCGGACAGACAAGCGATTGGAGCGAGCCGCTGAAGTTCATAGTCGCCACACCCAGCACCGGCTCCGGTTCAGTTTCCTTGACGCGACTCAGCACGACGTATCTCGGCGGCGACCTTTACATCATTCGTGGGTCCGGTGCGCCGGGGACCACGATTTCAGCACTGGGGCGCGAAGCGTTAGTCGGCCCGGACGGAGCGTTTCAAATTCAGGTCACTGCCGCCCTGGGCACGCGCGAAGTGACGGTCTTTGCGTTCGATCCGCATGGCAATCGCAGCCAATATCGGCTATCGCTGACGCGGAACGGTTGAGCGAAAGCTGGACCGGTTGTAGCTGAGTTGTCGCTCCTGGTCCAAACATCGCGCACCGCGACAAAAGTTTTCGTCGCTGGTTTCATTTACCGATAGCATTACAGAACGAATCGTTGTATCTTTGTTTGCCCTCGGTGAGTTTTGCGGCTTTCGAAGAACCCGCTCGCGAAGTCAGACGGCTTCAAGTTGGTACGGAAAAATAACCGCTCACCTCTTCCGGCGTTCCAACTCCAGTCAGGGAAATCGTAATAAGTGGCCTTCAAATCTATTTTCAGCCTTTTTTCCAGCGATCTCGCGATCGATCTTGGCACCGCAAACACGCTGGTTTATGCAAAGGGTCGCGGCATCGTCGTTTCTGAACCGTCGATCGTCGCTATTAACAAAGTGACCAACGCCGTCGAAGCCGTGGGCCGCGACGCGAAAGAAATGCTGGGCCGGACGCCGGGCAACATCGTTGCGATCCGTCCGATGAAAGACGGCGTAATTGCGAACTTTGAAGTGACTGAGAAAATGCTTCAGCACTTTATTCGCAAAGCTCACAATGGCAAAACGTGGGTGAGCCCCCGCGTTGTCATCGGCATTCCATCCGAAATCACTCAGGTCGAACGGCGCGCGGTGGAAGATTCGGCGTATCGCGCGAAGGCGTCCGAAGTTTATCTGGTTGAAGAAGCGATGGCCGCCGCGATCGGCGCAGGCCTGCCCATTACTGAGCCGCACGGCAACATGGTGGTGGACATTGGCGGCGGTACGACCGACATCGCTGTCATCAGTCTGAGCGGCATCGTCTATTCGCGTTCGGTGCGAGTCGCCGGCAACGAGATGGATGAAGCGATCACTCAGTACATCAAACGAAAATACAATTTGCTGATCGGTGAGCGCACGGCCGAAGCGATCAAGATCGAACTCGGCTCGGCGTTTCCGTTGGATGAAGAATTGTCATACGAAGTTCGCGGTCGCAACTTGATCGAAGGCATTCCGAAAACCGTCACGATTACCGACGAAGAAATTCGCGAAGCGCTGGCGGATTCAGTTTCGACCATCATCAACGCCGTGCGGGTGGCGCTGGAACGCACGCCGCCGGAACTTTCCGCGGACATTGTTGAGCGCGGCATCGTACTAACCGGTGGCGGCGCCCTGCTCAAGAACCTCGACAAGCGGTTATCGATTGAAACCGGTTTGCCTGTTTCCCTTGCCGAAGATCCGCTCGCTTCTGTGGTGCTGGGCACCGGCAAGATGCTTTCAGATTTCGATCTCCTCAAGCGCGTGAAATGGGACAATAGTTTAACGACCGGCACGTAAATGCAGAGGTCAGACGTCGGAAAGCGACGCCAGACCTTGCGCATCCCGACACTGACAACTGACCAGCTGATCTCTGACGTCTGACTTCTGACATCTGCTTTTCATGGCGGCAATTCGGACTCAACGTGAAATTCGACAGCGCGCCCCCTGGTGGTTTTTTGGGCTGCTGGCGCTGAATTTCGCGCTGATGACCTACGATGCGCGCGACGAATCGACGAAACAGCGAAAGATTCGTACGGTGGCGCAAAGCATCGCTTATCCCTTTCAGTGGACTGCATCTTCAATCGGTAACCTGGTCGGAGGTCTCTTCGGCGGCGTCGGCGAGCTCCGGCGCGCCTCAACCGAAAATCAGCAGCTGCGCGCGCAAGTCGAACGGATGCAGAATGAGTTGCGCGACACGCGGCTTAAAGCCTCGGAAGCTGACCGTCTGGAAAAACTTCTGAAGCTGACCGAGCAGACGCAGTACACCGCCGTGACGGCGCAGGTCATCGCTCGCGATCCGTCGCTGTGGTTCGACTCAGTCACCATCAATAAAGGCCGCGCGGCAGGCGTTGAAATTAATATGCCGGTCGTCACCGCCGATGGAATCGTCGGTCGTATCGTTTCCACCAGCCCTTTGAGTGCTCAGGTCATGCTCATCACCGATGAGCAGTCGGGCACGGGCGCCGTTGTGGGCCAACTCGGCCAGTCAAACGCGGTCGGGTCGATCAAGGGCATGGGCGAGAAGGGGCTGTTGGACATGCGTTATGTTTCCGGGCTTGAGAAGGTGCAGCTCGGCGATATTGTTTACACGACGGGCCAGGATGGGATTTATCCTCCCGGCTACTCGGTCGGGCCGGTCGTCGAACTGCGGCCCGGTACTGCTACGCAGGCCCAGGTCATTCACATCCGGCCAAGCGCCGGCCTCGATCGCTTGAAAGAAGTTGTAGTTCTTCAGTATCGCCCGACGAAGACTCCGGAATTGGATCAGTCTCTCCCGAACGTGGACAAGAAGAGTGCGCAGTGAGCGGTGGGCAGTGAACGGCGGGCAGCGGGGACGACGCCTGCTATCGAATTATCGAACACTCCTCAAGTAATCAAATCGTGAAGAAGCTGAATCGATCTATTCCCGACGCCTCGTTACCAATGAGAGTCGACTGCTCACTGCTCACTGCCCACTGCCCACTGCTCTGCGCACTGCGCACTGCTCACTGCTCACGCTTTCAGCCATGCGCCAACTGAAAATTGCCATAGTGCTGCTGATCGCTATCGCCCTGCCGTCCGGGTTGGCGGCGATCTGGCAACCGCTGGCGTCCTTTGATCTGGTGTTGGTGATGGTGGTGTATTTCGCGCTGCAGCGCGAGCCACTTAACGCTTTGCTCATTGGCGCCATCGCCGGGCTGGCCACGGATGCTTTAAGCCGCGGGTTATTGGGCGCGGGCGGGTTTTCAAAAGTGCTTACGGCGTACGCCGTTTACTTCGTCGCGTCGCGCGTCATGCTGGACACAACCCTGCTGCGAATTCCGGTGCTCGCGGCGGCGGCGCTCATCGATAATCTCGTTTACTTCGGCATGAACCGGCTGTTGGGACAGTCGACTTCAATGCCGTTTGCGCAGGCGCTGTCGTACAAGCTAATCGCGACAACTGTCCTGGGCACACTCCTGCTTTACGTGCACGACAATTTCTTCAGTGACAAAGCGAGAAACCGTCGCCAGTTCTCAACCCGGCGCCGCGACGCTCGTCGCAGTTCCGGATTGTTCGGCAGAAAAAGAAGAACCACCAGCCGGCAGTGGTAGTAAAATAGGCTTCCATGAAGTTCGTCGACGATTCGCAAAACCTTAGGATTCGCCTTCGCATCGTGCAGGCCCTCGTGTTGTTGCTGCTCGCCGTGCTGGCCGTGCGCCTCTACTTTCTGCAAGTCGTCAAGGGCGCGAAATACGCCGAGGTGGCCGTCAACCAACGCCTCAGACGCCTGCCGATTCCCGCGCAACGCGGCGCGATCATCGATCGCAACGGACTGCTGTTGGTTGACTCAAGACCCATCTACAACATTCTGCTTTCGCGAGAAGACACCAAGCACCTCGATCGCAATTCGCTGATTCAGCCGCTGGCCCAAGGGCTCAACATCGATCCGCAAATGTTGCGCGAGCGATTTCACCAGGTGAAAAACCAACCGGCGTTCGAATCGATCGTGATTAAAGAAGAAGCGAACCACAGCGACATTGCCTGGGTCGATGCGCATCAGCTCGAGCTTCCTGCGCTGCGCGTTGAGGAAACGCCGCAACGACGCTATCCGGCGAACGGCGTGCTGGCCCACGTGCTGGGATATGTTCAGGAGATTAGTCCGGAGCAGCTCGAGGATCCCCGGTACAAGAGTAAGGGTTACAAGCCAGGTGACATCATCGGACAGGATGGAATCGAATCCGTCTATGACGAGTTCCTTCGGGGCCGGGATGGTTACCGCGAAGTTGTCGTCGATAGTCGCGGCCACATTCAAAGCGAGCGATCGCGTGTCGAGCCGCAGCCCGGACAGGATCTGATCATTACCATCGACAGCGATCTGCAGGCAGCCGCCGAATTGGAACTCAAGAATTCGCCGCAGGGGCGTGGCGTGATTATCGCGTTGGATCCCAACAATGGCGAGATCCTCGCGCTCGCATCGGCGCCTACTTTCGATCCGAACCTTTTTTCCCAACGCATCACGACTAAAGAAGGCCGCGCCGAGTACGCCGCGTTAGTGAATCATCCTGACAAACCGCTGCTCAATCGCGCGGTGCAGGGTCGATATCCGCCGGGCTCAACCTGGAAGCCGCTGATGGCAATTGCGGGATTAAAACAGGGCGATATCACGGTTGATAACTCGAATATCCTCTGCGCGGGCGGCATCCAGATCGGCAACAAGCACACGCGGTGCATGGGCGGTAACCACGGCTCGCCCAATGTGCATATCGCAATTGCGAAGTCCTGCGACGGTTATTTCTACCGGCTCGGATTGAAGATGGAGCTTGAGGGAATGCAGCAGATGGTGCGCGAATTCGAGTTGGACAAACGCACGGGCATCGACTTGCCGCACGAAATCGTCAGTATCACGCCGTCACGCGAGTTGAAAGCCAAGCTGCATCCGAAAACACCCGAGTGGACCGACATCGACACCATTCACGCGTCGTTCGGCCAGGGGCAGGACGTGATTACACCCATTGCCTTGATCCGCGCGCACGCGTCGATCGGCATGAAGGGCATGATGTACGTCCCACATCTGCTGAAAGAAGTTCGTCAGGTAGGCTCGGTCGGCGAGCGACAAGCGCGCCCCGGACGATTTTTTGATCGGCCGCAGCCGAAAGACCTGGGCATTCCTCCCGAGCAAAACGCGACCGTCGTGCAAGCGATGTGGGCCGTGGTCAACGAGGGAGGAACGGCGACGGGAATCAAGATTCCCGGGTTCGACATTGCCGGCAAAACGGGCACGGCGCAGGTCGTCAGCCTCGGCAAAGAAGGCAGCGAATTCCGAGACCATTCATGGTTTGTTTCTTACGCTCCCGCCTATAAGCCGGAGATCGCGTGCGTCGCTTTGATCGAGAACGCGGGGCTGGGTTCGCGCTTCGGCGCGCCATCCGTGCGCGCGGTTTACGACGTCTACTACAACAAAAAACACGGCCAGCCCGCCGCGATGAAAACGAACATAGCGCTGAAAATTCGGTGACTCCGCTAAGACTGATGGGACATATACGACCCATACGTCCTATTGAAGCTCAATGGTTGAAGTTTTAAAGAAAAAAACCTTTCGAGATTTCGATTGGCTGGTCGCAGCGGTCGCGATCCTCATCGTCGCGTTCGGCATCTGGCAAATTCACAACGCAGTGCCCGCGGAAACGTACTGGCAGAAACAGATTCTCGGCCTGGTGGTCGCGCTGGTTGCCATGGTAGCGATTGCGTTCAGCGATTATCGAAGACTGGTGGAACTGGCGCCGATATTTTACCTGCTCGGATTGATTCTCCTGATCCTCGTGCTGATCCCCGGCATCGGCGTAAAAGTGAATGGCCAGCAATGCTGGATTCAATTACCCGGACCGCTCGGCCGATTCCAACCGTCTGAGTTCGTTAAGATTCCCGTAGTGCTGATGCTTGCCAAGGTATTCGGAATGCACCGCACGGGCGCGTTGGGTTGGAAAGAGTTCGCGAAGGGCTGTCTCATTCTTGCGATACCGATTGGCTTAATCCTGCTGGAACCTGACACGGGACAAGCTTTGACCTACCTTCCGCTGCTGGCGATTGTGATCTTCCTTTCGTCGATAAAGATGCGAATCGTCGCCGCGGTGTTGGCGGCATGCATCGTGGGCGCACCATTAGCTTACGTAGTGGGCGTGAAAACGGGAATCCTGAGCGGTTACAAGCTTGAACGCATCAACGTGATCCTCGACCCTGAGAGCGCGGACCGACGCGGCTTCGGCTATCACACATACCAGTCGATGGTCACAGTCGGCGCGGGAGGAATTATCGGTTCGCGCGACACAGAATTTTCGCAAAGCAGCTTGAAGTTTCTCCCTGAACCGCAGACCGATTTTATTTTTGCCGTGACGGCGGAAACCACCGGCTTTGTCGGCTGTCTGCTTCTGCTCGCAGCTTACGCCGTCTTGCTTACCCGCTTAATTACTGATGCCCGCCGGTCGCGTGACCGCACGGGCATGCTGGTAATCATGGCCATTGTGGGCGGCCTGATATTTCAGATAGGCCTCAACGTGGGGATGGCCGTTGGTCTACTGCCGGTCATCGGCGTGCCTTTGCCGCTCATGAGCGCGGGGCTCTCTTCAATGCTCGCCACCTTCATTGCGATCGGGTTCGCGATCAGCGTGCAACTTCGCCGCTTTGTAAATTGAACCTCGTACAGATTCCACTGGTAGCTACAAAAAAAGGCGCAAGTGCTAACGAACAATGTCGTCGGCTCTTGCGCCTTTGGTGAATCGCGGCTAGCCGGCTATCGCCTGCGTCTCCGCGCAGCGGTCTGTAGTTTTAGAACTTCTGCTTTCAAATCAGCGATCTGTTGCTGCTGCTCTTTGATGGCATTGAGCATCGTCCAGACAATCGGATCGTTGTTCACCTGCAAAAAGCCATTGGAATTCGTCGTCACGGCTTCGGGAATCACTTTCTGCAATTCCTGCGCGCCAAAACCGACGTATTCCTGGTCTGATTTCAGGCCGAGCTCGTTGTTCGGTTTGTAATTGTAGCGAAGCGGCTGTAACCGCATCACCGCATTCAGGCCGCTGCTGTAGCGACCCTTGACGTTTTTCAGGCGTTGGTCAGAGAACACCGCCCACGCACCACCGCCAGGCTTGCTCGCCGTACCGTTGACCGAAAGCGTGTCAGTCGGCGCTGACGTGCCGATACCTACATTGCCGCCTGAATCATTCAACGCGAGCACTCCTGTGCTGCCACGCCTGATAAACATACTCTCCTGGTTAGTAAAGATTACCCCCTTCTCGCCGGCGGCCTGGTAAAACCGGACGGCGCTGAAATCGCCGGCAGCGTTGGCGTTATTCGAGATGCGCGCGCCGAGATTCCCACTGGAGCCGAAAACGTCCAGTTTGTCGTTCGGCGAAGCGGTCCCGATACCGACATCCCCATCGGCCGAAATGTCGAGACTGCTGGTTGGCGCGCCAGGCCGAATGCGAAACGGCAAAAGTGAGCCGCTGGTCACATCGCGGACGAAGAAGTTGGCTTCGTTGCCCGCGATGTCCCAAGTTTGCGAGCCGAAGCCGCCGCCAGCGTTCTGTTCGAGTCGAATGTCCGGCGTATCCCCCTCGTTTATGTGCAACGCGAGCACTGGCGTCGCTGTCTTGAGCCCGACTCGGCCCGTGCTTGAGACCCGAAGCGAGTTGGCGGTCGCGCCGGCATCGAACTGAGCGATAATCGTTCCGGTTTCGGCGCCGGTACCCGCATTTCCATGGTCGACAATCCCGAAGTAACTCGAGCCACCTCCGGAGTCGTTCGCCTTAAGGATCCAGTCGTTGGTCGGAAAACCACCCTGAGTACTGGTGTCCAGGAATAGGATGCGAGTGTTGTTCTCCTTCAATCTGACTGTGTCAAAGTTGAAGGGCTCGTTGTTCACACAATCCAAGCCGACGCAGGCGCTGCCCTGAACGACTAGATCGTCGGGAATCACCTGGTCCCACATAAAGAACGCCCGGTGATTGTTCCGAATTCGCTGAACCACTTTCGCAGAAGCCGTGGCTCTGGGAGCCGGTGCAGTCGCCGGTTCTGTCGAAGCCTTCTCGGGGCGCTTCTGCTCCGCTTCGACGCCACCGGGAAGAACAATCGATCCGTTAAATACCGCGAATGATCCGGATTGGGTCATCGTCGGAACGGACGGACGCTTTCGTCCGGCTCGCTCTTCTTCGGGATCGTCATCTTTGCCGCGGGCTTTGATGGCCGCATCTGATGGCGCAGATGCGAGTTGCAGTTCGTACGAATAGACTCCGTCCGGGGGAGCCTCAAAATACTTCTCCCCGATGGCAATGGACGGTGAGCCACCTGCGCTGAGGACTTTTCTAATGGACCGGCCGTCGGGAAAATTAATCGTTAACGTGCCTCCGGCGTTGGCAGCGGTAATGTCCCATCTGGCCGCTGACCCACCACCGCTGACGGTTGCGAGACTACCTCCTGTTTGGCCTGTTGCCGAAATTGCGAGACAGGCCACCACTGCGACCGCGAAAATCGCGGACGCCATTAATCTCAACTTACTCATGTTAGACCTCCTCTTGGTAAGGGAACCGGGGCCTGGGTTGGGCGACAGGGTAAGGTGGGCAAGCGTAACCAGGTCACGATTTCGGTTTTATTTAAGGTAATTTACGTCGCTTGGTGCGTCTTTTAGCAAGGACGTTCAACGATGTCAAGCATTTTGTAACGTCGAGACTGTCTCATTTCAAAATCTCTGTGGGACGCTGCGGAACTGCCTGTGTCTGGGGGTGAATTGTCTTAAAAGGAATTACCCCCGGAGACACCGAGAACCCACAGAGCATGCACAGAGAAAAGCAAAATAAGACACTCCCCAACGGTCTGCCCAAGAGGCCAGGCTCGAGCAAAAAACGAAGGACTGAGTCAGGATATTTCCTGCTCAGTCCTTGTTGTTTTTGCGGCAGACTTGAACGTGTGAGCCGGTGTGTTACTTCCCGGTGTTCACAAACTGAATGCAGTCTCCCTGGTTTTTGAACGTGCGCGGATAGTTGAAGAACTGCCACCCGCCATTCTTACACTGGTCCATATTCGTGGGCGGACCGATTTGAGCATCACAGGCGTCTCCGATTCCATCCTGATCGGCATCAGCCTGGTTGGGGTTAGCCACGAACGGGCAATTGTCGACGGCGTCAAGAACGAAGTCATTGTCGTCGTCGGGGTCACAGGCATTGCCCACGCCGTCGTTGTCGTTGTCTGCCTGGTCGGCATTGACGGTATTCGGACAGTTGTCCGCCGAATCAGCGATACCGTCGCCATCAGCATCGGGACAGCCGGCGGCGTTGACCTGGGTTCCGCTCGGTGTGTTTGGACACTGATCGCTAGTATCAACGACTCCGTCGTTATCGTCGTCCGCATCGCACGCGTCACCAGTGCCGTCTTGATCGAAGTCGGCCTGATCGGTATTGGCGTTATTCGGACAGTTGTCACCATTGTTTACGACGCCGTCCCCATCAAGATCACCGGTCGGCCCATCGTTCGGATTGGGATCGCACGCGTTGCCAATGCCGTCGCCATCGCCATCGGCCTGGTCGGCGTTTGCAACCAGTGCACAATTGTCGGCCGTGTCGGCCACACCATCATTGTCATCATCCGAATCGCACGCATCCCCTTCGGAATCGCCGTCATTATTTGCCTGGTCTGTGTTAGCCACGAACGGACAATTGTCGCTGCTGTCCGGAACAGTATCAGCGTCGGTGTCGAGCGGTGGATTGTTTCCGTTTGTGCCAGCCTCGACGCATCGCTGGATCGGTTCCGGCAGGTTTGAAAAGAAGTCGTAGCCGGTCAACGCTTCGACCGCGTCCACCGTCGTTATGTAGGTCGTCCAATCGGAGTTGGCGGCGTTCGAGTTAGGCATAATCACCGCCAGAGTTCGAGTAGAGCAGTCCACTCGCGAGATATCATTTTCTCCCTTTGGCAGATCCAGCACGACTTTCCAGATGGTGGCCGGAACCGTAACGTTCCCGCCTGCGATCGTAGTCGCGAACCCATTGTCTCCGGTACCACCGGCGCCATAAACGCCCATGACGATATACATCTCGTTAGTAGTTGACACGTCCGCGCGCAGGGCGTCCTCCATGGCGGACCAGGGCCCCTGATTTTGCAACGGCGCTTGCGGAATCATGTTCGTCATCAGGAAGGTTTCCTGGTTGATGGGGATGCGAGTCTGGTGATCGCGGTCTGCATTCGGTGCGTTGTGTCCGCGATTGAATCCAGTCCCCGCATAGTCCCATCCTTGAACGCGATACCAGGATGGATCGACTTTCGGATCGGCACGGAAGGTATCAACACGAGCGAGAGTCCCAAACCAGGAGTCATCCAAATGCCAGCTCACCCAGTTCGGTGTTCCCTTGGTGCTATTGTAAGAAAGGCTAAAGCTGGGCTTCTCCATCAAGAAGTTATTAAAGTCACTGGTTAATGGAGTTGCATTTGACGGATTACCCATTGCCAAGTGGACACTCGGCGGATAAGGGGCCGGCGCGCCAGCACCTACTACCGTAAACGTCCAGGTGTAATCCTCGAAGAGAGTGTCCGTGCCCGCGCCACCATCATCCGAATCGGCATCATGAACCGCCGTCCCGGTGATTGTTACCGTGCACTGTTCCCCGAATTGGAAACTGACATTCGGAGTAACTGCGTAGCTCTTAAGATCGGGGAAGTTGGCTTCAGTGGCGCTGGTATGCGCACCTGTCACGGTGCAGTTAATGGTCCACCAACCAGAGTCGACCGTCACCGGCTCGCTAAAGTTGACCGTAATGGTCGCATCGTACGGGATCGTATTATCGTCAGACCCTGGATAGGTTCCAGACACCCACGGTCCCAACTCGACAATTGGCGCAGTTCGGCGCGGATTCGGCGCTCCCGTTTGGAAGTCGCTCCCATTCTGATCGGAATCGAGCGCGCCGCCGTTCTTCCTGAATATCGCCGTAGTGTTACTCGGCGCGGGAGCATTGGCGCTACCTTCACGGCAGGAAGCTGTCGCTCCGTAACCGACAAAATCCACAATGTCCGGATCCGTTCCCAAAGGACAACCCCCTGCCAGCGTACCGGAATTGCTGACCAGAGCAATCTTTCCGGTCGTTGCCGACATGTTGATGCCGCCGGAAATGTTAGGCGTGGGTAACGGTGCGCCGGTCGCCCCTCCCGAGGCGAGGGCGATCAGGTAGTACTCGCCCGGTCCAATTACTCCGCCAATCGGTTGTTTGTTGGTCCAGGACGTACCCGCCGCTGAAGCGTATTGCAGCGACCAACCGGTAACGCTAACTGTGTTCGCGGTTGGGTTGTACAGTTCGACATAGTCATTTTGGTATGTCGCTCCGCTGTTCCCACCTCCGCCGTACACCTGACTTATCGTGATGTGATCTGCGATAAGAGGAAGCACGCTAAGCACGATGTTGGTGTTGAACGTTCGGCTTTGCGCATCAGTGACCGTTACCGGCAGCGACTTCATGCCGGTCGAATTGTTGACCGGGACCGTGGCAACGAAACTGAAGACGTTGCCGGATCCACCGAACGATTGACTTGACGAGCCTCCAATCTGTGAAAGATCCGCCGTCACCGTTATGCCTGTGCTGTCGGGGTTCTGAGCCCCAGCCACGTAAACAGTCAGAGTGCTCGCCCCCCCCTGGAGGACGCTGCTCGGGTTCGCCGTGCCGTAAGCCGAAAGACCCGTGCAGTTGTTCGTCGGTGACGAGCTATTGCGCGGATTCGGCTCGCCCGTTTCGAAATCATTGGCATTTTGGTTGGTGTCAAAACAACCACCGTTGCGTCTGAAGTTGGCAATCGTGTTGCTAAGACCGGGCGCAGGAGCGGCGCCTTCGAAACAATCCGTCGGGCCATATCCGACGAGATCGACGATCCCGGCTGCGGCCGCGTTAGGACAGGCGGCCGTAATTTGGGTTGTGTTGTTGACGAGTGCGACTTTGGTTGAAGTGGAACTCACCGCAATCGTTCCTGTCGCGTCTGGGGTTGGCAGCGCAGTCGTGCCGCCGGCACCCTGTGATTCTTGAATTAAGAAGTATTGACCAGGCTGGAGGGTGAAATTCGGCAGCGGAGTAACTTCCCACATGCCTGATGTGCTCACAAATGCCTGCACCGACCAACCATTCAGGTTAACCGGAGCACTGCTATGATTAATGAGTTCGATGTAGTCGTGCGTTAACGTGGCTCCGGTATTGCCGCCTCCGCCGTAGACCTGGCTAATGACGACGTCATTGGCTGGCGGTGTGGGTGTCGGGGTTGGGGTTGGCGTCGGAGTCGGTGTGGGCGTTGGCGTCGGTGTGCCGCCGCAGCTGGCTGAGTGAATTCCCAGGCCGGTGACGGTGTCGTTGGCAAACCCATCCCACTCGATCGATGGATCGAATACGTCGGCTCCGTTGGGATCGCCTGCGCAAACAGTCGATTTGCGCCGGATTGTATTATCGGCAGTTGAAGTGAGACCGCTTCCCCACTCGGCCCCGGGGTCGAATCCTACCTGACCGATCACGTCAATAATGGTCGTGCCTTTACGTAAAACGACAGCATCATCGCCGTTAAACCAGCCTGATCCATTTACCTGATCCGCCTGGGCGAGGATCGTCGCGTTCGCTGCACTCTGCGCCAGCACGAAAACATCGCCATCCGCTACCGTTCCAGTAAGATTTATCGTTAATGGGGACGTGGTACTACCGTTGAAGAACATCTGCACGTTGTAGCTGTTCGTGCCGAGGTTTATCGCAGCACCGGTGCCGTTGTAGATCTCAAGTGCCTTATTATTCGAACTTCCTTCAATGTATTCGGAAAAAAATAGTTCTGAAGTTGCAGCATGCGAAGTTTGTGCGGGCCACGTTATATACGCGGTCGCGACGAGGGAAACAAAAGCGATTACGGTGAGGAGCGCACGGATTCCTTTTCCGTTTGGGCGATACTTATTCATAGGGCACCTTTCGATTATCTAAATCTAAATACTTTCGTGTGGATACAGGAATACCGGAGGTCAGAAGACAAAGCCGGCAGGAACGAAGCGAATCTTTTACCAGCATTCACTACCGTGGTCAAGTTTTTACAACCTGGACTAAGTCGAGTTGCAGGACAAATAAGAGCCAATCCGCCTGCCCGTTACACGACGACACTTCATCGGTCAATGTTTTGTGTCCGATCGTCTTGCGCCATTTTCTTTTTGAGAGTTAAATACCGCCTCCATGATCGGCCAAACCATCGGCAGCTTTAAAATTACGCATAAGATTGGCGCAGGCGGCCAGGGCACTGTTTACAAAGCGACCGACACCAAGCTCGGCCGCGCCGTCGTTATCAAAGTCCTGCCGGCGGAACTCACGGGCAAGGACACAAACCTCAAGCGTTTTGATCGTGAAGCGCGTCTCGCTTCTTCGCTCGATCACCCGAACATCTGCACAATTTTCGATCTCGGCGAGCAGGATGGAATGCATTACATCGTGATGCAGCACGTTGAAGGTCGCAACGTGCGCCAGCTTGTGAATGGCCGGCCGCTCGAATTAGACAGCGCGCTGCGGATTGCCGTTCAGGTGACCGATGCGCTGACCGCAGCGCATGCGCGCGGCATCATCCATCGCGACATCAAATCCGGCAACGTGATGGTCACCGATGCGGGCCAGGTGAAGATTCTCGACTTCGGTTTAGCGAAGCTCCTCGACGAAAACGAACCCCAGGGTGGCGGGGTGGATCGGATTGAGTTAACTGAAGTCGGCGTGCCGTACGGCACTGCGACCTACGCCGCTCCGGAACAAGCGCGCGGCGATAAAGTCGATTCGCGCGCCGACGTTTTCTCGACCGGGGTCCTGCTTTACGAGATGCTGACCGGCACCTGGCCTTTCCGCGGGAAGACGACGGTGGAAGTCCGTTACGCCGTGATGAATGCCGCCGCCAAACCCCTGTCCGAAGCGCGCCCCGGGCCGCTGCCCGCGCAGCTTCAGCCGATTCTCGACAAGGCGATGGCTAAGGACCCGCGTGATCGTTATCAGAAGATTTCCGAACTGCGCGATGAGCTGCGAAAAGTTCTGCAGCAGGTTTCGTCAGGCGAGCAATTCGAAGTGGCGGCCGCGCCCGCGCGTCACATGGGCGGCTCGAGCGCCGTCTCGCGCGCCATGCGCTGGTTGAAAAGAATGGGAGGCGGCGAAGTGCATACGAGCGCGCCGCAACTATCTTCCAAACCCGCCATCACGGAATCACCCGACGCTTCCCTCACGACCATTACTGAACGCGAAAAGAAAAGCCTGGCGGTGCTGCCGTTCAAAAACCTCAACAACGATCCGGCTTCAAGCTTTTACGAGTTCGCGCTGGCTGACGCCGTGATAACTGAACTGGCGCGGATTCGTTCGCTGGTGGTACGGCCGTCTTCAGTGATGTCGAAGTACCAGGGCCAACCCGTCGATCCGGCGGACGTCGGTCGCGAGCTGAACGTGGATGCAGTTCTATCGGCGGGTTTTATTCACATCGGCGAGCGCTTTCGCGTGACCGCACAACTGCTAGACGTGCGCAGTAGTGAAATCCTCTGGAGCGATAAGGTCGATGCTTCCGCGGACGACGTGATCGCGGTACAGGACGAGATCACGCAACGCATCGTCGATGGGCTGCGGCTGGAACTCAGTCCCGACGAACAAGCCGGCCTCGAGAAAACCAGGACGGTCAACGCTGAAGCCTACGACGAATTTTTGCGCGGACGCGATCGCTTTGCGCGCTTCATCTTTCGCACCGTGGCGGCGGAGGATTGTGATGCCGCGATTAAGCACTTCACGCGGGCGACCGAGCTGGACCCTGAATTTGGTTTAGCTTATGACGGACTCGGCGCGGCGTACGTGAATCGGGTCTTTAAAGGCCTTGGGGGAGCCGCAGACTTTGAGAACGCTGAAGTTGCCTTCAACAGAGCACTGGCGATCGACCCGAACATTATCGAAGCGCGCATGCTGATGGTTTTCGTGCAGTTGTGGCGCGGGCAGAAAGCGAAAGCGCGTGAAGAAGTAGAGCGCATGCGCCGGCAGGCGCCCAACGAAGCCGTCGTGCATTTTGTGAAAGCAACACTGCACCGTCTCGATGGTGAATACGACCGCGCGCTGCGTGCGTACGATCGCCTGGTGCGTCTGGATCCGGCGTCCTTTGTCGTCGTCAGCTACAACCGCGCGCTGATCTTTCTTTACGAAGGCAAGTTTGAAGAGGCGCAGCGCGAACTCGATCGGGCGCGCTCAGTCGAGCCTAATAACCCCCTGCTGAACACGGTTCGCGCGCTGGCTTTGTATTACACAAAACGCCCGGCCGAAGCTGAGCAGATCCTCCGCGAAGTGCTGCAAGCGAATCCAAATCTTCACGGCGTCCGGCCAACGTTAGCCATGTGTTTGAGTCGCCAGGGAAAACATGAAGCAGCTCTGGCTGAGTTGACCGATTCTGTAATCCGCAATGCCTCAGTCGATCCCGATATCGCTTATGCGGTTGGTTCCGTTTACGCGCTCGAAGGAGATTCGGATCAGGCCTTAGGCTGGCTGCAACGTTCGATCGCCCTCGGCAATGGAAACAAACCTTGCTTTGAAGGCGACCCGAATTTGAAGAACGTGCGCGGCGACACGCGGTTTGGGGAATTGATGAAGAAGATCACCTAACTGAACTCCTAATGAAAAAGTGTCCGAAATGTAGTCGCACCTATGCCGATGACGGGTTCACGTTCTGTCTTGAGGATGGCGCGTTACTGTCCGCTCCCTACGATCCTGAAAAGAAGGAAGAACCTCCCAGTACGATCCGGAGCGGCGGACCGCCTCCAACCGCAGTCCTCCCACGAACCGAAACGGGTGGGCGCGAAGCGCCGGCAACGGTGAAGCGCTCACCAATTCTGTCGCGCCGCGCTGAAACGGAACCAGAAAGCCCGCCAAGAGGGAGTCGGGTAAAGTACATCGTAATTGGTTTGGTCAGCCTGATAGTTATCGCGAGCGGACTCGGCTTTCTTGGGCTCTACCTGGCCGGCGGGTCAAGTTGTCCTAAGCTGGCAATTAGTTGTTCTTCAATCGACACCTCAACGTACTGCGAGCTGCGAGACGATCAGTCTCACGCTTTCAATGACATTCAGGATAAGCCGATCAGCGAAGCGCTTTGTTCCCGCTCGGTAATTCTGCTGCAAGCCGCCGCCCCGCCCGCGGGAGTCACCAAGGTAAGTTGGTCTGTTTCGGCGGGCACGATCCGGTCTAATTCACCGTTGAGCCTCGATGATTCACAGGTCAGCATCGACACGTCGGGACTGGCGGGCAAAACCGTCGACGTTAAGGCCAACGTCACCAGCTCGTCCTGGTTTTGTTCACAGACGGTCTCGACCTCCTTTGTTGTGCCTGCGGGCTTTGCGCCGACTAAGTGACTGAGACCTATCGAGTTCCGCTCTAGTTCTGCTATACTCCTCTCGGCTCGCCTTAGCCGGACATCCGGTTCGGCCAACGCACCGCAAATAGTTTCAATTGCAGTGAATACGGTGAGCAGGGATTTTTGAGGCCGGCATTACGGCCATTTGCACGAACCGCAATCCAGGTTTCAGAGCGCGTCCTATTTGATAACGCTTGGCTCCCTGGCCCAACGAAATTAAGGCTGCGGTTCGACGGAGTTTCCAGTTGAATCAACTCGAAGGCCGCCCGGCTCACCGAGTGGCACTGATTGCAGCGCAGCCTGACTATCTGAGGCTGCCGAGTCCCGGCAAGGGACTCGCGAAAGCGCCTCAGAGCGCGAAAAATTCATTGCCGGCACTTTCTGCCGGCGATTTCCAATCACAAACCAAGCGAAAAACGCGCGTCCCGACGAATCGGGATTCGCAAACCGCACGCTGGACGCACGCGCCCCAAGGGGCGGCGCGCGCGCCGCAGAAAGAAAACCAATGTCAAGAGAGTTAATTGTTAGTGTCAACGGTCGCGAAAAGAAGATCGCGATCATCGAAAATGACCGCGTCACCGAGTTCTACATCGAGCGCGGCGAAGAGAATCAGGGTATCGTCGGCAATCTTTACAAAGGACGCGTGATGCGCGTTCTGCCCGGCATGCAATCGGCGTTTGTCGATATCGGCCTGGAGCGCGATGCATTCCTCTACGTGTCAGACTTCTTTGATGAAGAAGCCGAGTTCGAACGCATCGTCGTGGACACCGCAAAGAAAGGCGACGCCGCCGGAGCCGAGAAAGCTGCGGCCGAAAAGATTGCGCAGGCACGCATCGAGCGCGAGCATCACATCGAGTCAACCCATGAACGCGTTGATCCGCTGCGCGACGCTGAAGCCGATATTGAAACCGAACCTGAATCTGAAGCAGTGGCCGAAGCCCCTGAAGAAGAAACCGAAGAGACCGGGGCTCGTCGTCGCGGCCGTCGCGGCGGACGTGGCCGGAAACGCGTAACGAAAGCGGAAGCCGAGCCTGCGCGTGAAGAACGAAGTCTAATCCCGCACGCGGTCGAGCCATACGATACGCCGTTCGTTTCGTCGGCTTCCTTTGAACGCGTGAGCGATGACGAAGGCCTCATTAATGGCGAGATGCTGAAAGACGCGCGGCTGCAAGAACGCATCATGGATGAAGTCCATGCCGCCGAATTCGATCTGGAAGATGTGCCGAGCGCGCCGGTGGGATCGCTCCTGGAAGACCTCCGTGAAAGCGGTGAATTTCAGCGGGTGGCGGACAGCGAAGATGCTGAAGTCGCCGCAGCACGGCCGCGAGCCATCGAAGAAGCTCATGTGCGCGATTTTGTCGACGAAGTAGTTGACGAAAGTTCGCGCGGCGCGGCCTTTCAACGAGTCAGCGACGACGAAGACGCGTCGGCCAATGTCGAACCAATCTCTGAACCTCCATCACCGCCGTCGAGCACGCGTTCGCGGCGAAAAACGGGCGTCATCAGCCGGTTCTTCAAATCAAAAAAGGTTGAAGAAACTTCAGACGAAGCCGGAACTGGTTCTGAGGATGCCGCGAGCGAAGAAATAAACGCTGACGGGGGCGCCAGCCTTACAAGCGGGCGCGCGCACGAAGAGTTTGCAACCCGCCGTGGTGGAAGGCGGCGACGAAAGCCAAAGACGGCCAGCAGCGCGGAGACTGAGGAGACCAACGGCCAGGAAGTTGACGCCGACGTTGTCGAAGCCGAGGAAACTCTGCACGAGGAAGAGTCGCAACCAGTTGTCGCAGCCGAGCCTGAATCCGATGTGAACGAGACTGAGGAAGAATCTGGTCCTGCGGCGCGAACGGGTCGCCGCACCCCTCCGGCGCCGCGCGGCGGTCCCCGCCGCCGTCACCCGCGACACGAACGCAAGCAAGTCGCGATCAGTGAACTGCTTAAGGAAGGCCAGGAGATCCTCGTCCAGATCGCGAAAGAGCCGATCGCCAAGAAGGGCGCGCGCATCACTTCGCACATCGCCCTCCCCGGCCGCTTTTGCGTTTACATGCCGACGGTCGAACACCTCGGTGTCTCGCGCAAGATTGATTCCGACACTGAACGTTCGCGCCTGCGAAAGCTAATCCAAAAAATTCACGCCGAAGAAGATGTGCCGTCAGGAGGGTTCATCGTCCGCACCGCCGGTGTGGGCGCGAAAGAGGACGAGCTGCGCGCGGATGCGCGTTACCTGATTCGCACTTGGCAGGACATGCGGCAGAAAGCCGAGAAGTCGAAAGCCCCGAACCTGGTCCATCGCGATCTCGATCTGGTGCAGCGCATTTTGCGCGACCAGCTTTCCGAAGACTTCAGTGCGATTCGCATCGACAACGAAGAGGAATACGAGCGCGTTGTCGAATTTGTGAACCGTGTGCAGCCGAAGCTGGTCAAGCGCGTCAAGCTTTACACGCGCGATGAGCCGATTCTCGAAAATTTCGGGGTGCAGGCTGAGATCGACAAAGCGATCAAGCCGCGCGTCTGGCTGAAGTCCGGGGGTTATCTCGTCATCAATCAGACTGAAGCTCTGGTTTCGATTGACGTAAACACGGGCAAGTTCGTGGGCCGTGGAGCGACGCGTTTGGAAGACACGATCACGCGCACGAACATGGAAGCAGTCGAAGAGATTGCGCGCCAGATTCGGTTGCGCGATCTGGGCGGCATCATCGTGCTCGATCTGATCGACATGGAAGAGCGTCGTAATCGGACGCGGGTCATGGCGGCTTTGCAGGACGCTTTGCGCCGGGACAAATCGCCCACGAAAGTTCTTTCATTCAACGATTTCGGTTTGGTCATCATGACGCGCAAACGCGTCAAGCAATCACTCGAGCGCACCTTGTGCTCGCCGTGTTCGTATTGTCAGGGCGCGGGTTTGGTGAAATCGCCGCAGACGATCTGCTACGAGATTCTCGAACAGGCGCGGCGACTGTCGCGCGAAGGTGGGAGCGACGGTTCGCGCCAGGCCATGCTGCGCGTCAATCCGGAAGTAGCCCGTGCGCTGCGCGGCCCTGAACGGGACGTGTTGAACGAGATCGAGGACTATCTCGGCTCAGTCGATGTCACCAGCGATCCGCGCGTGCATCAGGAACAGTTCGATTTTGCTTTTGCGTGATTTGGAGTGCGGCGGCTCGGCGCCGCTTTCCGCTCAGGCGAAGTGTTTTCCGGAGCTAACCAATAAAGCGCCGTCCCTAACGCTCGGGCACTGCCATGGCCCAGCCCCGCTTGCGGCTAACTAATCCTTTACAGAGTCCAACCCGCCTAGCTAAAATAATCGAAACGCAGATAGCCCCACCGGCGTTTTGACGGTTCCCCCGCAGAATCCCCTTTGTTTTTGACGCACCTGTGCGCCCGACTGCGAGTTGCGTAAATGGGTTCTCCTTTCTCAAACTTCTGTTCCGGCGCTGTCTCTCCAACGACTTCCAGGTACTCGGAAGGAAAATATGCGAGCTCAAATTGCTACCCAGAACTCTATTAATTCGAAGCTACTACTGAAGACCCTCGTCGCTTTTAAGAAGGGTGACTTTTCGGCGCGCCTGCCCGGTGATTGGACTGGCGAGGCCGGCAAAATTGCGGACACCCTGAACGACATCATCGATTTAAGCGACAAGATGGCCAAAGAGTTGGAACGCGTCAGCCGCGTAGTCGGCAAGGAAGGAAAGATCATGCATCGCGCCGCGGTGCCGGCTGCGGCCGGTTCGTGGTTAAGGCTGGTTGATTCCACAAACCTGCTGATTGACGACATGGCGCGGCCGACCAGCGAAATGGCGCGCGTGATCGGCGCGGTGGCAAACGGCGACCTGTCTGAACGCATGAACCTCGAAGTCGACGGACGACCGCTGAAAGGCGAGTTCCTGCGGACAACGAAAGTCGTTAACTCGATGGTGGACCAGCTCGGTTCGTTCGCTTCCGAAGTGACGCGCGTCGCGCGGGAAGTCGGAACCGAAGGAAAACTTGGGGGCGAAGCGAAGGTCAAAGGCGTCGCCGGTACTTGGAAGGACCTAACCGATAGTGTGAACTCGATGGCGGGCAACCTCACGGCGCAGGTCCGCAACATCGCCGAAGTAACGACTGCCGTCGCTAACGGTGACCTTTCAAAGAAGATCACCGTAGACGTAAAAGGCGAAATCCTGGAACTGAAGAACACCATCAACACGATGGTGGATCAGTTGAACTCGTTCGCGTCCGAAGTAACACGCGTGGCGCGCGAAGTAGGTACGGAAGGAAAACTTGGCGGCCAGGCCGATGTGCGCGGCGTCGCCGGCACCTGGAAGGATCTGACCGACAACGTCAATTCCATGGCCAGCAACCTCACGGGCCAGGTACGAAACATCGCCGAAGTCACGACCGCGGTCGCGAATGGCGACCTGTCCAAGAAGATCACGGTAGACGTCAAAGGCGAAATCCTCGAATTGAAGAACACCATCAACACGATGGTGGACCAATTGAACTCGTTCGCGTCCGAAGTAACGCGTGTCGCGCGCGAAGTTGGAACGGAAGGAAAACTCGGCGGTCAGGCGCAGGTGATGGGAGTGGCCGGAACCTGGAAAGACTTAACCGATAACGTGAACTTCATGGCCGGCAACCTTACCGGCCAGGTTCGTAACATCGCCGAAGTTACCACGGCGGTCGCGAACGGCGACTTGTCCAAGAAGATCACGGTAGACGTAAAGGGCGAGATTCTGGAACTCAAAGACACCATCAACACGATGGTGGACCAACTCAACGCTTTCGCTTCGGAAGTAACCCGCGTGGCGCGCGAAGTAGGTTCGGAGGGCAAACTCGGGGGCCAGGCGGACGTGAAAGGCGTGGCCGGAACCTGGAAAGACCTGACCGACAGCGTGAACCTGATGGGCGGCAACCTCACCGGGCAAGTCCGCAACATCGCTGAAGTGACCACCGCCGTCGCGAATGGCGACCTATCCAAGAAGATCACCGTCGATGTGAAAGGCGAGATTCTGGAACTCAAAGACACCATCAACACGATGGTGGACCAACTCAATGCCTTTGCGTCGGAAGTGACGCGTGTGGCGCGCGAAGTTGGTACGGAAGGAAAACTCGGTGGTCAGGCGGACGTGCGCGGCGTCGCGGGAACCTGGAAAGACCTGACTGACAGCGTGAACTCAATGGCCGGCAACCTGACGGCTCAGGTACGAAACATTGCCGACGTTACCACCGCGGTGGCGAAGGGTGATCTGTCAAAGAAGATCACCGTCGACGTGAAAGGCGAAATACTGGAACTCAAAGACACCATCAACACGATGGTGGATCAGCTGAGCTCATTCGCTTCGGAAGTAACTCGTGTCGCCCGCGAAGTCGGAACGGAAGGAAGACTCGGCGGTCAGGCGCAAGTGATGGGCGTCGCCGGCACCTGGAAGGACCTGACCGACAACGTGAACTTCATGGCCGGCAACCTCACCGGCCAGGTTCGTAACATCGCGGAAGTCACCACCGCGGTGGCAAACGGCGACTTGTCCAAGAAGATCACGGTAGACGTAAAGGGCGAGATTCTTGAACTCAAGGACACTATCAATACGATGGTGGACCAGCTCAATGCCTTTGCGTCGGAAGTGACGCGCGTGGCCCGTGAAGTCGGCACGGAAGGAAAACTGGGCGGCCAGGCATCGGTGCCCGGCGTGGCGGGCACATGGAAAGATCTCACCGACAACGTGAACTCAATGGCCAGCAACCTCACCGGCCAGGTCCGCAATATCGCGGACGTCACGACCGCGGTCGCGAACGGAGACCTCTCGAAGAAGATTACGGTAGACGTCAAAGGTGAAATTCTCGAGTTGAAGAACACCATCAACACCATGGTGGATCAACTCAATTCGTTCGCGTCAGAGGTAACGCGCGTGGCGCGCGAAGTGGGTACTGAAGGCAAACTCGGCGGACAAGCCGACGTGCGCGGGGTCGCCGGCACGTGGGAAGACTTGACCGACAACGTGAACTCGATGGCCAGCAACCTGACTGATCAGGTCCGCGGCATTGCGCGCGTTGTCACGGCGGTCGCCAACGGAGACCTGAAACGAAAGCTGACGGTGGAAGCGAAAGGTGAAATCGCCGAACTCGCCGACACCATTAACAACATGACCGACACGCTCGCGACCTTTGCCGATCAGGTGAGTTCAGTAGCGCGCGAGGTCGGTGTGGAAGGCAAACTCGGCGGCCAGGCAAACGTGCCGGGTGCGGCTGGAACGTGGCGCGACCTGACCGACAACGTCAACGGTCTGGCGGCGAACCTGACGAATCAGGTGCGCGCGATCGCGGAAGTATCAACGGCCGTGACCAAGGGCGACCTGACGCGTTCAATTACGGTGGAAGCGCAGGGCGAAGTCGCAGCGTTGAAAGACAACATCAACGAGATGATTCTCAACCTGAAAGAGACCACGCAGAAGAACACGCAAACCGACTGGTTGAAGACCAATCTCGCCAGGTTCACGCGCATGCTCCAGGGGCAACGCGATATGAAGACGGTGGCGCAGATGGTGCTTTCTGAACTGGCGCCACTGGTCGACGCGCAGCAGGGCGTCTTCTACGTCAATCACAGCGATAACGGCGACGCGACGATGAAGCTGCTGGGCGGATACGCTTTCAACAAACGAAAGAATCTGGCGAATGAGTTTCAGGCGGGCGAGGGGTTGGTGGGCCAGTGCATGTTAGAGAAAGAACGCATCCTGGTCACGAACGTGCCCTCGAGTTACGTCCAGGTAAAGTCCGGTTTGGGCCAGGCGGCGCCTAACAACATTGTCGTTCTGCCAGTGCTGTTTGAAGGCGAAGTAAAGGCCGTGATCGAGCTTTCGACGTTCCACTCGTTCAACGACACTCACCTCACCTTCCTCGATCAACTAACCGAGAGCATCGGAATCGTGCTTAACACGATCGAAGCGAACACTCGAACCGAAGATCTTCTGTTGCAGTCACAGTCGCTGGCCGGCGAACTTCAAAGCCAGCAGGACGAGCTGAAGAAAACCAACGAGCAGCTCGAGCTCCAGGCACAATCGCTCCGCGAGTCTGAAGACTTGCTTAAGAGTCAGCAGGAAGAGCTGCGGCAGACGAACGAAGAGTTGCAGGATAAAGCGGCGCTGCTGGCGCGGCAGAAGGCCGAAGTCGAAGCCAAGAACCGCGAGGTCGAAGAGGCACGCTGGGAGATGGAAGAGAAAGCCGAACAGCTCGCGCTCACCTCGAAATACAAATCAGAATTTCTGGCGAATATGTCGCACGAGCTGCGCACGCCGCTCAACAGCATGCTGATTCTCTCGCGTCAGTTGGCGGAGAATGGCGAAGAGAACCTTTCGGCGAAGCAGGTGCAGTTCGCCGAAACGATTCATTCTTCGGGATCAGATTTGCTGTCGCTGATCAATGACATTCTCGATTTGTCGAAGATCGAATCAGGCATGATGGGCATCGAGGTCTCAGACGTCTCAGTCCATGACGTTACGGATCAACTCGAACGAAGCTTCCATCAACTGGCACAGGATAAGAACATCGACTTCTTCATCGAGTGCGGCGACGAGCTTGAGCGGACTATCGCTACGGATGAGAAGCGTCTGCAGCAAATCCTGATGAACTTGTTGTCGAACGCTTTCAAGTTCACCGAGCAAGGGAACGTGGTGTTGAAAGTCAGTCCGGCGCCGAGCGACGAGAAGTACTATCTTGAAACTTTGAACCGCGCGACCGACATCATTGCCTTCTCGGTCAGTGATACCGGCATCGGCATTCCCGCTGAAAAGCAGCGAATTATTTTTGAGGCCTTTCAGCAGGCCGACGGCACGACCAGCCGCAAATACGGCGGCACCGGGCTGGGCCTTTCGATCAGTCGTGAGATTGCCCGCTTGTTGGGCGGTGAGATTCGCGTTAGCAGCATGCCAGGCGAAGGCAGCACCTTCACGCTGTTCCTGCCGCGGGAATACGTTCCTTCGCGCGCAGTAGCACCCACGGCGGCAAAACGAAGTGGGCGGCCACGGAAAATGGAGGCGGCGTGGACACCGGCCGAAACTTTCAACACGCAGGCTCTTTTACTCGAGGATGATTCGCCAATCGTGGACGATCGCATCGATATTGAGGAAGGCGATCGCGTCGTTTTGATTGTTGAGGACGACGCGAACTTCGCCACCATTCTTGTCGATTTGGCGCACCAGAAGGGTTTCAAGTGCCTGGTGGCACAGTCGGGGAACGTGGCCCTCGCGCTCGCACACAAGTACAGCCCGGCCGCAATCACACTCGATATTCGGCTACCGGATCGAGACGGCTGGACGATTCTTGATCGACTGAAACATGATCCGCGCACGCGACACATTCCGGTCCATATCATCACCGTCGAAGAACAAAGGCGCCGCGCGCTGCGGCAAGGCGCGTCAACCCTTTTGAAGAAGCCTGTGACGAACGTTGACCTCGCACAGACCTTCGATCACATCAATGACTTTCTGGCACGCGATGCCCGCGAATTGTTGCTGGTCGAAGACGACGATGCGCAGCGCATGAGTCTGATCGAGTTGATCGGCAACGGCGACGTGCGCACCACCGCCGTAGCCACGGGTCAGGAAGCGTTGCGGCGACTGAAAGAAAAACGTTTCGACTGCATGGTGCTCGACCTGAAGCTGCCGGACATGACTGGCTTTGAGTTGATCGAGCAACTGCAGGGCGATCCGACGCGCGCGAATATTCCGATCATTGTCTACACAGGCAAAGAGCTGACCCGCAAAGAGGAGGTGCATCTTCGCCGAGTGGCGGCGTCGGTGATCATCAAGGAGGCTGACTCGCCGGAGCGGCTGCTGGCTGAGACCGCGCTTTTCCTGCATCGCGTCGAAGCAAACCTGCCCGAGCCGAAACGCCGCATGCTGGAGCAACTCAAGCGGCGCGATCCCGTGTTGGCCGACCGCAAAGTCCTTATCGTCGATGACGACGTGCGGAACATCTTTGCGCTCACGAGCGCGCTTGAGGCTTACAACATGAAAGTTGTCCACGCCGAGAATGGGCAGAAGGGGATCGACCTGCTCAAGGCCAGTCCCGGTATCGAAGCGGTGCTTATGGACATCATGATGCCTGAAATGGACGGCTACGAAGCAATCAGCGAGATCCGCAAAATGGACAACTTCAAGAGTCTGCCCATCATCGCGCTGACGGCTAAGGCGATGAAAGCCGATCGCGACCACTGTCTCGAGGTGGGCGCGTCGGATTACATTTCGAAGCCGTTGGACATCGATCAATTGTTCTCCCTTTTACGCGTTTGGCTCTCGCGGAAGGACGACGATTCGTGAGTAACTTCAAAGTGGGCGAACGTATCAACATCCTGATGGTGGACGACAGTTCCACCAATCTGCTGGCGCTGGAGGCTATCCTGCACTCGCCGGATCGAAACTTGATTCGTGCCAGTTCGGGTGAGGATGCGCTGCGTTATTTGCTGAGCAATGATGTGGCGGTGGTGCTGCTCGACGTTTACATGCCGGGGATCGACGGTCTGCAAACGGCCGAGCTGATTCGCGGCCGCGAAAAATCCCGCGACATTCCGATCATCTTTCTGACGGCGAACACGACCGGACACGCGCATCTGAGCCGCGGCTACTCGCTCGGCGCAGTCGATTACATCGTTAAGCCGGTCGACCCGGCGATTCTGCGGTCAAAGGTCAATGTGTTTGTCGAGTTGTTCAAGAAGGCGCGTGAAGTAAAACGCCAGGCACAGCTTCTCGAGCAACAGAACAAAGAGATCAAGAATGCAAACCTCGAACGATTGCGGATGCTCATCGATCTGGGTCATGAACTTGCGGCTGAGCGCGAGCCTGTAGCCGTGCTGCAAAAATTCTGCCGTTCCGCGCAGCGCATCATTGAGGCCGAAGAAGTAACCGTCGCGATGCTTTCCGACGATGAACGGACCACGCGGCACTTTTTCCGGTGCGACGGAAAGGGCAACATTCACGAAACGGGCGAACTTCCAAACATCATTGAGAAGGCGCTCGACCGTGTGGTTAACGAGCGGGTGCCGGTGCGCCTCGACGAGTCGAGCGACTTACTGTTTGAGGAGGACTCGGGTGCACATTCAGTGCGTTCGTTTTTAGGCGCCCCGATAATTTCCGCCACGGCACTTCGCGGGTGGTTTTACCTGCTGAATAGTCGCATTGCCGACGAGTTTACCGAGGCCGACGAGCGTCTGGCCGCGACATTTGCCAACCACGTGGCCGTCGCTTACGAAAACGCGAGCCTCTACGCCGAATCGGAGAATCACGCAACCGAACTCCGCATGGAGATGGCCGTCAGAAAGCAGGCCGAGGAAGAACGCGCGCGGCTTCTGGTGCGCGAACAGGCGGCCCGTGAAGAAGCCGAAGCCGCAAACCGAAACAAGGATGAGTTTCTCGCGACGCTTTCTCACGAGTTGCGCACGCCCCTGACAGCGATTCTGGGTTGGAGCCATTTGATACGCACGAAAAAGTTGAACGACAGCGAGCTCACGCGCGCTCTTGATACGATTGAGCGAAACGCACGCTCGCAATCGCAGTTGATCGACGACCTGCTCGACGTTTCGCGCATCATCACCGGCAAATTAAGCATCGATCGAGGCCGGGTCGATGTTTCGAAAGTGATCGAGACCGCCCTGGATGCCATCCGTCCGCTGGCGGATGCGAAGGAGATCGAGTTTACCAATGCCGCTCCCGCGACGGACATCGCCATCCTCGGCGATCCGAACCGGCTGCAGCAAATCTTTTGGAATTTGTTTAGCAATGCCGTGAAGTTTACGCCGCGGGGCGGACGAGTAAGCATCAAGACGGCCATTTACGATTCGCGCGTGAGCGTTTCCGTTACCGACACCGGCATCGGAATCAGACCCGAATTTGCCCCATTTATTTTCGATCGATTTCGGCAGGCGGACGGCTCAACCACGCGCGAACACGGCGGACTCGGCCTGGGACTGGCTATCGTGCGCCACCTCGTTGACCTTCACGCTGGCGAAGTTGAAGTCACCAGCGAGGGCCCCAATCGCGGATCAACTTTTACCGTGACGATTCCGCTGGCCCTCAATAACGTTCTCGTCGAGAGCGACACCAAGCTTTACGAAACTGCCGGCAATTGTGTTTTCAATGCCCACCTGTTGGACGGCGTAAAAGTTCTGGTGGTAGACGATGAACCCGACTCGCGCGACTTGTTGATGACGATTCTGACGAGCTGCGGAAGCGATGTGCGCTGCAGCGATTCAGCGGCAACGGCGATGCTGGAATTCAACGAGTGGAATCCGGATTTGCTCGTCAGCGACATCGGGATGCCTATCGAAGATGGCTACAGTCTAATTCGAAGGGTCCGGAAGCTAACGTCGCATCACGCGCGCATTCCCGCCGTCGCCTTAACCGCGTATGCGACAGATGAAGATCGCTCGCAAGCTCTTTTGGCCGGGTTCCAGATGCATGTCCCCAAGCCGATTGAGCCGGAAAGCTTTGTCACCTCAATCGCCTCAGTACTTGGACGAAAGTGAAAGGTTGAGCTCGAGCAGCGCAATGCGGAAGAAACTGACTTCTTCTTCCTAGCTCCGGTCTCCGCGTCTATTATCCTACTCACCGCTCACCGCTCACTGCTCACTGATTCCACTTCGTACTTCTCAGTTTTGAACGGCCGAAACCCGCGTTTCAAATAATTAGGTAACGCGGCGGGATCATCCAGCGTGCAGGTGTGCAGCCACACTCGGTTCGCGCCGTCCGCCCAGGCCTGTTGCGTCGCCGACGTCAACAGATGCTTGCCGAGTCCGCGACCGAGGAATTGCGGAAGCAATCCAAAGTAAGCCACCTCAGTTGAGCCGTCTTCACATTTTCTCAGTTCAAAATATCCCGCCCGCTCTTTGTCGTAAGTCATCACCCATACGGAAATCTCGGATTGCGCCAGGTGCGCGCGAATATCGTCGTCGGTCCACGGCAGACGATCAATCCAGTGATAGTTTCGGCCGACTTCCACGTAAAGCCAGCGAAACAACTCGATGGGACAGTCCTGCTGCAGCTCGATGCTGATTAACGGATCTTCGAGCTTTGCCGCTAGCAGTTCAGACGGATCGCGCATCTCGAGGTACGTGCGCGTAACTTCGGTGGTGGCCTTGAGGCCAGTACCATCCGCGTGAGCGGATGGGTCATACGATCGATCTACCATGTTTGATTGACTCTTTGCTCCATCCCCTCACGGGGATGGTACTGACTTCACATCTTCACTTAGTCTTGGTTCCACCCGCAGCACGCGCCCGCGGATGGAACCGATCGTACGCCTTGCGCATGTGCAAGTCGGTGATATGGGTGTAGATCTCAGTCGTTGAAATATCGCTATGGCCGAGCAATGCCTGCACTGACCGCGAGTCCGCGCCGTGCTGCATCAGGTGCGTCCCAAAGCTGTGCCGCAGAGTGTGCGGCGAGATGTCGGGCACCTCTGCTGTCGCCGCGTGGGTCTTGATGATGCTCCATGCTAATTGGCGCGTCAGTGCGCGGCCGCGATTCAGAAACAAAATCGGATTGTTGCTGCCCAAGCGATCGCGTACAGCGATGTATCGCTGTAGCCAATGCACGGCGCTTTTGCCAATCGGGATGCGGCGCTGTTTGCTTCCCTTCCCGTGACACGTGACGATCGCGCCATCCAAATCGACATCCGCGACGCGCAGTCCGCACATTTCCGAAACGCGCAAGCCGGCTGCGTACATCACCTCGAGCATCGCTCGATCGCGCACGCCCACGTCGATTTTGATGTCGGGCGCGCGCAGCAAACGCTCCATCTCTTCTTCAGTCAGGAACTTCGGCAGGTGTGAGCTGCGTTGCGGGGTGTGAATGTCTTCTGTGGGATCGCGTTGCACGTGCCGATCCAGCATCAGGAAACGAAAGAAGCCGCGGGCCGCGCTGACCGCACGGGCGATCGACGACGGCGCCAGGCCTTCCCGCGACATTGACGCAATCCACTCGCGCAGATCTTTCCGTTCGAGCTGTTCAATTCGCTTTCGTTTGGTGTCAGCCCAGGTCTTCAGCCGGCTAATGTCGCGGGCATAATTCTGGAGAGTGTTGCGTGAGAGACCTTTCTCGACCTGGATATAGGTAAGAAATTCGCGCCCGAGATCGCGCGTGACAGAGTTCTCCGCCATCGGGCGCGATGTTAGCACAGGTAAGAGAGTTGCTGATCCTTTCGGATTAGTGCGGCGTCAGAGTACCAACTTCAGTTGGGCACTTCCGAAACAAAACCCCGACTAAAGTCGGTACTCTAACAAGCGCCGTTACGGCTTGGGCGCGGGTTTGTATTTGTCGATCAACTGCTGCATCCCGGTGGTCGAATTGTTGTGCCGGTATTTGTAGTAGTTCTCGAGATCCTGAAGATACTGTTGCCGCACCTGCGCCAACGCCGCGTTTCCTTCCGACAGCGCGATCGCGTGAGCGTACGCATCGATCACCGTGTCGAGCAGCGCTTCGACTTTTTTCAGTTGTGCGTCTTTGGGCGCGCCCGCCGCCATCGATTGATAGGTCTTCGCTGCCGCCTGGTACTCGTCGTTCAGCAACGCTGCGATCATTACAAAGTTGAAGGGATCGGACGGCGCGATCTGAGACGCCTTTACGTATTGCGCCTTGGCTTCCGCTGAAGAGCCCTTAATCATATAAAGCAGACCCAGTGACTGGTGCAGCGAGGGCACAGTGGTCGCTTTGAATCGCTGCCAGCTGGCCTCGTCAAAGTCCGCCGGCTTCTTGTTGGCATCGGCCAACGCGATCGCTTGCGTACCATAGCGAATTGATTGATCGATAAACTTTGTATTTTGCTTTTTCGCCTGCTCAGTGCCGATAGATACCAGCTCAACCAAGACTTCTATCGCTTCCGGATGGCGCGTCAGGAAATCTGAACCTTTAGTGAATGCCTGGTCGAGCTGATTCGCGTCGGCCAAAGCATCGACAACCACCGGCATAACCGTTGTTTCATCGGCCGGAGTGCTGAACATAGTTTGAAGCTGTTGCGCCAGCGTCAGCTTCTGGGCCGGATCTTTCACTTCCCGAATTTTATTGGCGAGCTCCAGTACGACCTGATCGCGGATCGCGGTCTTCGGGTACTTCTTTATCAGTTCAGCCGCAGCCGCGAGTTTTGCGGCTGGGTCAGGTGCTGCGGTTATCTTGTCGACCAGCTTTCCCTCATCCGGGGCCAGCTTGGGTTGCTGAGGGGTTGGGCTTGGTGTCGGGGTTTGCGCGAACGTCACGACGTTAATAAACGCGACGAGCGCGATCGCCAGAATGAATGCTTTTCTCTTCATGATGTCACCTTTCAATTCTGTTTATTATGACTAATCCGGTTAGGCTTGCCCAACCACACCGGCGCACCACGATCTTTGGTCACGGCGATAACGATGGCTGATCGGCCGGCGGCGTCCGATGCCAATCGCGTTTCGCGAAATGATAAGTGTGGGTGGCAACTGCCGCCGCTTAAACTCGTTGGCCGGCGATTCGACACGATTGAGAATGTCGTAAACCAGCGCAGGCTCGTGACCGGCGGCCACGATCTCTTCCGGCGATTGTTTCTGCTCGAAATAAAGCTTCAGCACCGGGTCGAGTTTGTCGTACGGCGGCAAAGACTGATCGTCAAATTGGCCCGGCGCCAGCTCGGCTGACGGCCGCTTGTTAATAATTGATTCAGGAATGATTTCGCGTTCGCGATTGTATAGCCGCGCCAGCTCGTAAACTTCCGTCTTAAGCACGTCGCCCAGCACCGCGAGGCCGCCATTAGTGTCGCCATACAGCGTGCAGTAACCGAGGGCCAGCTCAGACTTGTTGCCGGTCGAAAGCAACAGCCGGCCTTCGGCATTCGACATTGTCATCAGAATATTTCCACGCAGACGCGACTGCAGATTCTCGACGGCAATCTCGAGCGCGCGGTCGGTTGTCTTGCCGGCTTCCGGCAGGTCAAGCTCGTTCCGCAATGCGTCAAACGCGTCGTTGATCGGCCGTTCGATTACTGTCATTCCGAGCCGTCGCGAAAGTTCAACTGAATCGTCAATGCTTGAGCGAGAACTGTAGGGTGATGGCATCATCACGGCCAGCACGTTTTCCGGCCCGATCGCTTCACACGCGAGCGCGGCAACCAGAGTCGAATCAATGCCGCCCGACAGCCCGAATACCGCCTTGCTGAAGCCATTCTTGCTCGCGTAATCGCGAATCCCGAGCACCAGCGCCTGACGCACGGTGTCGGTGTCATCGCCCGACAGGCAACGCGCATCGGGAACGCCGCACTCAAGCTCGACCGTCTCAACGAATTCTTCGAACGGCGGCGCCTGCAGGACGATTCGGCCTTCCGCATCGGAAATTATGCTGGCGCCGTCGAAGATGATTCCGTCATTCGCGCCGATCAGGTTTACAAAGACAATCGGGACGCGTGCAGTCTTCGCGCGATGCGAAACCATGTCGCAACGCACGCGCATCTTGCCTTTATTGAAGGGCGACGCGTTGATCGAAACCAGAAGGTTCGCGCCCATCTCAATGAGCTCTTGCGCCGGATCGTTTTGATAGAGCCGCTCCTTCCAGAACGTCTTGTCATTCCAAAAGTCTTCGCAGACGGCAATGCCGACTTTGGTCGCGTCGGAACCCCGACCTGTCGGGTTCGCGGGCGAGCAAACATCGAGGTCCAGATCAAAGAGACGCCGTTCACGCGCAGGTTCGAAATAACGCGGATCGTCGAAGACGTCGTACTCCGGCAAAAGCGTTTTGTCGGCGAAACCGATCAACTTCCGATCGCGAATCACCGCGGCCGAGTTGAATAGCCGGCGGCCCGTCGGCTGGTCGCTCGGACGGACTGTACCGACGATCGCCGTAATGCCATCCGTCGCTTCAATGATTTTGGTCAGGGGATCGAGCGCATGCCGAACGACGTCCGGATCGAGAAACCAATCAAACGACGTGTAACCCTGGATTGTTACTTCAGGAAAGACGACGAGATCGGATCGATCCTTCTTTGCCCGTTTAATCGCGTTGAGGATTCGCCCGACGTTTCCTTCGCAATCTCCGTTGGTCGTATTGATCTGGCCGATGGTGACGCGCATTTATGAAAGGATTTTACACTTTGCGGGCCATCGAGGCACGGAGACCCATTTTATAGGTAGTGTCTGATTCCGGCTTTGCCGGGTGGGGAGCTTTTTTACTCAGGTGCGTACAACCGTCGGTTGTAAAACGGTGCGAAGGCCGCGATCAATGCCGCTTCGAAGCTCATCGAGCGAGTAATCAAGTCGCGCGACAACACGCCCCATGCGCCTTGTTTGCTTCGCACATCGCGCACACCGGCAAAGTCGTCGATCACGATTCCTAATTCACGCTTCCCCTCTATTACGTCCTTAACGATCGCGTCCGGCACTTCGATCGACGGCGACATCCCAAAGCTGCCGCGCTCGCCATCAGTCGCGTACGCCCATCCACGCAGAAACGTGTGCCACTCGCCTTCGACCGAGATTGAATGGAACCCACCTTCAAGACCGACGTACAGATCCACCTCGAGCCTCTGCTGCACCAGTTGGTCGCGCACCGCCAACGCGCGTTGGCGCGCGCCACTCATCAACTCCCAATCCGTGAGCGGCATGGCCGGAGCGTCCGTTTTCACCGGCCGCGCCACGACGCTCGCGTCGCGCCATCCGCTGTCGATTTCGGCGATGCGCGCGATGCTGGCGCGCACGGCCATAATCTTCGCCGCCCGGTCTGAACCAAGCGCGATTCTTTCAATTCTTGTTCGTGGCGATTGTCGAGTTGACATCAACTTCGCGCGTTGTTGTAATCGAATGCCGTTGAGAGTTCAACCTATGTCGGTCTCAGAATTAATCTACGACTGGAACACGATCGAGCCGCAACTGCAAAAGCCGGGGCGTCACATTGGCTTTGATGATGAAACGTTGCGCGACGGATTGCAGTCGCCGTCCGTGTGCGAACCGCCGGTCGAAAAGAAGATCGAGCTGCTGCATTTGATGGATGCCCTGGGCATCGACACGGCGGACATCGGCCTGCCGGGCGCGGGCGGAACTCATGCGGCCGGCGTTGAAGCCATGGCGCGCGAAATTGTTGATAAGAAGCTGAAGATTCGACCCAACTGCGCCGCCCGCACGCACCGTAATGACATCATTCCCATTGCCGAAATTTCTCAGCGCGCGGGCATTGCGATCGAGGCGTGCACATTTATCGGCTCATCACCGATTCGGTTTTACGCTGAAGAGTGGACGTTGGACAAGCTTTTGAAGTTGACGGAAGAGGCCGTGACCCTCGCGGTCAGCGAAGGGTTGCCGGTGATGTTCGTCACCGAAGACACGACCCGGGCGGATCCGGAAACGATTCGCGCGCTTTACACGACGGCAATTCGCTGCGGCGCGCGCGCCGTCTGCGTCTGCGACACAGTCGGTCACGCCACACCCGACGGCGCCCGCGAAGTCGTGAAGTTTGTGCGCGGAATCATCGATGAACAGGGTGAGAAGATTCGGCTGGACTGGCACGGCCATCAGGATCGCGGCCTCGGCGTAATCAATACCATCGCGGCAATTCAAGGCGGCGCCGATCAAGTCCACGGTTCGGCACTCGGCATGGGCGAACGCGTCGGCAACACGCCGATGGATCAGCTGCTCGTGAATCTGAAGCTAATGGGCTGGATCAATAACGACCTTACGCGCCTGCGCGAATACTGCGACAAGGCGGCGGAAGCGTGCCAGTGGACGGTGCCGTTGAACTATCCGGTATTTGGCAAGGATGCATTTCGCACGGCGACGGGCGTCCACGCTGCGGCCGTGATTAAGAGTTACCGGAAAGGCGACACCGAACTCGCCGATCTGATTTACTCAGGTGTGCCGGCGGGACTGTTCGGACTCAAGCAAGTCATCGAAGTTGGCCCCATGAGCGGCAAATCCAATGTCGTGTACTGGCTGGAAAGTCGTGGCTTAGAAGCCAGCGACGATCGCGTCAATCGAATCTACGAACACGCCAAGGGTGCTTCTTCGGTCTTAAGCGAAGAGGAACTGAACGCGCTCGTATAAAAAAAGCGCGGGTCCCGCCCGCGCTTTAATCCTTACCTGAACTCCTCGTCGAAAACTAGTTAATCGGAATTGTGATCGTCGCCGACCCTGGCTTACCAGGCGGGAAACGTTTCTGTCGCGCGATGCGCAAGGCATTTGCGTCGCCGCCCGATGCCGCGGTAACTCGACCGTTCTCGTCATAGGTTACCTGGACCGTGACTCTTTTGTTCGATGCCGGCGGTGCTGGGTTCCCAGGCTGAGCAGCAGCAGAGGTCCCTTTGGCTGCCGATTCCTGTTCGAGTCTCGCGCGTTCTCGCAGCCGCGCCTCGCGCTGACGCCGCGCAAGCTCTGCGGCTTCGGTATCCGTTGAAGACTCAGTAGCCGGTGCGACTTCCAATTGAGTCTCGTCCGGTGTGGGAGTTTCCACGGGTGTTGGAGTCGTGACGGTCGCGGTGGTCGGTTCGCTTGCCTTTCGAGCAGCCTGCTGGCGTGTGTACAACGCCCAAGGGATACCTACACCCGCGATCAGTAAAAAGACGGCGGTGACAATCAGGGCCGGATGCCACCGGCGGCGGGTGAATGCGTTGTGGTCTGTGCCTGAAAGCAAAACTCCGAAAGCCTTCACATCGTCAGGCGAATCAGTCGAATTCTTTTTCGACGGTTGCGCCTTGACGGGCAGCGGAGCTGAAACCGACTCAACAGCTGCGGGGGGTGCCGTTTTAGGAACTTCCGTGAAAGTGGGTGCCGGTGGTGCCGTTTTCGGAGTCTGCTTCAGACTGGCTGCCGACGGCTGCGGAGGAACGATGCCTTCATCCATTCGCCGCAGACCTTCGAGCACCACAGAAGTCCAGGGTTGATTGATCGAATGTTCCGGAGCATCGAACTCAGCACTGAAGGTGAACGACGCGGTGGACTGCGTTAACGCGAAGTGGACCGCGTCGACGCCGCGCAGATCACCGAAACTCGCGTGAATGACGGCGCCTGACTTAAGGTAGAAGTAACCCTCACCGACGGAATAGGTCACTTTCAGCCGACCAGTTTTTCGCTGGTTGCAAAAGAATTCGATTAGTTCGGCGAGCGAAAGGTCGCTAAGTTCTCCGGTGAGTGACATTTTATTTCCCTGGGGCGCGAGTAGCGAAATGAAGGCCCAATGCTAGTTAGCCAACTTGAAGTTGTAGACGATTTTGCCGGTGACTTTCACCGGCTGTCCCGATAACTTGGTAGGTGTAAACCTTGCCCGTTGGGCCGCCTGGACCGCGCTGTCGCGGAGAGCCGCGGGGCCCGAAATGACTTTCGCCGACAAAACTTTTCCGTTCTCGTCGATTACCACTTCTACGTCCACTGTACCCTCGACTCTTGCTCGGCGGGCGTTATCCGGGTAAACCGGCGGCGGCAGACTCAACGCCGCGCCGTTCAGCACACCACGCGAAACAGTTGTCCGCGGAGCCGGCGACGGCGGCGGCGGGGCGCTGTCGACGGGAACCTTCTGATTGGTGGTGAACGATAGGGTCCGCACATCGGCGAACATGGGCGAACCATACTGTCCCGTAAGGGTGACCGGCGAACGACGGCTGAATTGAAGTGGCGCCAGTGTTTGCTGCGGCGACGGCTTAGGATTTGTATTGGCGCCATTTGTCGCTCCGGTGACCGGAGTCTTGACGGACGCTGAAGTGTTTGCGGGCTGCAGCAAGTTCGTCATTCTCGCGTCCAAATAGTACGAGATGGTTCGATAAGTAACTTCGACCGGTTCGAAAGCGACCGTGCCGTTCTCAACCACCGCCACTGAAGTCGTCATCTTCGTCCAATTGCCAAGAGAGTCGTAGTCGTATTTGTAAGTCTCTTTACTGACCATCGAGCCATCGGATGCCATCAAGGTCATCTCACTGATATTGCCCTTATCGTCGTACTTGTAGACTTCACGGCCGGTAGGAGCAGCCCCAGCAACTGGAAAGTACTGATTTACCGTTTTCACGCCCTTGAGATCGTATTCAGCGGCTTCCAACAAAACACGCTTGCCGTTTTCAATCAGCTTTCCTTCGGTCGTGCTGACTTTGGTTACTTCTGTGCGAATGCGTCTTACTGGTCCCAGTAAGCCATCGCGTGTGCGATCGTTTTCGTTCGCGGCGGAGGTCGGCTGCGGTTGATACCCGCTTCCTTTCGCCGTCATCGGACTTTGCGCTGCGACCACGAGAGCGTGGGTGGTTAGTAAGAACGTTAGAAAGAGAATTCTGCCGAATTTGATGGTCATTGGTGTGTGCTCCTGCGAGAAGCGAGGAGGGGGTAAGGGCAAGTGAACGTCCGAGAAGACGCTCCGAAGGCAATATTACTGTGTTAAAGCGAGTTTGTCCATAGGCAACAATGGCTGCCAGTTCCCGCAAAAGCCATTATTAAGGGGCTTTTGGCGTTCCCGCCCTCTGGGACCGGGCTATCCGGCGGACAATTTCATCCAAAACCTGACCTGGATGGCCACGTCCCGCGGCGTCGTTACAGATGATCGAGAAAGCGAGTTCTTCGCCTCCATCCACCGTAATGTAGCCCGACAGGGCATGCGTGTAAGTCAGATACCCCGTCTTGGCTGAGACTCTTCCGCCCAGCGTTTGCAGGCGACCTCTTAACGTCCCATCGCGACCTGCAACCGGCAAAGAATTGCGGAAGGCGGGTGCGGCTGAAGACCGCGCGATAGCGATTAACAACCCAACGGCACTTTCCGGGGTTATGAGATCCAGGCGCGACAATCCTGACCCGTCATGAATCGCGAGGTCACGAACTGCGACGCCGTGGTCGCTCAACCATTTCTTAACCACCGCCGCCCCGGCCGCATCGTCGCCGCGCGTCGCATGTCTGCGCGGATCAGGATCAGGCACGGTCGAGCCGCGCTCTTTCCCGAGCGTGCGGAGAAGCAATTCCGCGAAAAGGTTGTTGCTCTCTTTATTTGTCACACGAACGATTTCAGCTAGCGGCGCGCTCTCGGCGTTGGCAAGCTCGACCGCCGTTCGTGGATCGAATCGATCAGCTTCAGCGACGCGAAAATCACGAGAACGCGCATCACCCTCAACCTGGATCCCGCGCGCGGTCAACAATCGCTTGAAGATCGTGGCGGCATGTAACGCCGGATCGTGGACCGAAAGAAACGCTGAGAATGAACGGCCGCTGGCGGGAAACTCTCCCCAAACCTGCAATTCGTTGCTCGACAAGCCGCGCTGAATGCCGATTGAAGTTATCGCGTCGCGCGCGCCCGTCGTGGTGTTGTTTGTCAGCCGCACATACTTATCGTCCGGGTTCACCACTACGCTTGCCGCCGAACCGCCTTTGTTAGCGGGAGCGATTGTGACTTCGACGCTGTTTTCATCGATCGTCAACGCGCTGGGTTCCGCGCCGTAATACCACTGGAGATCATTCCACTGCCAACCGACGGCATAATTCTCAGCGCGAAAATAGCTCTCGTCCCCGATGACACCGCCGCGCACACGACGCAGACCGCGTTCGTAAAGTTGATCGACCAGCGCCGGCAAGCCGCCTTTCGCTTTTGAATCAAAATCGGGCGCGCCGCGGCCATACAACGTCAAATCGCCATCGACTACACCATTCGCATCCATTGGCCGCACGGAGTAGACCGAGGTGCGCCAGCGATAGTCCGCGCCGAGCACGTCGAGCGCCACCGCTGTGGTAAAAATCTTCATGTTCGAAGCCGGCGTGAACCGTCGGTCGCCATCGCGCGAACTTAATACGCGACCATCCCTTGTTGACGCGATGAACACACCCCAGCGCGCTTGCGCTGAATCGCTTTCCTCAATAATGCGTTCGATTTCCTTTGTGAGGACGGAATCTGACGTTGAGACGGACGTGTTGCTTGCGGAGCCGCTTATTGCTGGTTCCGTTTTGGCAGGTTGCGGGTCGTTCGACGCCCTGGTCGCCAGCAGCCAGCCGCCGATCAGTACGGCAGTCGCCGTCAGCATCACCAGAAAACGTCGAGCGCTAATCATTCTCAAATAAATTCGAAAAGGCTGCGGTTACTTTAACTGGCGAACAAGGTCGCCATGCGGCCCGCGGAAAACAGTTCGCGCGTTGCCCCGTAAACTTCCTCGACGCCGATCGTGTGCACCCCTGAGCTGAAAATGAGGCGTTCCGCCGTCGCCAGGGGAATGTAAGCATGCCGCGTCGTTCTGCCGATCAAAACCACGATGGGAGCGCCGACCGCCGCCGCAATATGGACCGGCCCCGTATCATTCGAAACAAAAACAGCCAAGCGCGACTGGGCGGCAGCTAGTTCCCCAATGGAAAGCTTTTCGAGGAAAACACTGGTCGATGGAAATTGACGCCGCATGTCCTGAGCCACCGCGCGCTCTTCCGGCCCAATAAAGACGAGCGGCCGCACACCATCGTTTCGGATTAGAAAATCGGCCAGCCCGGCCCATCGATCGAGCGGCCAGGCTCTGCTTGGATGGCCCGCGCCGG
The DNA here is from genome assembly GCA_036277115.1 of Pyrinomonadaceae bacterium. Lineage (NCBI taxonomy): Bacteria > Pseudomonadati > Acidobacteriota > Blastocatellia > Blastocatellales > Pyrinomonadaceae > Pyrinomonadaceae bacterium. Next base: position 462,452 of record DASUNM010000023.1, read on the forward strand.
GAAACAGTCCCACCAATGGCGTCCCCGATTCGGCCTTCGCTTTCCGCAGTAAGGTATCGATTGCAGCATAGTCCTGGGACCGCGGTTTGATTTTCGGAATGCGCGGCGTATCCGTGATTCCGAGCGGCTTCAGCACGTCCAAATATCGATCGACCAGGTGCTGATCCGGATCGTTGCGATCGATGGGTGGCTTCGGCTTGAAATTCGCGAGAAAGTCCCATGACCGCCCCGGCCGCCGTGCGAACAGCCGCTTCGACGCGCCGGAAAGAAATCCCATTAAGTTAGTTTCGGAAAAGCTGTGGAGGTCGATGACAAAGTCGAATTGTCGCCGGCGCACATCACCCACGACCTGAAAGATGCGCAAGATCGAAAGCGGCTTGAAGCCATCGCGCAGCGCCACGCGATCGACGGTGATGATTTCATCGGCATAGCCCGACAGCTCAACGATCTCTGAGCTGGGCTTGCCGGCTGCAACGGTAATTCGCGCCTCGGGAAAACGTGTGCGGATGGCACTCAACGCCGGCAGGCTCATGACGACGTCGCCGAGCTGGCCGAAATCAATGACTAGAATGCTGCGAGGATTGAAACTCATGAACGCACTTCAGATTACGGTCGTAAAACTTGATGACTCGCAAGGCTGAGGATTCTAGCATCCTGAAGGTTTTCCACGGTAAGCACGCCCGAAGCCGTATCAACATCGTAGGTCCTACTGTGTCTTTCCGTCTTAGACCCTTTGCGAAAATCAACCTGTTCTCAAAAAAGATAGTTTCACGCCAGGAGGCAAAGTCGCAAAGGATCGCACAGGGCTGACCACGAGACCCACCAACACATCGGCGTTTGCCGCTGCAAATCGATCTGCTAATCTTGTCCAGAAATGGGTGCGCTTCTAAGATACGCACGCGTCCCGCGTGCTTCTTGCTCTTGCCAAACCAACAAGCATGCCAGAGGCATGCGTACCGGGGGCTCGCTGCGGTGACTGCTCATCACCATCATCACGCTGATCATGCGCATCGTCATGGCCGCGCGCAGACAAGCCGCCGGCGACTCGCCTCGGTGACGCTGCTCACGGCGGTGTACATGGTCGCTGAAGCGGTGGGTGGCTGGTGGACCGGTTCGCTCGCTTTGATGGCCGACGCAGGCCACATGCTTGCCGACGTCGCGGCGCTGTCGCTTGCGTTGATGGCCGTGTGGTTTGGCTCGCGTCCGGCGACGCCCGTAAAGACTTTTGGATATCACCGGCTTGAAATTCTTGCGGCACTCATCAATGGCGTCGTCCTGATTCTCATTGCGCTGTTCATTTTTTACGAAGCCTACCTGCGGTGGTTTGCGCCGACCCCGGTGCAGAGCGGAGTGATGACTGCGGTCGCGGCCGGCGGCCTCGCGATCAATCTGATCTGCGCGCGGCTGCTGCATAGCGAACGTCACGATGATTTGAACATGCGGGGCGCCTGGCTCCACATCATGAGCGACGCGCTGGGTTCAGTCGGCGCAATTGTCGCCGGTGTGATCATTACTCTGTCAGGGTGGTACGCGGCGGATGCGCTCATCGGCATGCTGATTGGGCTGCTCATCGTGTGGAGTTCGTGGCACTTGATCCGCGAAGCCACGAATATCCTGCTGGAAGGAACGCCCGCGCACATTAGTCTCGCCGCTGTCGAAGACGCGATCCTGGAAACGGACGGAGTCTCAGACGTTCACGATCTGCACATCTGGACCATAACTTCCGGTCGCGAGGCGTTGAGTGCCCATGTCATTCACGCCGAGGCGATTTCACAGCCGGTGCTGTTAAAAGAGCTGCGGACCAAACTACACGATCGTTTCGGCGTCGATCACTTAACGTTGCAGATGGAAACGCCCGACTTCGAAGACGACACCTTTCACTTCTGTCACGCCGGCACCGCCTGCTTTAGATCGGAACGAGAGTGAAAAGTCCCGCGAGCGGAGCGAGCTTTGGAGCGCGGTGGCAAGCACCGGGGTCCCCACCGCGGCGGCCGCGCTGGCGTGGTCGGGGCGCGACACCGCTTTGGAATTTATGCGTCGGCCATAGGAACTGAAAGCGCCGTCGTCGCTTCGCTCTGCCGGCGCACTCCAAATTATGCCCACCATTGAATTCGGTTACGGCCGCAATGCAATCAGCTTCGACTACGACCCGGCGCGATTCGAGGTTCTCGCTCCCAAGGTTCACGCTGCGCCACTGACTGACGGCGAGATCGGCGACGCAATCGACAATCCGATTGACTCACCACCGCTCGCGGAACTAATCGACGCCGGCGACACGGTGCTAATTGTCGCGTCCGATGCCACGCGCGCCACCGGCAGCGCCCAGATAATCAATCTGCTCGTTCGGCGTCTGATTCAATTCGGAGTTTTCCCTTCCGATATCGCGGTCATTTTCGCCACCGGGATTCACCGGGCGGTGCGCGACCACGAGAAGGCCGAGTTGCTAACGCCTTTCATTGCGCAGCGCATCCGCACGATCCATCACGACGCCCAGGATCACAGGAACCTCGTTCAAATCGGATTGACGGACCACGGAACGCCTATCGAAGTGAATAGCGCACTGAAGGAGTTCTCGAAAGTGATCCTCACCGGCGCGGTTGGGTTTCACTACTTCGCGGGATTTACTGGCGGCCGCAAATCCATCTGTCCCGGCCTCGCGTCGGCGCGCACAATCGAAGCGACGCACATGCTGGCGTTGGACTTTGAACGCGGTGGGCGCCGGGCCGGGGTCGGCTCGGGTTTGTTGAAAGGCAATGCGGTGAGCGAGGAATGCGAGCGAGTCGCGGCCCTGATCAATCCAGCCTTTCTCGTTAACACCATCGTTGATGAGCGCGGCCGGCCCGAGCAAGTCTTCGCGGGAGATTGGCGAACCGCGCACGAGCGCGCGTGCGAGGCTTACACGGCGACTCACTCGCAAACGATTGCCGAGAAGCGTGATTTAGTTATCGTCAGTTGCGGCGGCGCGCCTTACGACATCAACATGATTCAGGCGCACAAAGCCCTCGACATGGCTGCCCACGCGTGCGTTGATGGCGGCACGATAGTCTTGCTGGCGGAATGTAGCGATGGATTGGGCCGGCCGGACTTTCTGAAATGGTTTGAAGCTGAAGATTCGCGCGCGCTGGAGACGCGTCTGCGCGAGCACTACGAAGTAAACGGCCAGACCGCCTGGGCTTTGCTGACGAAGACGGAACGCTTTCGCATTCATATCGTCACGGAGCTGCCGGAACCAGACGTGCGACGCATGCGCATGGTTCCCGCATCATCGATCGAGTCAGTTCTGGCTGAGATTCCCCAAACCGCGACGGGTTACCTCATGCCGCGCGGCGCTGCGCTGTTGCCGCTGGCGAATCAATCAGTGGAAAAACCTTGATGAAGTTACCCGCAAAGAGGGAGAATGCGCGAAACCTCGGGCGTGAACGCAATTTGAAAGGAGCATTTGATGAAAACTCTTTGCCTGCTTCCACTGCTCTCGATGCTGGTTCTTCCGTTTCAGAATCCGCCAACGCCGCCGCCGGACGGAAGCCCGATCGCGGTGCTCAGTTTCAAATGGTCCAGGAGCCGACAGGCTGGCGCGTCGGGCTCTGACAAGCCAGTTCCATCACGGGCGGTAACTTCAAGCGACAAGAATCTTGAACGCAATGCGCGCGCTAACGATCCCGCCGGCAAGCGCGATCCAAACGCGGACACGCTCGATGCCCGAGGGCAGGCATTGGAAGCGATCACCCAATCGGCACAGAAGAAAGAGAAAACGATTGACGGCTTTACTTATTACGTCAAACTCCATAACACCGGCAAGCAAACGGTGGACGTCGTTTTCTGGGAATATCAATTCATCGATGGGAGCAATCCCGGTAACGTCACGCGGCGCCAGTTTCTTTGCGGGGCCAAGATCAAACCTGGCAAAGACAAAGAGCTACAGGCTTTTGAAATGTCGGGCCCGGGAGAGACGGTAAGCGCTGCAAGTTCGGCAACTTCGCTTCAAGAAAAGGTGATCATCAATCGGTTAGAGTTCGACGATGGGAAAAGCTGGATGCGCAAGGATTGGAATGCCAACGAAATAAAAGCGGCCTATCAACGAGCGATGGCCACACCGTGGTCACCCAACGAGATGTGCCGGGCGCTTTGATTAAGCCCGAAGTCACGCCCTTCCGAACATCAATCCTGGGTTACGGAATCGGTTTGAGCACTATTCGCCGTTCGCGATTGCCCATCTGCAAGACGATTGGATTGTTCAGCTGGATCGGATGTTCTTCGCCATCGATGCTGATGACGAAGTTCGCCGGCGCCTGCCTTTCACCTTCGCTTGATGAGGTTGATTCGCCCGGTTTCGCGATATCGCCGGTTCGCGTCAGCAGGTTTGTCGCCACTATTCGCCAAGTGGAAGGTGAGCAACGGAGACGCAATCCAGGCGCGTCTGTCGCGGCCGATTCGCCCACTGCCAACGCATCAACTTTGAACAGCCCTTCGCCGCAGCGCACGCCTGCCGAATCGTAGAACGTCGCCCACCCCGTCAAGTAAGTGTAGAAAACGCCGCCAACGTTCTTTACGACCAGTCTGATATTTGTGACCGGCGAGTCATCTGCGCCGTTGAGCACCTGCGTCGTCAGGATTGCTTCAATCGCAGGAGTGCCGCCAGTGTCCGTAGCGGTCGCTGGTTGGTTTAGAGCCACGCGCGATTCGGCTTGCTGCGCAGCGACCGGGATTGAAATGACCAAAACGAGGGTCAGCAATAAGAGTTTTGATTTGCGCACGTAGATCTCCTTCACGATTGTGTCGCCCGCTTCGCGGGCTGAGACTTGGTCTTGGCAATCCAGGGTTGTCGCGCTTCGCGCTTACCCCGGGATACCTTCTTTCACACCTTCGGCGTGCTAAAGCCTAAAACCGTGCGAGGGCTTTCTGCGCGAGCGTCTTCGATTTCTCCAACTTGGTTTTAATGTCACTTGCGCCGCCCACGCTGATGCGCAGGATCACGTCCTTCTTGAGCACATACAGGGCGCCGGCCATTCCGCTGGCCTCCCAATAGGCGTCATCGCCAACGCCGGAAATCTTTTCCGGGGGCAATTGCTTGTCTTCGGGTTTCTTTGTGTCCCCAGCCTCGGCGTTCGTGCTCCGCCAAAACTCTTTCACAGACTTTCCGCGTTCTTTTGGAGTCGTGACGTTGAGAACCACCGAATTCGTGATTGTCGGCAGTTGGTAGTAGCACTGCGCAATGAAATACGCGCCATATTCACGCTCGGACGGAAAAGTAGTTTGCAAAGCCTCGCTTTGCACGGCCTTCAGCTCATCGCTCGTGAGCAACGCGCAGGGATCGATTCTGGATTTTAGCGCGATTGGCGATGGGGTCGCGGTAGGCGCTGAGCTGCTCGGGCTCGGCGTCGCCGAACCGGGCGGACTGGCAGCATGCGGATCCGACGACTGGCAGCCGGCCAGGGCCGCGGTGAACACCGACAGCGCAAAGGCGATTGAGAAGATTCGGGTCACAATCGCTCATTGTATACGAATAGTATTCTCGATTCAGCGTCGCGGGCGGACTAACTTCCTGGGGGGCTTGGTGCCGGGCGTGTATGCGCACACGCGATTGCGGCCGCTTCGTTTCGCACGGTAGAGGGCGGAATCTGCTTTTTCAACCAACTGGATTGGGTCGCTGGCATCGTTCGGGAACGCCGCCACCCCAATGCTGATCGTCATCCGGTGGGTTCGCGGTTCCTCGGTGCTGCCGCGACGGACCGCGGGAAATTCGTGTTGTTCGATGGCCTCGCGCACGCGCTCAGCCGCGACCATGCCCTGCGCGTAATCAGCGTCGAGCAGGAAAGCCGCGAACTCTTCACCCCCAAACCGCGCTCCGACATCCCCCGCGCGCAGTGAGCTCTTGATCACTGTTCCCATTTCTTCCAGCGTCTCGCTGCCGGCCAAATGGCCGTAGGTGTCGTTCACTTCTTTGAAGTGATCGAGATCCATCATCAGCACGCAGAACGGTTTGTTGTCAGCTTCGGCGCGCGCAGCTTCGCGACGCAACTCAGAAAAGAATGATTTGCTGGTGAGCAGTCCGGTTAGATCGTCGTGAACCAGCAGGCGATGAATCTGTTGCTGAAATTCTCGATCGATTTCGTCGAGCATTTCAAATCGAATCAGGTGATCGCCGATGACGAATTTGTCGCCGTCTTCGAGAAAGGCTTCTTCAATCGGCTTGCCGTTGAGCAAGGTGCCGTTCGTCGATCCGAGATCAATCAAGCGATAGCGAGCCTGGCCGGTCGTCTCGTCATGTTCAGTCCGGATGCGCGCGTGTAACCGGGAAGCCTGAGAATCGTTGATGCGCACATCGGCGTCGAGCGCGCGACCCAGCGTCACTTCGGTTCGCTCCAACGGAATCGGCACCGCCAGTAACTCGCCCCGCATGAACACCAGCGCGGGCCGGCGGTTGGCGTGCGAGTCGCCAAGCTTGCCGCTTTGCGTGGTGCTCAATTCGGTAAGTCCGGAATTGGGTTCGCTATTGGTTTCCATCGGTGGGCGGCTCAGTCGGGCCGCGTTCTTAGGCTTCATACGCGCCTCAGGTATCTTATCGCGCCGGTTCGTCGCGCAGCAATAGTTTGATTTGCACTAAATGCTGAGGAAAATCCCGCCTTGTCGGTCAGCAACGGGCGACACTATAATTCAAGCCAGAGATTTGAGATCAACCTGAGGTGGGCCACTGAGGCTCAAAGCTATCAATGGGATGCAACGTAACCCCTGTCGCAGTTGAACCGCTGGTTTGTCCGAACGCTCCGCCGGACCTGTCAGTCGAGCGCGTCGCCGTCGCGAACCTCCCGACTGATTGGGGCGAGTTCAACATCGCCGGCTATCGGTCGAAAACCAGCAGCGAAGAATATGTCGTCATCTTCAAAGGCGAGCTGCGGCCTGATGTTCCGGCGCTGGTGAGAATTCACTCGCAGTGTCTGACGGGCGACGTATTTGGATCGACGAAATGCGATTGCGGGCCACAACTGCACACCACCCTGCAAATGATCCAGGAAGAAGGGCGCGGCGCGCTCGTTTACCAGCAGCAGGAAGGCCGGGGCATCGGCATCATCAACAAGATTCGCGCGTACGAACTCCAGGACAAAGGCGCCGACACCGTGGAAGCTAACGAGCGGCTCGGTCTGGCCGTCGATTCGCGCGAGTATCGTCAGTGCGCCGAAGTCTTGTTCGATCTCGGCTTGTGCAAAGTGCGCGTGCTTTCAAACAATCCGGGGAAACTGAAGGCTTTGGAGGACGCCGGCATGGAGATTGTTGAGCGCGTAGCGATCGAAATCCCGGCGACGGATCGCGCGACGGCGTATCTGAGAACAAAGAAAGAGAAGATGGGCCACCTGCTGGAGCTGAAACCTCGCTAGGTCCTTCACAGCGCCGGGACCTTTATCCACTGCACGGCGCTGCCAGTCTTTCCACTTCGCGTATCTCGCAAACCGACCCGCACCTGATACAGTCCCGCGGGCAGCCACGCTTGAAAGCGATAGACCGCAGGCTCCTGCAACTCCGACGCACTTGCCGCTGAGACGCGCAGACGCCCGACAAAGCTATTCTTGGGCTTTCCTTTATCGTCATAAAAGATGCCGCCGATATCGACGTCAGCGGCCGGCTTGCCGTCGAACAAATCAAACGCCAACCCCCGGCGATCGATCTCAACGGTGGCGAGAACTCGCGTGCCCACGCCCGGCATCGGCGCCAGGCTGACCATCAACGCCGCTTTTAGTTCCCGCTGCTCGATCGGCGCGTCAATCACGACGCGCATGTCATTCTCGCGCTCAGTGATGCCCTTGTCGGCCTTTCCTTTCACAGAAAGCATCGGCAATGGCGTGGTGCGGAAATAGCCACGACGCATGCGCGCGGTGAGTTCCGGCCGGCCTTTCACCCGGATTTTGACGTCTTTGAAGCCGCGTCCCTTTTGATCATCGGTCAGCGGCCGCCAGGCAAGAATGTAATAGGTCGAATTCTCGTCCAGCACTTGCCTGACCCACTCAGCCATCGGGCGATTCGTATTGCGGAAGGCCTCGCCGCCAGTGTCCCGGGCCAGTGCGTTTAATCCATCCTGTGAGGCTGCGATGTCGCCCATCGTGGCGCCCATCGTTAGTCCTTCCGAATCGATGGGCCGATCATTCAATACATCAAGCGCTTCCGTGACGAGCCCGCGAGCGTCCAGCGTGTAAATCACAACGCCCGCCCGTCCGGCCGCGTCGGTGATCTTCTTGATTCGATCTTTTGATCCCGTCTGCGGATCGTTCAGGTAGAAGCCGTCCGAAATCAGGAACATCAATTTCCGTCCCGGGAGTTGCGCGGCTGTGCGCATCAACCCTTCGAGCATCATGAGGGTATTCTTGGTGTCCGGCGCCGTGTTCATCGTAATCTGGCGCGCGCGTTGAATAACCAGGTTACGTGCAGCCTGGGCGTCAACAAAGCAGATGACTCCACCCTGTGGATCTCTGATACAGTTTTGCTTCAACATCTCGGCCACGTAATAACTGATGGCGCTTTCGTCGCCCTCTTGAATTTTCGACGCCTGGAATTCGGACATCGGAGGCTTTTCCATGTCGAGCTTTGCGTTGGCGCGATAGTTCAGGCGTGCTACCGCCGCCTGTAAGACCGTCCGGTCGTCAGTGAACTGTTGCAAAAAACCGATTTGGCCGCTCGAAGACGTAATCGCGACCTGATCCCTGGGAAGCATGCCCTGGTTCACAAAATTCAGCAGTGATTTGCGCGTATGCACAATGCTGGTCGGTGACAGGTGCAGGTCATCCACGAAAAACATCACCGTGCGCTGGCGGGCGGACATGGCGGCGGGATTATCAGCGATGGATGGATCTGCGTCTCTGCCGCGCTCGGTATTGTAAAAAGCGACTCGCTCAAAAAAGGAAATGTCCTGCGGCTTCCCATCGATGACTAGCTCGAAATCGCTCGCGGTTAGCCCGTCAACGAAGCGCCCTTTCTTGTCGAACACCGTGACGTCTGTCTGCACCAACTCAGTGTTGACGCGGATGACGTCGTCCTGAGACGGCGACTGCGTACTCGACGGCTTTGACTGATTGAGGCCAACGATGGGAAACAAGACCGCTGCGCTCATAACTGATAGAGCAAAAGCGGCGCGGTAAATCTTTCGAAAAGTCATAGTGTTCTTCTAACTTTTGGTGCGAAGGTCTTTAATGGTGTTCTTGATTTGGTCGGCGTCTTTCGCCTTCGGCTCAAGCTGCAGATATTTTTCCAGGTGATCCGCGGCGTCCTTGTTACGCTTGGCGCTGATGTAAAGCCCGCCGAGATATTTGTGCGCGAGCGGCAGGGACTCGCCACCGTTGGCAAGCGTCAACTCCATCTCTTTCTGCGCTTCGTCGTACTTCCGGATCCTTATCAGCGTCAGCCCGAGATAGTAATGAGGATTCGGGCCCGGCATTTTCAGCACGAGCGATTGACGCAGGGCAGATTCGGCTTCGGCGAGTCGCAGATTCGCCTCGTCGGTTTTCTTTTCACCCTGCAACGCCAGGCTAATGTTGTAGAGCGCAATTCCCAGATTCAGATGCGCTGAAGCATCTTCTTTCTTCAGCTTGACCAGGGCACTGTACGTTTCGGCCGCGCGCTGCATCTGGTTAAGCAGCAAATACTGCCGTCCAAGTTCCGTCAGTGCCTGGGGAAAATCCGGATAAAGCTTCACCGCATTTGATAAAAACTCAACGGCTTTCTTGCCGTCCCCTTTAGCCACGGCATCCATGCCTTTGGTGTAGGCGTCACGTGCAGGCGATGGAATTCTCGCCAGTGCCGCGGTGTCGGCTTTGCTCTTGAGATGGATGGGGACGGTGGTGTTCCGCATACCACCTTCGAAGAACACGGCCTCGCGCGCATTCTCGTAATCCTTGCCACCCTCAACAATGACCGTATAGGAACCGGATTTCAGTCCCGTGAAACGGAATACTCCATCCTGATCGGTTTGGGTTGTTTTCCTATCTTCATTGCCTTCCAGAGTAACTCGAAAACGCTGGTCAGCCGGACGCCCTTCAGTAAAATAGACGCGGCCCTGAATCACACTACTTCCGGAACTCTCGGGCAGTCCGCGCGTGCTGCCGACGCCGCCGGGTACTTGTGCCCGCACCGCGATGCAGACGTTGAGTAAAATCAGGATGCAAAGTAGAGGCTTATGAAAATTCGCACGAACGACGGATAGAGGGAAACGCATTTCCAGAAACTCCTTTATTACCTCGCGAAATTGTCGGGGACGTATCTGAGGAGAACCGGACGTATTCTAGCAGCACCCAGCCAACGGCGAAAATTAATGGGGTAGTTTGACGGACTGCCGCAATCAACCCGCGGCCCGCCCGGGCTTGCTGCGCAGTTCGCGGATAGTGGCCGCCACGCGGGCAGCATCCGGCGCCTTCGGTTCAATTTGCAAATACTTTTCCAGCGCGTCCGCCGCGCGTTTGTAATCCTGCTTTCGCCAGTAAATCCCGCCCAGATAGTAATGCACGAGCCCAAGATTTTGCCCGCCTACCGCAATGGCACGCAGCATTTCTTTTTCGGCCTCCTCATAGCTGTGCATATTAACCAATGCGATTCCCAGATACATGTGGGCCGTGGGCGACGATTCCTTCTGACGCAGCGCCGCGCGCAACTGCGTCACGGCTTCCTGAAAATCCTGTTTGTTGAGCAGCGCAATGCCGTAGTTCAGCAGCGGCGTGAAGTTGTTGGGAGTCAGGGCCACCGCCATCCGCAGTGCTTCCACGGCGCGGTCCGGCTTGCCCACTCTCAAGTACTGGACGCCCAATTCATTCAGCGCCTGCGGGAAGTGTGGATGCTGGCCGACTGCCGTAGTCAGCAGGTCGATCGCGCGTTGACTGTCGCCTTTTCGGACCGCCTCCAGCGCGCGCTCGTAAAGTGCCTTCGCCTGAGAAGGCACCACCGCCATGCTCGCATCGAGGACGCCCGCCCTGCGCGTGGCATTTAGAGACTTTGGTTGCAGATGGATCGTAACGGTGTAGACGCGCGGCACCGTCGGCATAACCATGCGGCGGGTGCGCGCTTCGCTGTCGATGTAGACACTCTCGCGGTAAGTCTCGAATTCGTTGTTGCCCTCAACGATGACGGTATAGTTACCGGGCGAAAGTCCGCCAAAGGAAAACTCGCCCTTGGTATCGGCGAGAATGGTCAGGTCGCCGGCATTCATGTTTTCAAGCCGAACCCTCGGGCGGGAATCTGCCGAGCGTCCCGACGGATAATAGATTCGTCCCTGAATGGTATGACGGCCGTTCGTGCCGACTGTTTCGGTGCCTCCGCCGCTCTGGGCGCAGACAGACACGAAGCCCATCAAAAACAACGCGCCGCCCATGCTAAGGCGCACGATGCGAAAACTGCATGCGTGAATCCAGTTCGTTGGCGAAAACATGTCCGCACCTCCTTAAAGGCGACCGCGGTCAAGTATCAGGCAGGATCTTGCGTCAGGGTGGAAACGGGAACCGAAAATAAAGACGGGAGAAGCACGACTGGCGCGCCTCTCCCGGAAAAACTTGTCGCGCGCCGGAAGTCCGAAGAACTCCCGGCGCGTGAAAGTGAACGTTCTTAGAAACTGAACTTAACGCCGAGACGCAAGTTCGACGGGAACTGGAAGATCGTGCCCGTACCAAAGAACGGATTCGGAACCGGCGCGATGCCCGGAGCGCCACTGTTGATCAGGAACGTCTCGTCCAGGCGGATAGCCTTTTGAGTATTGAAGACGTTGAACCAATCAAGCTGCAAGCGCAACTGGCGATTTTCGCCGAACTGAATCGGGTGATAGACGCCGATATCCAGGTTGGTCGTAAACGGCGTGCGGTTCGAGCCGATTGCGCTGTCTTTGCCCGCATTGCCGGCTGGCAGCGCTGAGTTGTCCGGAACGATGGCCGTACCGCGCGGCACGCACGAGAGGCCCGGAATGCAGAAGCCTTCGTTGTCGCCATAGAGCGGGTGCGGAACCAACGCGTTGAACGGAATACCCGACTGCGCACGGAACGATGCACTAAACATCGTCTTGAAAGGCGCGCGCCAGCTGCCATCCAGTTTGAACTGGTGCGGCCGGTCATTCGGAAGACGTCCGTACAGACCATTCAGCAAGCTGACCAGGTCGAACAACGAAGTGATGTTCGGGTCAGCCTGGCCGTTGTCGTTACGGAACAGACCTTCGTAGTTACCGATCAGGCTCGAGTAGGTGTAAGAAGCGATGAACTGATAATTGTTCGAGAAACGCTTGTTAGCACTGAACTCGAGTGCGCGATAGTACCGGCGGGCGCGGCCGAACGAGCCGAAGCCAAGATCAACGGCCAGGCGGTCGGTCAGGCTTTCGCCGGGGTTGAAGATGAAGTAGTTCGTACCATCGTCAAATGAGCCGTCCTCGATGACCGATCCCTGCGCGCGGTAAATACCACGGGCGCCGATCGCGAAGTCACGAGCAACTTCGAACTCGATACCGCCGGCCACTTCATGAACCGACTGCGGCTTCAGGTCGAAATCTGCCGGTGTCGGGTGGTTGCCGAGGTTGCCGAGAAACGCCAGCACGGTTGAACCGGCCGGGGCGTTAAGACGACTGGCGTTCAGGTTATAGTCACTCTGAATGTCGCCACCTGACGCACGCACATTGATATCGAGCGGAATCGGTGACTCAACGAAGCGAGCGTAGTTGATGAACAGCTTGCCTTTGCCCTTGCCAGTGAAATCCCAGATCAGACCCACACGTGGCTGCAGGGTGTCCTTGAAGTTGTTCAGCTTGATGTAGTCAGCATCGCCAATTGAATAGGCTTGCTGCATGTCCCAACGCAGACCAAAGTTGAACTGCACATTCGGGCTGATCTTGAAGTCATCCTGAATGTAGAAGCCCTGAGTATCGGTCTTGATTTTCTCGCCCAGGGTGTTGAGACCAAAGCTGCGGGCGCGCACCACATCGAGCAACAGAACGGGATTCACCGGAGTGGCCGACACCGCGCCAAGCACGGCGGAAGTCACACCAGCAGGTCCCTGACCGGCTGCAATGATCTGGTTGAAGTTGTCCACGCGCGACTGACTCGGACAGGTAATTGTCGTTGTCGAGGTGCGGGCGCAAATCGCGAAGCGGTTCTCAACGCGGTACGGAAGGGCAGGAATGCCCGCCGCGTTCGCACCGGTGAAGAGCCGGTCTGCTCCGGTCTGGTTCGTGTGAATGCCATATTGGTTACGGGTGTATTCAAATCCGTACTTGATCGTATGGCGTCCATAGATGTTCGTGAATCTCGCTGCCGCTTCCCAACGGTTGCGATCCTGCTGAGACTCGAGACCGCCGGTACCGAAGCCAGTACGAACGAAGTTGCGCTGGACCGTACCACCGCTTCCTTCGACATATGCCTGGCGCAGGCCGCCCGCCGTCACCACAGTCGTTTCCGTTACCGGCAACACTGCTCCATTGCGCAAAACTGAAAAACGGTCAGTGGTCGCCGTTTCGTCGAACTCCGGCAGCGTGTTGGCGCGCTGGAGGTGCAGTCCAAACGAGAACTCGCCAATCCACGTCGGCGTGATGTTTGAGTTCAGGCGGAATGCGTAGTTCGAGCCACCGGTTTCAACGGTGCCGCGGAAACTTTGTGGGTTAGCACCAAAACCGCTCAAACCGAACACGAAGCCCTCGGCCTTTGTGTGGTCAGCAAACGTCGAAAAAGTGAACACGTTCGACTGATTGATGGCCCAGGTCAGCTTGCCGGAATAGAACGGCGTAGTGATCTTGTTGCTGTCTTCGACGAACAACGTTTGGCCCAGGAAAAAGTTCTTGCGCTGTTGCGGGTTGAACGCTCCGAAGAACCACAGCTTGTCTTTGATAATCGGGCCGCCGATGTCAAAGCCGGCGTCAATTTCGGAGAACCCGTTCGGCGCCGCGCCGGTGAACGGGAAGTTCGCAGTTTCGCGCACCAGACCTTTGGTCGTGAAATAAGCGAACGCGTCGCCGGTGAATCGGTTGCCACCACTCTTGGTGATGACGTTAAAGATACCGCCGGTAGAGTGTCCATACTCAGCGCCGTAGGCACCGGTCTTGATTTCGACTTCCTGCACGAACTCGAAGGGAAGGTTCGCGCCCGATCCGCCGAACGCGGGGTCGGTGGTCGTCACGCCGTCGAGAATGTAGTTGTTCTCAGGGCCGGAGGAACCGGCAACCGAAGGATCACGGTCACGTCCCGAGGCGTCACGAAGACCCGAACGTGAAACGCTCGGTGCAATCGTGTAAAGCGACTGGACGGTGCGTTGAGTCGGGAAGTTCGAGAACTGATCGCTCGAAACGTTTGTGCCGGTAGTATTGTTGGAGGTATCGACCGCCGCGCCCGATGTGTCGGTTACGGTAACCGTACCGCTCACGCCGGCGAGCTGGAGTTGAACGTCAGCCGTGGCAGTCCTGCCGAGGTTGACCTCCACGTCGCCCTTACTAAATTCCGCGAAGCCTTTGCCCGCAGCGTTTGCGTCAACCTTCACCTCGTATTTTCCAGGCGGCAGGTTGAGAACGCGAAAGCTGCCGTTGTCATCTGACACGGCCGACTGCGCGTTGATCAGGTTCGGGCTCGTCACGTTCACCGTAACGCCCGGCACTGCATTACCCTGAGGGTCGGTGACGGTGCCTTCGATCGAACCTGTCGTTTGTGTCTGTGCCATGGCGCCGACTGCAAACAGCGACAGGCACATCGCAAAAACGAACATTAAAACTTTTCTCATCGTTTGTTTCCTTTCTTGAGTGTCCCGATTAATCGGGACTTCTAGTTAACTGAATTCAAATGCACTGGCCAACCTCTTTCGAATGGGTCAGCCTAATAATTCCTGTGGTTCTGGCGGGGTCTCGGCGTTTTAACGTTGGAACTGAAATAATCTGCATCCGGACTTTCCGCAAAAGGATAGATTCCGCAGCCTTTTAAGCAATGACGATGCCATACGCCAAGGCCCGGAACAGCCTGTAAAAATCGCTGATTTGCGTGAATTTACAAGCCTTGTAAATCCGAAATTTCGGTTTTAGTCCGAAATTCGGGAAAACTGCGGGGACGGCGCTTCCCGCCGTGGGGAGGGCCGGGAATTCCGGCATGACGGGCGTGTGGTAGACTGCCCCATCCCTGAGTCCCTTGGCGAACCCTTGTCCCAGAGAATCTATCGCGATCCGGTTCACAACATCATACCTCTGCGTGCCGACACGTTAGAGGGTCATCTGATGATCCGTTTGATCGACGCGCCTGAGTTTCAAAGGCTGCGCCGCATCAAGCAACTGGGTCTCGGACTGTACACGTACCAGGGGGCCGAACACTCGCGGTTCACTCACAGCCTTGGAGCGCTGCACTTGATGACGCGGATTCTCGATCGCCTGGGCGAGAGTTATCCGATCGCGGCAGAGGATCGACTCGCGGTGCGCGCCGCCGCTCTGCTTCATGATGTCGGGCACGCGCCCTTCTCGCACGCGATGGAAAAGACGTTGGGCATCCATCATGAGGATCTGACGATCGCGGCGATCACTTCGGAAGAAACAGTAGTCAATCAGACTTTGAGTTCCCATTCAGCGGAACTGCCGCAACGCGTCGCTTCGGTCGTGAGGGGAGACTTCAAGCCGGCTGCTTTAGCGCAACTTGTCTCGTCGCAGCTGGACGTCGATCGGATGGACTATCTGTTGCGCGATTCGCTGATGACCGGGGCCAAGTACGGTCTCTACGATCTTGAATGGATTATCAATGCGCTGCAGATCGATGGGCCAGGTGATCGTGTCTACGTTGCCGCGCGCGGTGTTTACGCAGTCGAGGAATATTTGCAGGCGCGCTATTACATGTTTCGCCAGGTGTACTTTCATCGCACACTGCGTTCCGCGGAAGCCGTGTTGAGATCCGCGCTGCGCCGGGCCCTGGAACTTGTCGCCGATGGCGCACCCGTCTGGTGCGCACCCGAAGCCTCCTTTGCGAAAGTACTTCAACGCCAGCCTCTGACGATCGGTGAATACCTGCAAATTGATGACTCAGACGTCATCTTTCATCTCAAGCAATGGCAACGCGAAGCTGATCCCGTGCTCAGCGACCTAAGCCGCAGATTTGTCGAACGGAAGCTTTTCAAAGCGATCGATCTCGACATGCCTGAAGATGAACGCTCGGGTTTCATCGAAGCGGCGCGCGACGTGGTGGTGCGCGCAGGGTTCGCCGCGGATTACTACTTCATCGAAGACCGTGCGACTGACGTGCCTTACTACGGCTACTACACGGGCGAAGGCGCTGAAGAGCGCGCGCGGATTTACGTTGAAGATGGTTACGCTCATCCCAAGATTCGCGAGATCAGCGAAATCAGCGAGGCAGTGCGCGGACTTCGCCGCGGGTACGAACTGCATCGCGTCTGTTTCCCCTCGGAAGTAAAAGACGAAGTTTACCGGCTGTATCACGGAACGGCAGCGATCGATGCGAAGCAAAAGAATTAATAGTCCCACCTGGAAACATCTCGCCGTCGCTACGTTTCTCGCCTGCTCGATCTGTCCGGCCATCAACGCGCAAGTCAACGCGCGCCCGATCGAGATCGCCGTTATTGGTTTCGGCGACAGTCAAACGGCGAGAAAAGTAACCGAGCAGATCAGTGAATCATTCCGCGCAAACCAATTTCGGATCATCGACAGTGATCGGGCGAGAGCCGCGGCGATCGGTGTCGGCTACCAGGGCTCTTTGAACCTGACTCTTGAAGATGCGCGCAACCTGGCCTCGGCCATTGGTTGCGACTACTTCATCACCGGCGACGCGCAAACTCTGCGGCGATCGCCTTCGACTTCTCCTGTCTACTTTGAGTCGTACGCTTCGCTGTTTTTGGTCAGCGCACGCACCGGCAAACTGGTCTTCTGGGAACGCCAGGAATTTCGCCGGCCCATTGCAAATGAAGCCGAGCGGACACTGCTGAACGCGCTATCTGCGGCTACTACGCTGGGGCGATATCAGAGCACAATTCACCGAATTGCTGAGGAAGAACGCAATTTCCGCGCGACAGCCTTCGACCGGAGCGCTCCCGTTATCGACTTGATGCCGGATGCTGAAACCCCCAATGGCGTCCGCGCGCCGCGTCCATTTCGCCGGCCCAAACCTCCCTATCCCGACGCGGCCGCACACGATCGGGTCGAAGCTACGGTCGATGTGCTTGTGGACATCGACGCCCACGGCAAGGTGGGCCAGATCGAGATCGCGCGTTGGGCAGGTTATGGATTGGACGAGTCGGTAATCAACACGGTCAAGCAGTTAGATTTTTTTCCGGCGATGCGTGACGGTGTCGCGATTCCAATGCGCGTGCTGTTGCGTTACAACTTCCGCAAGCCACCTCTGCAATAACGCATTCTCCAGACTGAAGTCTATGGTACCGCTGCGTGTTATCATCACGCGTCACGCGGCAGCGTGAACCAATCAATGCTCTATCTGTCGCAAGTCCTGGGTCGACCTATCATCGATCTCGAAGGCGAGCGTGTCGCCACGCTCAAGGACGTAATCGTGCGTCTGGGCCAGGACGACCATCCGCCGGTTGCAGGCTTTGTCGCGCGCTATCGCCGGCGCGACTTCTTTCTCTCGCGTTGGCGGATTTCGGACTTCGGCGAGCATGGCGTAAAGCTCGATTCAGACATTCTCGATCTGCGACCGTTCATGCGACGCGAGGGCGAAGTGCTGCTCGCACGCGATGTGTTAGACAAACAATTGATCGATGTGGACGGCAAACGAGTCGTGCGCGTTAACGACGTGCAAATCATTCCCGCTGCGAACGAGTGGCGCGTAACGGGCGCGGACGTAAGCCTCGCCGGACTCTGGCGGCGGCTCGCTCCTTCATTCATGCGCCGCGGAAATCCGGTTGAAGTCATCGACTGGGCCGACGTTGGCTATCTCGCCACGGACGCCGCAACTGTTCAGTTGAAATCTTCGCGCGGCAAATTAACGCGCCTGCATCCGGTTGAAATTGCGCGCCTGGCGGCTGCCTTCTCGTATCAACAAGGCGCGGAAATCGTCGAATCGCTCGATGACGAAACGGCCGCTGAGACCCTCGAAGAAATGGCAGCCGAGCGTCAGGCTCAGATCATCGGCGACATGGATGAAGAGCGCGCGGCGGACATTCTTGAACACATGTCGCCCGACGAAGCGGCGGACGTTTTGGGCGATTTGCCGGAAGCCAAAGCGGAAGATCTTCTGCACCGCATGGACGACGAAGAACAGTCCGAGGTCGCTGAACTGTTGCCTTACGAAGACGACACGGCCGGCGGATTGATGACGACTGAGTTCGTCACTTTGCCGCGCGCCTTGACGGTCGGCGAAGCGCTCGCGCGCCTGCGCGAAATGGCTGAAACGCCAAACATGATCTATTACCTGTACGTCGTCGAGCACGAAGAGTCATGGAAATTGGTCGGTGTAATCGCGCTGCGAAGTTTGATACTGGCGAGAACGTCAGCGCCGCTCGAGCAAGTGATGAGAACAGATTTGCAGGTGGCGCATCCTGATGACAACGCTGATGAGGTCGCGCACAAAATTGCCGAATACAACCTGCTGGCGCTGCCGGTGCTGGACGAAACCGGTGACATACTCGGCATTGTTACCGTCGATGACGCGATTGAGCATCTCCTGCCGCGTGACTGGCGCGAACGCGTGCCGCGATTGCTTGGCTAGTCAGAACCACTTGCGTTAGCGCGGTCCCCACGCGGGCATCCGCGCGGGGTGCAGGTGGCGGGTGGATGAACAGTTGAAACCTTGCTAGCAGAAATCAACCAAATGACTGAGGACCCTCCGAGTGCCAGAACTACCAACCAACGTCCGAGCTGCAGGTCGCGGCATCCTGCGGCGTGGCGCTCAAGGTGTGCGGCGCACGGTAGCACGCCGGCCACGGCTATTTCTCTATCTCTCGGTTCTCGGCCCAGGGCTCATCACCGCGAACGCCGGCAATGATGCTGGCGGCATTGCGACCTTTGCGTCAGTCGGCGCCGATCACGGTTACAAGCTTCTCTGGCTACTCATTCCGCTGACCATCAGTCTGGGAATGGTTCAGGAAATGTGCGCGCGCATGGGCGCGGTGACCGGAAAAGGTCTCGCTGATTTGATCCGCGAGCGCTTTGGCGTGCGCTGGACGGCGTTGGTGATGCTCGCGCTCTTGATCGCAAACGGCGGCGTTACCGTTTCCGAGTTCGTTGGCATCGCAGCGGCGATGGAACTGTTTGGCGTGGCGCGATACATCTCGGTTCCGATTGCTGCAATAGTGATTTGGTGGCTGGTGGTGCGCGGAAACTATCAGCGTGTTGAGCGAGTCTTTCTCGCGATGACGCTTGTTTTCCTCGGGTACGTCGTGTCGGCCTTTCTCGCGCGTCCGTCGTGGGGGACTGTCGCGCGCGAAATGGTTCGTCCGTCAATTGAGGTTACGCCGCTCTATTTGTTCACGCTGGTCGCGATCATCGGCACCACGATTTCGCCCTACATGCAGGTTTTCATTCAATCCTCAGTCGTAGAGAAACGCGTGCGGCCAGAGAACTATGCGTTGACGAAAGCTGACGTCTGGGGCGGAACGATTTTCGCGATTCTGATCGTCTTTTTCATCGTGGTTTCGACTGCGGCAACGCTGCACGTCCGCGGTGAACATGTTGATTCCGCCGCCCAAGCCGCACGCGCGTTACGACCATTCGCGGGTGCCTACGCCGAACTCCTGTTTGGAATTGGATTGTTCGGGGCGTCAATGCTGGCAGCCGGAGTTGTTCCTTTGGCCACCGCTTACTCGATCACCGAAGCGTTTGGGTTTGAGAAAGGTCTCTCGAACAGTTTCCGGGAAGCGCCGATCTTCCTCGGTGTGTTCACCTTTCTGGTAGCTCTAGGTGCGCTCATCGCGATGATGCCGGGCTTGCCCATCATTTCCGTGCTCCTGGTGACCCAGGTTATCAATGGCGTGCTGCTGCCGGTGATCCTTTTCGCCCTCCTGCGCCTGGTCAACGACCGCGAATTGATGGGAAGCTATGTTAACCGTCCGCTGTACAACGTCGGCGCTTGGGCCACCGCTCTGATCGTTTCGGCCTCGTCGTTACTTCTGATTGGCATCACAATCTTCCGCTGGTTAACCTGAAAACAGCCGGAACATGAGACTTATCCTCTCGCCAACTCATTGATTTGATGGTAAAAGTACACACGCTCCATCGCAGATTCGCTACGACTAGCACACCTTAAATGGCTACTTCGCGAAAGAAGAGCGACATCCTTCTTTACCTGGTTGTGACCGCAGTTTTTGGTCTCGCCACGTTCTTATTCTGGAAGTTCTCCGGGAACCACATCGAGGGCCAGCCTGCCTTTGAGGGTTGGTGGAGGATTCCCTGGCTGGTGCTGCTCTCCGGCCTCGGCTACGCAAGTATTCGCGTTATTAATGCGCTGCTGTTCGATTTCGCTTTCCGCCTGCGGCAGGGTTATGAGGCGCCGACTCTAGTTCGTAATATCTTCACCCTCGTCGCCTTCGTCATTCTCTTCGTCGTCATTTTCAGCAAGTTGTACCAGGAAGTTAACCTGGGAGCGCTCTTCACGACCTCGGCGATCTTCGGCGTCATCATTGGTCTCGCTTTACAGGACACGCTCGGGAACTTTTTCGCCGGCATCTCACTTCATGCTGATCGTCCTTTTCAAGTGGGTGATGTAGTTGTGCTGGGCCAGCAACAGCTGACCGGCGTAGTAGAAGGCATCACCTGGCGCGCTATAAAGATTCGAACGTTCCAGAATCATATTGTCCTGGTGAGCAATAGCAGCGCGGCCAAAGAGTCGATCGAAGTCTGCCCACGTGAAAACCTGAACGCGCGACTAGTGTTCTTCAATACGCTGTACACGGATTCGCCCGCCAAGACAATTCACATTGTGCGCGAAGCGATCCGTGAAGCCGAAAATGTTTCTGTAAGAATCACTCCGATCGTCAGAATAAGAAACCTCGGAGACAACGGCATCGACTACGAAGTCAAATACTGGCTGGAAGATTACGCGAAGTATAACGACACGGACGCACTTGTCCGGCAATTGATCTGGTACGCACTGCGTCGCGCGAACATAACCTTTGCCTTCCCCACCCGCACGCTGCACGTCGAAAGACGAGGTCCGACGCCGCTGGCGACCGGACCGCAGAAAGAAGTTATCGAGAGACTCTCAGCCGTCGATATCTTCGCGCCGCTCTCAAGTGAAGAGACTGCGAAACTTGCCGGCGGAGCTATGCGCCACGTCTTTGCCCAGGGCGAACTCGTCATTCGCGCCGGAGACCAGGGCTCGTCGATGTTCGTGGTTCATAGCGGCCGGGTGCAGGTGCAGATTTCCGATGGCGGTAAGCAGAGGCCGGTGGCCGTCCTGAGCGAAGGTGCATTCTTCGGCGAAATGGCGCTTTTCACGGGGGAGCCGAGAACCGCTAACGTCGTCGCGCTTGAAGAAACCGAAGTGCTCGAAATCGGTCACGACGCTATGAAGCATCTCTTTGAAACAAACCCAGATTTGGCTGAGTCCATTAGCTGGACTATCGCTGAACGCAGGGCGGGGTTGGAAGCCAGTTCCCAACAGGCCAGCGCCGCGGCTCAAGCCGAATCTGCCGGCCTCCTCCATTCGATCAAACGCTTTTTCGGCCTCCGGTAAACTCAACCCCTTCTTGTGAGCACACGATTGTCTATTCAAACAGAGGGGAAATTGCGGCTTGGGCAGACTTGACAGCTAAAGACTCAGATATTATTATCCCTTCGTGCTCAGGCAATTGTGTCCGCTGATTTAAGGGCCTGAAAGCACGGAATTCACCGTTTTTGCAGGAGGTTTGTTACATCATGACCATCACTCGCTACGATCCATTTCGCGATTTACGAAATCTTCAAGAGGAAGTTAACCGGCTCTTCACCGGGAATGTAGGCCGCACCTTCGACGATGAAGGCATCGCGCGTGGCCAATGGAGCCCGAGCGTTGATATTTACGAGAACAAAGAGCAAATCGTGCTCGAGGCTGAGTTGCCCGGCATGAACCGTGAGGATTTTGACCTGACGGTCGAAAGTAATGTGATCACGCTTCGCGGTGAGCGGCGCTTCGAGAAGAAGGAAGACACAGACAATTATCACCGCGTTGAGCGCGCCTACGGCAGCTTCACGCGCTCGTTCACTTTGCCGAACACTGTTTCAGGCGAGGGCGCATCCGCCGATTATCGAAATGGCGTGCTCCGCGTGACTTTGCCGAAGCGCGAAGAAACGAAGGCGCGCCGGATTGAGGTGAAGGGCGAAGGCGCCTCAAGGACGATCGAAGCTAAGTCTGACAAGTCTTCGGCTGCCCAGGCGTAAGTTCGTTTAGATTAGTACTGACGGGGCGCTGGCGGTATCGTCAGTTGCCCCGTTTGCTTTCAGCATCGTCAGAATTGATAAAATCAGTCACCAGAGTTTCACTATGCGCTTAGACAAATTCACCCTTCGCGGGCAGGAAGTGATTCAATCGGCCATTGAACTGGCTGAACGAACTCAGAACCAGCAGGTTGAACCTGAACATATGCTTTGTGCGATGCTCGATCAGCCCGAGGGCATCGTGCGTCCGCTGCTCGGCAAAATCGGCGCGAACATTCAGGTTGTTAAGAATGATTGCGAAGCGGCGGTGGGGCGCTTTCCTCGCGTTCAGGGCGGACAGCAATACTTCTCTTCCCGTTTAAGCCAGGTTTTCACGGCCGCCCAAAAACAAGCCGATGAGATGAAGGACGAGTACGTTTCGACCGAACATCTGCTTTTGGCGATTGCGGATGAGAAGACCGGCGACGCCGGCAAGATTCTCCGCCAGCATGGTGTTAATCGCGATGACTTGCTCAAGGTGATCGAGCAAACACGCGGCGGCACGCGCATCACCGATCAAAATGCCGAGGCTAATTACCAGGCATTGGCGAAATACGCGCGCGATCTGACTGACCTGGCGCGACAAGGAAAGCTTGATCCGGTCATCGGACGTGACGATGAAATTCGACGCACGATCCAGGTGCTTTCCCGCCGGACAAAGAACAACCCCGTGCTCATCGGTGAGCCCGGCGTCGGCAAAACTGCGATCGTGGAAGGCCTGGCACAACGAATAGTTTCAGGCGACGTGCCGGAAACGCTCCGCAACAAGCGGCTGGTCGGTCTGGATCTCGGATCCATGCTGGCCGGCGCTAAGTACCGCGGTGAGTTTGAAGATCGCTTGAAGGCGGTCTTAAAGGAAATCGAAACGGCGCAGGGTCAGATCATTCTGTTCATCGATGAGCTGCACACTCTCGTCGGCGCGGGCGCTGCCGAAGGCGCAATCGACGCTTCCAATATGTTGAAGCCGGCCTTGGCGCGAGGAGAGTTGCGCTGCGTGGGCGCGACCACGCTCAACGAATACAAGAAGTACATTGAAAAGGACGCCGCGCTCGAGCGCCGCTTCCAGCAGGTTTATGTCGGGGAACCGACAGTCGAAGACACGATTGCAATTCTGCGCGGCTTGAAAGAACGCTACGAAGTTCATCACGGCGTCCGCATCAAGGATACGGCGATTGTGGCGGCGGCGACGCTTTCGAATCGCTATATCACCGATCGTTTTCTGCCCGACAAAGCGATTGACTTGATCGACGAAGCCGCTTCGCGGCTGCGCATTGAGATCGATTCGCTGCCCCAGGAGATCGATCAGCTTGAACGCGAAATCATGCAGCTCGAGATCGAGCGGCAGGCACTACAGCGCGAAGAAGACGACCGCTCAAAAGCGCGTCTGCGCGAGATTGAACAACGCATCGCCGACCTGAAGGAAAAATCTTCGGGCATGAAAGCCAAATGGCAGTCGGAGAAAGCCATCATCGAGCACATCCGCGGCGCCAAAGCGGAACTCGAACAGCTCAAGTTGCAGTTGGATCAGGCGCGGAACGCCGGCGACCTGGGGCGTGCCTCTGAGATTCAATACGGCCAAATCCCCGAACTGCAGCAGAAACTTGAAGCCGAGCAAGCCAAACTCGGGACACTGCAATTGGACGGCGTCACTCTGAAAGAAGAAGTTGACGAAGAGGATGTTGCCGAGGTCGTCGCAAAATGGACCGGCGTGCCGGTTACAAAGATGCTCGAAGGCGAGATGCACAAGCTTCTGGGAATGGAAGAGCGCCTTCGTCAGCGCGTGATTGGCCAGGACGAAGCACTACAAGCGGTTGCCAATGCTGTGCGACGCGCCCGCGCGGGTTTGCAGGATCCGAATCGGCCGGTCGGCTCGTTCATCTTTCTGGGACCGACGGGCGTCGGCAAAACGGAAACGGCGCGCGCCCTCGCTGAGTTTCTTTTTGACGATGAGCGCTCGATGGTGCGCCTCGACATGTCTGAGTACATGGAGAAGCACGCGGTGGCGCGAATGATCGGCGCGCCGCCGGGGTATGTCGGATACGAGGAAGGCGGTCAACTTACGGAAGCCGTTCGTCGGCGGCCTTACGCCGTGATTCTTTTTGACGAGATCGAAAAGGCGCATGCGGACGTATTCAATGTCTTGCTTCAGATTCTGGATGACGGTCGATTGACGGACTCAAAAGGCCGAACGGTTGATTTCAAGAACACCGTTCTGATCATGACTTCGAATCTGGGCTCGCGTGAGATTCAAGAGGTAAGCGACGACGAGAAGCAGGTGCGTGAGGCGGTGACGCAGGTTCTACAGGATCACTTCAAACCTGAGTTCTTGAATCGAATTGACGACATAGTGATCTTTCATCGGTTGTCGCGCGACCAGATCAGTCAAATTGTGGACGTTCAACTTGAACGACTGCGACAGATGTTGCACGAACGTAACATTTCGATCGTGCTCGACAATTCGGCGAAGGAGTTGCTGGCGCGCGAAGGATACGATCCGAGTTATGGTGCGCGGCCGCTGAAACGCGCGATTCAGACGCTGATCCAGAACCCGCTGGCCATGAAACTCTTACAGGGAGACATCCAGCCGGGCCAAACGGTGACAGTGTCAGCGCAGGATGGTGAACTGGTCTTTCATACGAACACGGCTGCCGCCGCGGCATAATGTCGCCCACGGACGACGGCTTTGTGAGAAACTGACGATGGCAAGCGAATTGCTTGCTGTTTGGCGGGAATATTCCTGTTGCACTGAAACGCAACGGCGAATATTCTCTCGGCATCAAACAATGCTTCAATTGTGCGGCGCGATTGAAGCATACGGGGATCGGAAACGAGGAATTTCGAGCACATGGTTGATCTCGGGGCATACAAAGATAAATTCGGCGATAGCGGTCAGCGAGTGCTCGAAAAGGCGCTGGGCGAATCGAGACGTCGCGACCAAAACTACATAACCGTAGAACACATCATTCACGCACTCGCGAAGGAAGAGTCGGAACTTTTTAACTCAACTATTCGGAGCCTCGCCGTGGATCCCGACGCGGTCACCGGCGCAATCGATCGCCGTCTTGATAACGCGCGCCAACACGTGGGAAAAGGATTCCGGATCGCGCCTGACACGACAGACCTTTTCAAGCGCGCGATGGAGCGGGCTCGCTCGCGCGGTCGCAAGACAATCGAATCGACAGACATCTTTGACGTACTGTCTAAGGACGACAGTCTTTTGGTAGAAGTCCTGCGCGGCCTGGGCGCCACACCCGACCTGGTTGTCGAGCGCATCAAAACTAACGTTGATGAGCGTGAGCGTCAGGAAGAACAATACCGGAAGAAGTTTGAGCTGCCCGCATATTTGAAACACTTCGGCGTGTCGCTCAATCGCATGGCGCGCCAGGATAAAATTGCGCCGACCATCGGGCGCGAAAGAGAAATTCAGCAAATCATCGAGATTCTTTGTCACCGTGAACGGGCGAACTCGCCGATGCTGGTCGGTGAGCCCGGCGTAGGCAAGACTGCAGTGATCGAAGGCCTGGCCCGGATGATTGAACTCGAACCCGAGAGAGTTCCCGCGCGCTTGCGTAACTCGCACGTAGTGCAATTGCAGATGGGCGGCATTGTGGCCGGCACCATGCTGCGGGGCATGTTCGAAGAGCGCATCAAAGGCATCATCGACGAAGTCAAAGAACGCGACAATCTGATCCTGTTCATCGACGAAGCGCACACGATCATCGGCGCCGGCGCCGCCCTCGGCACGTCTTCGGACGCCGCGAACATGTTCAAGTCGTCATTGGCAAAGGGCGAACTCCGGATCATCGGCGCGACTACGTTGACGGAGTACAAGGAGTACATCGCGGAAGACGAGGCGCTGGCGCGACGCTTCCGTCTGGTGAAAGTAGACGAGCCTTCGATCGTTGAGACACGCGAAATTCTGCTCGGCGTCCGGCCTCGTCTGGAAAGAAACTACTCAGTTCAAATTTCCGACGAAGCGATCAACACGGCCCTCGAAATGGCGCCGAAGTACATCCGGAATCTGCATCTACCGGACAAAGCGATCGGCTGGCTCGACACTGCTGCGGTTAAAGTTGAAATCAACGAACCGCACACAATGGTCGTAAAGCCCGAGCATGTGATCGACGTGATTTCGCAGGAGTCGCGGATTCCGCGCGACATGATCTTTCGCGACACGAGTGATCGGTTCGCGTTGATCGAAGCGCAGCTGGCGCAGCGAGTCATTGGCCAAAAGGACGCTATCAAAGCTGTCGCGCAGCGCCTGCGTTTGAACAAAGGACCGCTGAAAGAATCGCATTACAAACCTGACGGCGTGTTGCTGTTCCTCGGTCCGACCGGTGTCGGCAAAACAGAATTGGCCAAAGCCGTCGCCGAATTCATGTTCGGTGATGAGCAGAAGATGATTCGCCTCGACATGTCGGAATACAGCGACGGCACCATCGGCATCGAGAAACTGATCGGCATGCCGCGCGGCATTGTGGGTTCAGAGCGCGGCGGAATTCTGACTGAGCAATTGCGCGAGAATCCATATACGGTGCTGCTGCTCGACGAAGTCGAGAAAGCCAATCCGTACCTGATGAATCTGTTCCTGCAAGCTTTCGACGAAGGCTGGCTGACGGACGGTCGTGGTCGTCGCGTTTACTTATCTGACGCCATCGTGATCATGACCTCGAACCTCGGCTCAGATAGTTTCAAGAAGTTCGAAAAGCCCCTCGGCTTTGGCACCAAGACCAGCAACGACTTTCGTCAGGTAAAGAAAGATGTGATGAAAGCTGCCGAGGCGCGCTTCTCGCCTGAGTTCCGCAATCGCATCGACGAGATTATTGTCTTCTCGCCGTTGACGATGGACGAGGTGAAGCAGATCGCGCAACTCTATCTCGACAAGACGCGCCGCCAGATGAAACGGCAGGGCAAGTTATTCGAGGTCACGGAAGCGGCGGTAGAGCACGTCACGGAAAAAGGCTACAGCACGCAATACGGCGCGCGTTTCCTGAAGCGTTACATCGACGAACGCGTTAAGCTGCCGATTACAAACATGTGGAAGCAGTCGTCGCGATTCGTCGTCGATGTCGAGGACGGTGAAATCATCGCGCGCGCTGAAGACGGTTCGGTCGTTCAATCAAATGGCGACTAGGCCTTCCTGAAAACGTAAAGAAAAGAGAGCCTCAACCCTGGTGTTGAGGCTCTTTTCATTTTGTGCTGTAATCCCCCGAATCAGACTGATGGGACCAACTTCACACTTCATGTCTTACCGAAAAGTTACCGTCGCCCTATTAGCAATCCTCGTTTCCGTCACTTCGTGTCTGGCGCAATCCGACGCTGCAGTTAAGACCAGCGACGAGAAAGCCGAGCAGGTTGTTCAGAAAGCTATTAAAGCCATCGGCGGCGACGCTTACTTGAACGTTAAAACGGTCATTGGGCGGGGCTTCTACACGACATACCACGACGGTGTTTCGGGTGTGCCGCTCCGCTTCGTCGATTACATCGCGTATCCCGATCGCGAGCGGACCGAATTCATCGGCGAAGGAAACCGAATTATTCAGACCAATTATCAGAACGAGGGATGGATGTTCGATGCGGCCGGGAAATCCTTGAAAGACCAGACCGCGAAACAGGTCGAAGACTTTCGCAATGCCATGCGCACGAGCATGGAGAACCTTTTGCGCGGCTGGTGGCGCAAAGAAGGCGCTACGTTGAGCTACGTCGGCCGTCGTGAAGCTAGTTTGGGTCGCCGTAACGAAGCCGTGAAGCTGACTTATCCGGATGGCTTTTGGATCGAATACGAGTTTGCGGCCGCCGAGGGCACACCAGCGAAAGCCATTTACAAGCGCCAACAGAAAAATCCTGACACCGACGAAATGTTCGAAACAACCGAGGAGGATCGGTTTTTTAAACCGGTCGCGGTCGCCGGCGTGAGCGCGCCGTTCGTGATCGATCATTTTCGCAACGGCGTGCAAACCAGTCGCATCAATTACGAAACCATCGAATTCAACAAGCCACTGGCTGATTCATTGTTCGCAAAACCGGCGAACATCAAGGCAGTCAAATAGCAGTTCGTAATCTCACCCGCGCTTCTCGTTCAGCGAGGAACGCAATTCAAAAAGGAGACTACCAATGCCCCGAACGAATTGGCTTCGGATGATCATCGGCATTCTGATCGCCGCGCTCATCATGTTTTTCAGCGACGGGTTCTTTCATGAGCGCCTCGTCGTCGCCGATTGGACAGCGGTTTATACCGCGCTCGGCAGTCGCCCCCCTGTACATAGCACGTCTAACCTTTTGTACTTCTTCATCTTTGAGCTGGGGCGCGGGATTTTGGCGATGTCGCTCTACGTGATGTTGCGAGTGTGTTGGAAACCCGGTCCGGCGGCCGCGGCGCTGGCAGGCATCGTTATGTGGATTGCTTTTTCAGTTACCGGCCCGGCGCAGTTCATTCCGCTCGGGTTCTTTTCGCATGCCTTGTGGCTGAAGGTCGCTACATTTCATCTGGTCACGTCAATCATTGCAACGATCGCGGGGGCGGCGGTTTATAAAGAGGGTAAGTGATCAGTTATTCGGTTCGCGTTCGTCGAGGAGCCGGCCAATAGTTCCCACCAGCTTATCGACGGCTTCGGTCTTTCGCAGAAAAGCGTCAACGCCGGCACGCCAGGCTTCTTTTTCGACATCGTCAGCTGAGACCATGATGATTGGCAAGGTGCGTCGGTGGACGATGCTGCGAACCCTCAGGATAAGCTCAAGTCCGCTCAACCCGGGCAGATTGTTATCGACAATCAGCACGTCACACCGCGCACTCGTCTTTAAGATTTCCCACGCTGCCAGCCCGTCCGAGCACGACTGGACATGGAATCCACCGTTAGACAGCCTTTCGTTTACGCGTCGCGCCAGGGGTCTGTTGTCTTCGACGTGCAGGATCGCTAGCTGATCGGGATCAATCTCGGGCTCCGCGGTGGCAGTTCTTTGTTTAGTCCGCGCGGGTTGCGAAAACAAATGCCGTCGCCGCTTTCGCACCGCCGTACGGTGCCCGATCAGATCCTTGTGCCGGTTGTTGAGCAGCGACACGAGACTCTGGTGATGTTTGAAGCCCAGCATTTGCGAGGCTTTCGTTACGGAACCGGATGCTTCGCGAAGCGAGCGTTCGATCAGGTTTCTTTCGATTTTCTTGATTTCCCGGCGCAGGGAAAATCCCTCCCAAGAATCGGGCTTCGGCATAAAACTCCCGCCGGGTTTCTCCACCAGCAACGCGGCAATCACTTTACGCGCGCAGGAAATCAGGCGCTTGTGCGTCGCCGGATCCTGAGAATGCTCGAGCAACTCTACGGCCGACTGGTAGATCTCCACGAGCTGCCTGACTCCCGTTTGACTGCCAAGTTCCTCGACAATCGTCAGGTGCGCGCGACCTGAACCTTCGCGGTCGCCGACTGTTTCCGCAACAACGATCGCTCGTTGTAGCAGCAACGCGGCGCGCGCCTCGTTCCCCGTGCGGGCCGCGATAATTCCCTGGGTCGTAAGCGCCTCAGCCAGGACCGCCTGTTGTCCGCCCTTCTCGAGGACTCTGACGGCGGCCTTGATCGTCCGCTCGGCGCTCTTCAGGTTACCTTCGGCGAGAAGAGTACGCGCACGCGTCTCATCAACCTGCGCGGCGGTTCCAACGTCCTTCAGTTGCAGAAACAGATCGCGAGCACGATCCAGATGGTAGTGCGCGTCCTGATACCGCCCGATGGTGAAGTAAAGAAAGCCGAGATTGTTTTCGACACGAGCGAGATGGCGCGTGTTTCCTGCTTCTTCAAAATGAATACCGGCAGCAGCGTATTCGATGAGAGCGCGATCGATATAATCCTCGCGGTTTTCAGGCACGGCGAGTCGCCGGAAAATCATTCCGTAATGGTTATGAAAACTTCCTTTTAAAGCGGCGTCTAAACTTTGTTCTACGAGAGGAGCGGCCATCTCAGAGTACCGAATCGCCTCCTGAAGCCTTTGAGCGTAAATCTCAACCAGTCCAGCACGAATTAGCAGTATCGCTTTTAAATCGGAATCGTTGCTGCCTACCATCCTTAGCGCATCGTCGAGTGTAACCCGGGCCTCGTCGTACGCACCTTCGCGCCAATAACACAATGCAAGCTCACCACGGGATTCAGCCACGCGCTCGGTCAAGCCCTGCGCTTGAAAAATATCTGTGCTCCGCGTGATGAGGTTCTTCGCGGTCTCTTGGCTTGCCGGAGTTTGGTCTGCTCCACCTAGACAGCTTGCTAACGCGCCAATTCTGAGTAGAACTTCCGCTTTCCGATCTTCGTCAAGCCCCAGCACTCTCGGCGGCTCGTTGCGATCGGGCCAGAATGCGATGAGAGCTTCATAAGCTTCTTCGTATTCCCCAGCCTTTTCGAGCCGTTTGGCCACGCGGCAGGCAAGGTCAGCGGTTTCATTAAGTGAAAACTCGCTATTATCGCCTCGGAGCGGAGTTAGCTGCGACGTTAAGTTCATGTGAGGTGGGCCTTTGTCCATGAATGATAAAATCGTGGCGCTGCGAAGGATCTGCGCGGATTGCTGATCTCATAAGCCTTACTCAAACGGCTGAAACGCTTCGCATTGTTGTTCAACTTCGCAAAGTCAGTCAACGACCTAAGGAGAAACGAAATGACATATCTGAGAAAACTATCTCTCTCTTTGACCTTCATCTGTGTTTTGTCGGCGGCCGCTTTCGCCGGAGAAACCGGGACACCTCCGTGCGCCCCGGGTGAAACGCTCTCGCCACCGTGCCCCGGTCAGTCCGTAAATGAACCTTCGTCCCTTCCCGGAGAGACTTTGTCTCCACCGGCTGCGCCCGTGGTCGATATAACCGACCTCACGGAAGCTGTGATGTGGGCGCTGTCACTGTTCTAACCTGGGTCCCTCGCCGTTAGCGTTTGTTCCCCGCTTACGCTAACGGTTCGAAATCTAAACCAATCCCTCGATTGCCACTGATGCTCACTGGCGACGCGTCGGTAGTCTGTCTCACGTACTTGGTTCTGTCTGATAGCCATATCTGGGCAACAGCAAAAGCGGAGGCAGAATAATCCCAGGTTCAAGTTAACGCAACTTAATGGCAGGGAATTTCAGGCAAGTGATTGGCCGGCAGTGGATTACCGGCTGTCGCAATTTTCGGCGCAGCGTTTCTGAGGCTATTCCGACCGGTCTTAAGCTGAAGCCGAGCGACTGAACAGGTGCTCCTCTGTTTGCTCAGAGTGAAGTTGGGAGGTTTGTCGTTCAGGTGGTGACTGCCCAGCCATTCGCGCGAACAACTCTTCGTAGCGGTCCACGACGTAATCCCAGTCGTACTTCTGTTGCACACGCGTCTGCGCCCGGTTGCGGTATGCGTGAACCAGCGAGCCGTCGCGCAACACGCGCTGCAACTTCTCGGTTAAATCCGTCTCGTCCGTGTACGGAATTCCAGCGTCGCCAATCGCTTCCATGTTTTCTGGCGCCGCCAGCGTGAGCACGCAATTGCCAAAGCCCATCGCCTCCAACAACGCGGGGTGGGTCCCTCCGACTTCAGTCGCGTGCACGTAGCAGTAGGCGTTTTGCTGCAAAGTACGGTAGTCGCGGCCGAACACAAACCCGGTGAAAAGTATCCGTTTGTCGCCGCGCGCGCGGCGCTTCAGCTCTGCTATGTATTGATGAGCGTAAGGCGCGTCACCGACGATTAGAAGCTTGTGCGCCGTCCGCACGCGCTTGAACGCTTCGATCACGAGATGGGCGTTATTCTCAGGCTCCAGTCGCGAAACATACAGTACGTAACGGTTTGGTTCGACTCGCCAACGACGGACGAGCGGATCGGGCCGTCTTTCTACGTCGGCGCCGTATGCAATCATCGTTGAGTCCACGCCGTAACGCGTCCGGTAATAGTCCTGAATCACGCGCGCGTCCGTCACTGTCTCGTTCGGCAAAATCGTCGCGAGTCGTTCCGCCAGCAGATAGTACGTGCGTCCAATGAAGTTCCACTTCTTCCGCTTGTGCTCAAGGCCGTCCACATTGATCGCCACCGGCGTTCGCGTCCATCGCAGAATGGGAGTGAATGGCGCATTCGCGGCATTACAAATCAGCGCCGCGTCGTAACGTTGCGGCGCCGCATGAAGCGCCGAAAGAAACGTGTGCACAACGGTATCCAGATACTTGTGATGGATCGTCGGCAGGACCCGCAGCCGCACGCCCTGGAATTCGAGTTGGCGTGGACTGGTGTAGTGCGATCGGCAATAAACCGTCACCTCATGCCCGCGCGCGACGAGGCGCGTGGAGAGGTGCTCAGCAAACGTTTCGAACCCGCCGTAGCTGGCCGGAATTCCACGCGTTCCGAGAATCGCAAGACGCATAAATTAGATCAGGGCGAGTGCTACATCAAATCACAGAAGGGGCAAGCAAGTCGAGAAAAAATCCTTACTCGTCGCCATTCATTGATGCCACTCCGGGGGCAAGCCGCATTACCTCTTTGATTGACCGCGCTCATAAGCTTCCAAAGTCAGTCGCGCGGTTTGTTGCCAACTAAATCGCTTCGCCCTTTCGATGCCTTTGACGCGTAAATCATCGCGGCGGCCTGGGTTTTCAATCAGGCTTCTCAGCGCATCTGCGATGGCGGTTTCATCGAAGGGATCGACTAACAGCGCGGCATCGCCCGCCACTTCCGGCAAGCTCGTGCGATTACCCGCCAGCACGGGCGTGCCGCACTGCATTGCTTCGAGAACCGGCAAGCCAAAGCCTTCGAAATAGGACGGATAAGCAAAACATAAGGCGCCGCTGAAGAGCTCCGGGAGATTCGGCTCTGCCACATAGCCAATGAAGCGAATGTCATGCGCGCCGGCGCTCATTTCAGCCGCGCGCATCGTTTCGCCTTCCAGCCAGCCCCGCTTGCCAGCGATAACTAGTTGCGGCATCGCGAGATTCTGTCGCTGCTTCCACAGAGACGAATACGCGTTGATGAGCCGAACCAAATTCTTGCGTGGCTGGATCGATCCCAGGGCCAAAATGTAATCGCGCTCAATCGCGTGAGTCGCTCGAATCCGTCCCAGATTTGTTTCATTCGTCACCGGTCGGAAGTGAGCGGGCGCCGCCGCCGGCGTAACCGCTACGCGGTCAGGATCAATAGCGTAAGTTTCGATTACATCACGGCGAGAAAATTCCGACAGCGTGAGAATCTGTGCCGCGTTGCGCGCGGTTCGTCGAACCGTCAGGCGGAGTTGCGTCCGACTGCGACGATTAAAAGTTTCCGGCAGGTGCTCAAAAGACAAATCGTGAATCGTCGCGACCACGGCGCAGGGCGCAAGGGGCGGCGCGGTATATTGCACGTGAAGCACATCTACGGGGTTTCGCCGCAGCTCCGCTGAAAGGATTAGAGGAATCCGCACGAGCGGCGTGTGCGGCAGCGTGCGTTTTACCTCGAAGTTAGCCCAGCGGTTCTTGAACCGATCGGCCGCTGACTGTTTTGTAACGTAGAGCGTGTATTGATTGGCTTGATCGATTTCGGCGAGGGCTTCGATCAAATTGACGGCGTAGGTTTCATTGCCGGCGAGCTGGGCTCCGACGGAATGCGCGTCAATAGCGATGTGCACGATGGTTCGTGTCGGAAGCCCGACGTGGAGGGAGGGTTGTTGAGATCTCACATCTCAAATTTGAGATCTCATAAAGTGGCCCTTGCTTGCGCGCGGGCTTCCGTCACCTATTCCTTGCCTTCAGCCGCCGCGCCGCCGCCACCAACGGTAGCGGCTTCGGCGACCGCGGTCTGACGCGTGTCGCGTTCACGAATACGAGCTGCCTTGCCGCGGAGATTTCGCAGATAGTAAAGCTTGGCGCGACGCACGTGACCCCTTTTCACCACATCGATGTGATCGATGATCGTGGCGTGCAAGGGAAAGATTCTTTCGACACCCACGCCAAAGCTGGTCTTACGCACGGTGATCGTCTCGCGCGCGCCACCATGCTTACGCGCAATGCAAACGCCTTCAAAAGCCTGCAAGCGTTCTTTCGTTTCTGATTCTTTGATCCGAACGTGAACTCGGACCGTATCGCCCGGCTGAAAATCCGGAATGTTAGTTCGTAGCTGTGTATTCTCGATTGTATCTAAGCGGTTCATGATTAACTCCAAACAAATGCTGTGCTTTGTACTTAGTGCTTTGTGCTTCGATCTCTCCAGGGACGTATCGTACCGGCCCTGCCGGTCAAAGAACTAAGCACAAAGTACTAAGTACCTTCCTTTAAAAGATCCGGGCGATTGCGTTTCGTCTTGTCTCGCGCGGCTTCCTGACGCCAACGCTCGATCTCAGCATGATGGCCGGTCAACAAAACTTCCGGTGCGTGCATGCCTTCGAAGTCCGGCGGCCGCGTGTAATGCGGATAGTCGAGCAGGCCATCCGAAAACGACTCAGTCGTAGCCGACGTTTCGCTTCCCAAGGCGCCGGGTATCAATCGAACGACCGCATCGACCACGACCAGCGCGGCCGGCTCTCCGCCGGACAAGACGTAATCGCCAATCGAAACTTCATCGGTGACAAGCGCGTCCGCGACGCGTTCATCGACGCCTTCATAGCGCCCGCAAATTAAAACCAGTTGCTCTGATTTTGCGAATTCGGTCGCGGTGGACTGCGTAAACTGCTTGCCCTGCGGTGAGAGCAGCACTACGCGTTTTCCCCCCGGCACATCTGCGCGTCGTCGGGCACCGGTCAACGATTCAACGGCTGCAAAGATCGGTTCCGGCTTTAGCACCATGCCGTCGCCGCCGCCGAATGGCCGGTCGTCAACAACCTTGTGCTTGTCCGTGGTCCACGACCTGAGGTCGTGCGCCTTAATTTCAACTAAGCTCGCCGCCCTGGCGCGGCGAATAATTCCGTACTCGAACACTTCGCGAAAGTAATCCGGGAAGATCGTGATGATATCGACGCGAAGCATGACGATTGAATCATTGAATCATTTCTTCATTGACTCAATGGATCAATGAATCATTGGGTCAGTTCTAAAGTTCCAGAAGGCCCTCCGGAGGATCAATCCGAACCAGCTTCTTCTCTTTGTCAATCTCGACGACGATGTCGCTGGCCATCGGAATCAATCGGTCCCGACCAGTGTGATCAACCACCTTCAGAATCTCGACGCCTCCGGTTCGCATCACCCCGGCAATTTCGCCGACGAGCTCGCCGCCAATTGTTTCTACGCGACAGCCAATCAACTCCCATTCGTAGAAGCTGTCTTCCGGCAGTTCGATGCGTTCTTCGGCCGGAACCGCCAGCGTGTAATTGACGAGTTCCTTCGCGGCGTCAATCGTATCGAAGCCGGCGAACTTCAGCACCAGCCGCTTGCCGTGGAACCACTGTTCTTCAATTTCCAAAGATCTTCGGCTCTCGTCAGGTGAAAGCCCGATCAGCGACTTCAAATTCTCAAACCGATCCGGAAAATCCGTCAGCAGGTCCGCAACCAGCTCGCCGCGCAACCCACGCGTTTTCACGATGCGCGCGACGACAACAACGTCTTCCGAATCAGGTGGCACAGACTTTAGTCTGTGATTTGTTGCCATGGTTAATCACAGACTAAAGTCTGTGCCACTTCATTCAACCACGTCCAAAACATATCGCCGATTCTGCTTTAAGCCCGCAGCGTAAACCAGCGAACGCAGCGCGCGCACCGTTCGTCCCTGCTTACCAATGACCTTACCCATGTCGGGCTGCGCGACGCGAACCTCGATCCTGGTGGTGCCATTGCGGTCGATCTCGCGCACGTCAACAGCGTCGCCGTCATCGACGAGGGCCTTTACTACCATTTCGATCGTGTCGCGCATCGGTAATTAATTTTGTGGCACAGACTTTAATCTGAGATTTCACCGAACGAAACCACAGACTGAAGTCTGTGCCACTGAACTAGGCAGCCTCAGCCTGCGGCTCGCCCGCAGTCGCCTGGTTCTTCCCCGCTTGTTTAATCAAGCGCCGCACGGTGTCCGTCGGCTGCGCGCCCTTACTGATCCAGTACTCGACGCGATCGGCCTTGAGATTGATTTCCGCGGGCTCGCGCGTCGGATTGTACGTACCAAGATTTTCGAGGTACGCGCCGTCACGCTTCGACTGCTTTTCCTTTACTACTACGCGATAGCTGGGACGCTTCTTCGCGCCCATTCGCATTAATCTGATTGCTAACAAGTTATTTCTCCTTCACTAATCGGCGGGCAACGCCCGCCTCTAAACAATCTGAAACAGACTTACCGTCTTCGCTTCTTCTTTTTCTTCTTCTTGCGCGACGGGCCCGCCGGTAAACCCGGCATCATCGAATCGCCGCCGCCATCCATTCCCGGCATGCCGGCCATGCGACGCATCATCTTGCCGCCGACGCCGCCGCCAAACATTCCTGAGCTCGAAAGCTGCTGCATCATCCGGCGCATTTCGGTGTACTGCTTGATCAGCGAATTTACCTGCTGCACCGTTGAGCCCGATCCGCGCGCGATGCGACGCCGCCGGTTCGCGTTTAGGATCATGTGATTCGTGCGCTCCTCGCGCGTCATCGAATCAATGATCGCCTCAGTGCGGCGCATCTCTTTTTCCATCAGCGCCGACTGCTCGTCGGTCAAGTCGGGCATGCCGACTCCGCCCAGCAGCTGGTCCGGCAACAGCTTCAGAATCTTTGAGAAAGATCCGAGCTTCTTTACCTGCCTGAGTTGCGAACGAAAATCATCGAGCGTGAATTGATTCTTCTGTAGCTTCTTAAGCTGCGCCTCAGCGTCATCCTGATCGATCTTGTCCTGGACCTGTTCGATCAGCGACAGCACGTCGCCCATTCCCAGAATGCGCTGGGCAACCCGATCGGGATAGAACGGTTCAAGCGCGTCGTACTTCTCGCCCACGCCCACGAACTTAACGGGCTGTCCGATGACTTGCTTGATCGAGAGCGCCGCGCCGCCGCGTGCGTCTCCATCCATCTTCGTCAACACGACGCCGGTAATGCCGATACGCGCATGAAACTCTTCCGCTGATCTGACCGCGTCCTGACCAGTCATGGCATCGGCGACGAAAAGAATCTCGACCGGATGCG
The DNA here is from genome assembly GCA_036277115.1 of Pyrinomonadaceae bacterium. Taxonomy (NCBI): domain Bacteria; kingdom Pseudomonadati; phylum Acidobacteriota; class Blastocatellia; order Blastocatellales; family Pyrinomonadaceae; species Pyrinomonadaceae bacterium. The sequence continues at coordinate 499,803 of DASUNM010000023.1, forward strand.
TTTCGTTCTTGATGTTGACCAGTTCCTCCATCAACTCGTCGTCGATGTGAAGTCTTCCGGCCGTGTCGATCAAGAGCGTGTCATAGCCGGTGTCGCGCGCATGCTTTAAAGCTTCACGCGTCAACTCCAGCGGATCGTTCGTCTCAGGCTTTTCAAAGATCGATTGGCCCGTCGCCTTGGCGATGACCTTCAACTGTTCGCGCGCCGCGGGCCGGTAAACGTCGGTCGACAGGAGCAGCGGCTTTCGCTGCTGATTGGCCGCCAGCCAGCGCGCAATCTTTCCGGTCGAAGTCGTCTTACCTGAACCCTGCAGGCCGACGATCATCACCGTGTTCGGCGTCGTTTTTGTGAAAACCAGCCGCGACGATTGCCCGCCCAGCAGTTCAACCAGCTCATCAAAAACAATCTTGACGACTTGTTCGGACGGCTTTAACTCGAGCCAAACCTGCTGTCCTTCGGCCTTTTCTTTGACCGAAGCGATAAAATCCTTGGCGACCTTGTAATTTACGTCGGCTTCGAGCAGCGCCAGACGGATTTCGCGCAGCGCCGCGTCAACGTGGTCTTTCGTGAGGACGCCTTCGCCGCGCAGGTTCTTCAGCGTCCGCTTGAGTTTGTCGGAAAGCGACTCGAACATACATCAGACAACAATCCCGGCAGACGCGGAAACAAGCATGATAAGTGGCGGTCTGAGGGGTGTCAAGGAATCGGCAGACTATCGATCCTGGCCCGCGTTTGTGATCACTATCGGCCTGGCGAATTTCGTGACGCCTGACGTAACTCGTGCTATTTTCAGGGCGTCTTTCGGCAAGAGTGGGCGACTCTCTCAGCGCCCGCATTGACCTGCCCCGTGGGTTCGAACGTGAAAAGTGTAAGTCATTCCTTGTTTATTGCTTCTTTCAGCAACATAAATTCGTGGCCATTACTGCGGCCAGAAGGTTCCCCTTGTGAATGACTCCAGAGAAAAGAACGCCGTGGTCGACCTCGAACGCGCCCGCACGCATCTGCGTTTGCGCGGCAAAGCATCCGCTGAAGAGCTGTACGCTGAGTTGGAATCAATTCGCGAATTGCTCGATCGCGGAATGTCCTCTGAGGCCCGCACGCGGCTGAATTCGCTTATGGCCCGAGCGGCCAACCAACCGGCGGTGCTGGCAGAAGCGCGTTGCGTTCTCTCAATTGCACTCGAAATGCTGGGCCATTTTCGCGATTCGCTCGCGGCAGTCAGCATGTACGAATCCACCGAAGCCCGCGCCAAATTGGACCCGTCACTGGGGACAAAAATCACTGTTCAGATCGCTCTGGCCCACACCAACAGCGGCGATCATCCCAAAGCCATCGGACTATTGAACACCGCTTTGCGTTCGCTGCCCGAAGAGGGCGCGGAGGTCGGGTCCGTCTACGGGGCTCTCGCGCGCGTTTATCGAAAAATCGCCGAATACAACATCGCCAGGGACTACTCCCAGCGCGCGCTGGAGAATTACCGGCAAGCGGGCGACTGGAGAGGACTGGCGGATGCGTATTCGGGGCTCGGACTGGCAGACATGTATGAGGGCCTGTACGAAGATTCTCTGGAGAAATTTGAGCAGGCGGCCAAGCTTGTTGGCGACCATCCCGCTAGTTACGTGCTCGGCCGGATCTACATAAACATGGCGGGCGGTTGCTGGTTCTTGAAGCGCCCACATGACGGAATTCGCTACCTCGAAAAAGGAATCGCTTACCTCGAGCGCACTGATCACAAGACCAGCGCGGCAGACGGCTACAACAACCTCGGCATCAATCTTGTGCTGATTGGCCAATGGGATCGCGGACAGCAGGCGCTTGAGCGCGCGCTCGCCCTCGCGACCGAGGTTGACGAGAACTATGCGCGCATTCCGATGATCCTTGATTCGCTCGGCGAGCTTCGCATGTTGCGTGGCGATCTCGACGAAGCAAAAGGTTATCTCGATCGCGCGGTCGAACTGGCCAAGGAACATGCGAACAAATGGTACGAAGGCCAGGCCCTGCGGACCTTGAGCAAGTGCTACCTCGCGATGGGGCAAACCAGCGATGCGCTGGCGAGTGCGAAAAGCGCTCTGGAAACTGCGAGAAATATCACTGACCGTAATGCCATCTGTGAGTCACAGTTAATCGTGGCGGAAGCCTCTCTCGCGCTCGGCGATCTCGAAACCTGCAGCGCTAACCTAAAAAAGGTCGGTGAACAAATTACCGATTCGACGGCGGACCTGTTGCTGGCCGGTGAGGCGCAAAGACTGCATGGCCTCGAAGAGATGTTGCGGAACGATCCGGAAATGGCGGCGCAGCATTTCGGCCGCAGTGTTTCGATCTTCGACTTGTTGGGAGACCGTTACCGCGCAGCGCGCGCGCATTATGAGCTCGGAAGAGCTTACGCACTGGGCCATCCGGACCGCGCCGCGGAACAGTTAGCGCGGGCGGTTAATACGTTTCGAGAACTTGGCGCTCGCCTTGATCTCGACCGAGCTGAAACCGCGACGCGCGACCTGGAGAAGTCCACGCCCGCCACGCGCCAGGAGCATTCAGCGCTGTCACAACTGCTGACCTTGCGTCTGACCGAGGCCGTGGCTTCGCGCGCGCTGTTGCTCCGCGAGTTGGCGGCAGTCATCAATCAGGAAACCAACGCAAAACGAATCGTAATCCTCGAGCCCGAGGAAGAGGGACGTCAGCGTGTCGTAGTCGCTCATGGGCTTGAAAACAATGCGGCAACTGCGCTGGCTGATGATTATGCGTCGGTTGAGACGGACGCGGCGCAAGTCGCGTTTATTAAGAAACACGACGTCGCGCTTATCACGCTCAAGTCGAACGATGCCTTGCCGGCCACGCTTTTGATTTCGCCTGCGAATCGCGCGCAACTTCCCGGCAGCGTTTCGCTCGATCCACTTTTGCGCGTAGTGGAATTAGGAATGGATGTGTGCGCTTTGCGCTCGCGCACCTCTTTAAGCCAGCGTTCAGACGATGGCAACACCTTAAGCGGCGCGAGCCTCATGCCCGGCTTCATTCATTCCAGCCCAGCCATGACCCGCCTGGTCGAAGAAGTGCACAAGATTCGATCGTCAGACGTGACGGTTTTGGTAACAGGTGAATCGGGCACCGGCAAAGAGTTGGTCGCGCGGGCGATTCACGCGCTCTCTTCGCGCCGGGACAAGATTTTCGTGCCCTTCAATTGCACGGCGGTGCCGAAAGAACTTTCAGAGGGATATCTGTTCGGCTACCGGCGCGGGGCGTTCACCGGAGCAGTAAAAGACTCCGACGGCGTGATTCGCACCGCCGCAGGTGGAACGTTGTTTCTGGATGAAATCGGCGATTTGCCCCTCGACGTGCAGCCAAAGCTTCTGCGGTTTTTGCAGGAAGGTGAGATTCAGCCACTTGGCGAACAGCGGCCAATCAAAGTTGATGTCCGGATCATCGCGGCTACGAATACCGATCTCGAAGAGATGGTTGCGGACGGCCGTTTTCGCGAAGACCTTTACTACCGGTTGAATGTCATTCGGCTGCGGGTGCCGCCCTTGCGTGAAAGGCGCTCCGAGATTCCCACCATCGTCAATTACTACGTGAATCACTATTCAGCAAAGTTTGGACGAAGAGACATTCACATCGCTCCTCAAGCTGTCGATCTGCTGATGGTCGCGGATTGGCCAGGCAATGTTCGTCAATTGTGCAACGAAGTGCAGCGGGTGGTGGCCCGGTCGGAAGACGGCACTTTGATCACCGCGGAACAACTCTCGCCAGAACTTAGCCGCATGCGCACTGTCGCGACGCCGGCGGGCGCGGCCGCGTTCGGCCAGAACTCCTCAGTCACTGTCCCGGCAAACGCGACGCTCGGCGAAGCTCTCGCCGAAGTCGAGCGCAAGATGATTCGAGAAGCTCTCGACAAACACCGTGGCAACATCTCTCGCGCCGCTCGCGAACTGGGTCTCACACGCCGTGGCCTATATCTAAAGATTGACCGTCTTCAGATGACGGCCAGTGCCTAATCCGCATCCTTCTCCGAGAAACTGAGAAACGTGGACGTGTGGACGTGTGGACGTGTGGACGTGTGGACGTGAATACCAAGTAAACAGCGGATATCTGCTATCCAGCTCCTCCAGATCTTCCGATTAACTAGGCTTTCCGCCAATTATCACTAATTAGTGGCGAAGAACGATAGAGTTGGATACTTACTTGCCAACTCTCGTTCTGCAAACGCAATTTCCGCTGCCAATTAAGATTGGGGGCTATCCCTTTTAAATAGTTAATTTACGGCGCGGACCGACCGGCATTAAACAGTGGCACAGGCATTGAAATAGGACGGGCATGACCAAGGTGATTTCAGACAAAGCAGTTGCCCGGAGGCCAGTCATGAAGACCCGCGTTGCCATCGTTATCATTATTAGTATCATCGCCGCGTCCGTCGCGCCGATTGCCACTTTTGCCGCCCCGAAAAACGGCAAAGGTCAGACCGAGAAGCGTCGCAAGCTCTCTGCTGAGCTCGAAGCTGTAACGAATTCATCGACCGTTAAGCGCGTTATTATCCAGACAAAGGGTGCCCCGTCAGCCGCGCATGATAATGCGATTCAATCAAAGGGTGGCCGCCGACATGGTTCCTTCGACAGTTTTCAACTGGTGGTCGCCGACGTTCCGGGAACTTCACTGACGGAACTCGCCTCCCGCGAGGACATCAGCTACATCTCGGACGATAAACCGGTTCGGGCGCATGCAGCTTTGGTGACGGAATCGACCGGCGCCGCTCAGGCCCAGGCGGGAGCGCCCGGCGCACCGGCAGTGGATGGCAAAGGCGTGACGATTGCCATTCTCGATTCCGGTATTAGCTCTAATCATCCTGACTTTGTCGCAAACAACAAATCGCAGGTCGTAGCATCAGTCGATTTCACTGGCAGCACCGTAGCGGGCGATACGTATGGTCATGGTACCGGCGTAGCCGGAATGGCGGCCGGAAACGGCACCGCTTCCAGCGGCTATGAAGGCAACTACGTCGGTTCAGCTCCCGGAGCAAATCTCGTCGACGTTCGCGTGCTGGATGGCGCCGGCATCGGCCGGACCAGTAACGTCATCTCCGGCCTGAACTGGGTCATTCAAAACCGTAATCGCCTCAACATTCGCGTAGTAAACATGAGCCTGGGTGCCGCACCGGAAGAATCGTTTCATGTCGACCCGCTTTGCAAGGCAGTTGAAGCCGCGGTTTTGGCGAACCTCGTGGTGGTGGTCAGCGCCGGCAATCGCGGACGCACAGAAGAGATCGTTGGCCAGAATGCGGATGGCTCGCCGATTTACCGGTTGGCCTTTGGCGGCATCAACAGCCCGGGCAACAGCCCGTACGCGATCACCGTAGGCGCCACCGATACGAATGGAACGGTCAAGCGTTCGGACGACACAGTCGCCTCGTTCTCATCCAAGGGACCCACAGCTTTTGATCGTCAGGTCAAGCCGGACATCGTGGCGCCCGGCCGTCGCGTCATCGCGCCGATGTCGCAAGAATGGAACGCGGCACTGCCGATTCAGTTTCCTGAAAAGATCGTTCAGCGGACTTCCTCAAGCGCGCCTGCCAATGTTTATTACACTTATTCGGGAACTTCGTTCGCCGCGCCGGTCATCTCCGGTACTGTCGCCCTGATGTTGGAGGCCAATAAGTCGCTGACGCCGGCGATGGTGAAAGCGATTCTCACGCGCACTGCCCAGCAACTGTCCGGCTATCCAAACAAGCCGCAATCGGTTTTCAGCCAGGGTGCGGGACTGGTAAACGCGGCGGCGGCGGTCGAGATGAGCCGCGCGTTTGTGCCTAATGCTCGCCAACTCAAAGCCGGCGACCAGGTATTCAGTCGTAACACCAGCCTCAGCACGCTGAAGCGGTCCTGGATCATCGGTGGCGAGCGGGTCGGTTCAAGCGATCGAGTCCTCTACGCGAACGGTGTTCTTTTTTCAGAACGCCCGCTGCTGACTAAGGGTGTGGTGCTCGGCGACGGTATTTACCTTGCTGACGGTGTTATCTACGCGGACGGGATCATCGTCGGTGACGGTCTGGTGCTCGGCGATGGCCACCTGCTAAGCGACGGCGTGGTGCTGGGCGACGGCGCAGTCCTCGGCGATTCAATCGTGCGAGGTGCCGGCATCATCATCGCCGACGCGTGGTTCCTAAACCAGACGCTGAGTCTCGCCAACGGTAAAGGCGTCGTTCTTGGCGATGGCCACTTACTGAGTGACGGCCTGGTGCTCGGCGACGGCCACCTGCTAAGCGACGCCGTGGTGCTGGGCGACGGCGTGGTCCTCGGTGATGGTCACTTGCTGAGTGATGGCGTCGTTCTTGGCGATGGCCACTTGCTGAGTGATGGCGTCGTTCTTGGTGACGGCCACCTGCTGAGCGACGGTCACCTGCTCAGTGACGGCCACCTGCTGAGCGACGGCCACCTGCTGAGTGACGGCCACCTGCTGAGTGACGGTGTGGTGCTCGGCGACTAACAAACGCGCCAAACGCATCGCAGATTGTGCGGCCTCGTTCAGAGATTCTGGGCGAGGCCGCTTTTTCGTCGGTTTTTGGCCCCCCCAAGTTCCCAGTGAGCCGAGGCGTTATTTCTGAACTTCTGGGGTTGAAGTTCGTGTAAATCTACGCTGAAGCGCGTTGACGAGGCTCCGGCGATCTCCGTAATGAGTTTGCGCCGATTTACGCGCGGCGTGTATCCTTTTCGTGAAAGTTTGTTGTGGTAACTAAGCTAAACCTCTCGAGTACCCCTTTTCGCAACCGCGCGTTGCCGTGGACAGTGACCGCGATCGTGACGCTGTTCTCAGTCATCGCGCTGGTCTTCATCGCCAAATGGACTTTTGACACCAACGCCCAGGCTCAGGTCGCCGGGCGTGACGTGGCGCAGTTGCGCCAACAGGCTGACGCGCTAAACAAACGCGCTGAAGAGATCATGAGCAGGCTCTCTCCTGAGCAGCAACGGGCGCTGAAATCGACACACACACTCATAGACCGAAAGCTGTTCTCGTGGTCGCGTCTGTTTGCCGATCTCGAAAGCGCCCTGCCCGGGAGCGTGCGCGTCACGCGAATTACCGTGAAGGGCGTGCGCACTCAGGACGCTCGCCTCGTCACCAATCTTGAGTTGGTCGTCGCCAGCAAGAACGCCGCGACGGTCACGCAGATGATTGAAGAGATGGAGCGCCAGGGCATCTTTCATGCGGAACTGGTTTCGCAGAATTCTGAGCGTGGCCGAGGCGAGTCAGGGCAGGAATACGAGATGAATGTTTTCTACGCGCCGCGTGCTGGTGTCACCATCACGCCGAGCGAGCAAAACAAACGCCCCGTGGACACGGCGGGCGAAGGAGCCGGTACGCGATGAGCCAGGAACAACCAATGCCGAATCCGGCCGTCGCAGGTCGCCCGCGACGTCAAATTAGCATCGCGAAGCTGAAGACCACGCCGGGCCTGAGCTTAATCGGGTTGCCCGAACTGATCGGGTTGGCCGGTGCGGTGCTGATCGCCATCCTGACAATCTTCGCTTACTTCTATTTTTATTTACCGTCGCAATCGCGTCTCACAACCTTGCAACTTGAACGCGATCAATTGCAGGGATTCCTGCGCACATCGCAAAGCCATCTTCAGCAGAACACTACGGTGCGCCAGCAAGTCGACAGGATCACCGGCAGCATGGACGACTTTGAAAGGAATTGGCTCGCTAATCCGTCAACAGGTCGCATGTCGCTGTACACGACCGTGAACGATCTGATTAAGAGTAACGGACTGCGAAATACTGCCGGCCCAACTTACACGCCGCTCGAGCCCATCGGTTCGAAGGCCCAGGTGCAGCCGAATACCAGTGCTGAAAAGCAGACCAACGCAAAGTGGCAAACGATCTATCCCGGCATTGCCGTCAGCGTTACCGTTGAAGGGCCATACCAGCGCGTGCGGCGCTTTATCCGAGAGATTGAAAGCAGCCGGCAGTTTTTGATTGTTAATGAGGTCGAGCTTGAAAGCGTGACGCAATCAGGAGTTGCCAGCGAACCCTTGACTGCAGGTGGGGCGACCGGCGGCCGCGCGACTTTAGTGAGCCTGCGGCTGGAGATGGCTACGTACTTTCACCGGCCTGAGGTAGTTGGTGCGCAATAGCCGGCGCATCGAATTACATTAGCACGCGTTCAATAAGCAAGATGCAACTCTTCGATCCAAATAATCCCAACGAGAAGAAGAAGATGATCGCCGCGGCGGTTCTCGGCGTGGTGGCGCTTATCGTGCTTGGCTACCTGATTTTCGGCGGGGGATCGACGAAGCCGACGATTCGCGTCACCGCTTCACCGACACCAACTCCCGGACGCGGACCGAATAGACCTCCGCCGCCAGAGGAAGAAGACATCTCCGTGTATCGAGAGATCGGTTACAGCGGCACCCCAGTCGGGGCGCCAGAAGCCGATCGGAACATTTTTGCTTATTACGTGCCGCCACCTCCTGCGGTAAAGCCTACGCCCACACCGACGCCGGCGCCCACACCACCGCTAACCGTTTCGAACCTTTCGCCGGCGAGCGTTTTCGCCCGCACCGGTGATTTCAGTTTGCAGGTCACCGGCGACAAATTTGTGGCGGGCGTCAGAATTGTCATTGATGGGCGAGCGATGGCCACCCGCATCATTAGCGCGCAACAAGTCGCCACGACCGTGACCGCGGATATGATCGCTAACCCAGGCAGTCGCAGGGTCGAAGTGCGCACCGCCGACGGCGCGTTGTATTCAAACGTGATCAATCTGAACGTGACCGCTTCCCCAGTGCCTAACTTCACCTACATCGGTCTGATCGGCAAACCGCGTGGCAACGACATTGCTGTGCTTCAGGACAAGAACAACAAAGAGCTCGTGAATGTACAACGGGGTGATCTGGTGGGCGGTCGATTTCGTCTCACCAGCATCTCTGACAAAGAGCTTAAACTCATCGACGTCAACCTGAAGATCCCGCACACGCTGGCTTTCACACCGGACACGAGCACGGGTGGCCGGCCTCCGGTGCGCCGCCCAGTAGTTGACGACGAGCCGCAGTTGTAGTTATGCGAACTGATAAAGCATTTAAGAGTTGTGACGACTGCCAACGCGGTTACGCTCTCGTGTCACTGCTGGCCTTGATGTCATTGCTGGCGTTGTTTGCGCTCGCTGTCGCTCCGCGCATCCAACAACAAACGCAGCGCGAGTGGGAGAAGGAAGCTTTGTTCCGCGGTGATCAGGTGTCAGAAGCGATCCGCGCATACTATCGTTCGCGCGGCGCGCAGGGCGTGAACGCGCTTCCGACCTCGATGGATCAATTGCTTGAAGGCGTGCAGATTCCAGGTCGCACCAAGCGTCTGCAAATCCTGCGTCAGTCAGCCGCCCGCGACCCCCTTTCTTCAGACGGCGAATGGCAGCTGATCAGCCCAACTTCTCAGGATTTTCGAGGATTTGTTCAGTCTTTAACGCTCTACGCGGGCGGCATTCCACCAGTCCCTCGTCAGGAGTTTAGCGGGCTCGCCAGTCTTGTCCCGCGGATGGGAAGTGTGTTGGATGTGGAATCAGGGGGAACCGCTCCGGGTCTTGGGGGCACATCGTCTGGCGCGTCCGGTCCTTTCATCGGCGTTGCAAGCAGTAGTCAAAGAGACTCTGTGATTTCTTTCTTCGGCATCGAGCGACATGATGAATGGATCTTCACACCAATGTTCCGCTGATCTCAAACACGTAGTTCATCTTCACCTCACGCCAGGAAATTTTTCTTCTTCGCGCTTCTCACAGACTGCTACGTCGCATCCCTTGCGATGTGATCTGCACCTCCTCCTGACAACAACACACCACGTCGAGTGCGCGCATTCATGCAGCGCGCGCGGCAAAATAATTTTCTGCAGTTGTAATAAATTGTTGACAAGCATGCGAATTAAGTTTATATAGCAACATGTTGTGCGCCGTTTTCTCTAGACCACAAGAGTTACAGCAACGCAGCATCTTGTGGTCACAACCTGAAGACTAAGAAGGAGAAACGACAATTATGGCAACTAAGAAGAAGGCCGCGAAAAAAGGCGGCAAGAAAAAAGGCGCCAAGAAGGCCGCCAAGAAGAGATAGTTCGTTAACTCAGGAAACAACATCGACCACGTTCACGTGGCGCACACCAAGTGAGGCCCTAGCGGCCCTTAGAAAAAGGAACGGCGAATGTTTTAACCCGCCGTTCCTATTATTTTGTGCGGGCCCCGGTCAGCCGCGTGAGACGTCGCGTTGAAAACATGATTACAGTCGCACTCGTCGAGCCTGAGATTCCCCAGAACACCGGCAACATCGCGCGACTGTGCGCCGCTACAAATACGCCTCTGCACATCGTCGGCGTGCCGGGCTTTCGTCTTGATGATCGCGCCGTCCGCCGGGCCGGCTTAGACTATTGGCCTGAAGTTAACCTTTCGCGTCACCGCGATCTCAATGAGTTACAAAGCTATGTGGAACCGGCGCGTCTCGTTTTCTTCACCACCAAGGCCAATTTGCCTTATTTTGATTGGCGTTTTCAGCCTCAGGACTGCCTCGTTTTTGGCTCTGAAAGTAGAGGACTGCCGGAGCACATTCTGCGCGCGAATTGGGATGAGTGCGTGACGATTCCAATGCTGAATCCAAAGGTGAGGAGCCTCAACCTCGCGAATGCGGTGGCGATTGTTTTGTACGAGGCGTTGAAGCAAACCGGCGCTTTCATTCCCGCGCGGGGCAATTGATTACTCTTCTTCTTCACGCTCGTCTTCCAGATCCTCGTCTTCCTCCTCAGGTTTGTAAATCCGGTAGCCGGTCGAATCGTCGTAATAGTATTCAGAGGAATCGTCAGGTTCTTGCTCCAGGCGTGGTGCCTCCAGGGGTTCTTTGAACCTCACAGAATCAATCATGCTGTCGTAAGATTCGAAGTACATGCGACTGACGCTACCGAAGATCTATCCCATCACCGATCGAAAACTTTCCGGACTGAGCCATGCTGAACAAGTGCGGCGGCTGATCGATGGTGGCGCGACGCTGGTTCAACTGCGCGAAAAGCACCTGTCGCCGATCGATTTCCTTCGCGACGCGGAAGCCGCTTCCAAAGTTGCCGGCAACAATCGCGTCACCTTGATTATCAACGATCGCGTTGACATCGCAATGGCAATTAACGCTGGCGGCATCCACCTGGGACAAGACGACATGCCAGTCGAAGCCGCGCGTCGTTTAGTTCGAAACGATACGTTGATTGGCTTTTCCACTCACACTCAGCAACAGGCGGAAACAGCTGTGCGGTCGGCCATCGACTACCTCGCGTTCGGACCCGTTTTCAGGACCAGCACCAAACCGGATCACGACCCGGTAGTAGGACTGAAGCAGCTGCGCGCGGTCAGGAACATTGCCGCAGATTTTCCACTCGTAGCCATCGGAGGAATTTCCGCTGCTAACGTCCAGGCCGTCCTCGAAGCCGGCGCAGATTCGGTCGCGGTCATCTCCGCAGTTGTTGGCGAACGGTCAAAGATCGAGCAAAACATGCGAAGCCTGCTTGAGCTAGCCGGCGTTTGACCTGAAATTGGCCTCAAATATTTTTTTCTTGCGTTTTCGCCGAGGCATCAGCGAGAATGGATCGCCGCGCAAAACAGCGGCCAATTCCGACCTCCCTCCTTTTGAGCCCTTACTAAAGCCTCAGTCCTGGAGCCTGTCTCTGCATGAGTTTCTTCGATTTACCACCAATTATCGAGCGTATGTTGTTGGTCTCAGACAAGATCAGCGACCTCAATTTCTCTGTCGGCCAGCTACCGCAGGTCGAAATTAACGGCAAGCTGACGCCCGTCCAACCGCTGGGATTGCAGAAACTCACGCCTTACCAAACTGAAATTATCGCCATGACTCTGCTTCAGGAAAACGCTGAGGCGGCTGAACGCCTGGTGCAAACGGGCACGGCGGATTTGAGTTACTCACTCCCTTCGCGCGCGCGGTTCCGTTGCAATATTTTCCAGCAACGCGGCGTTTACTCGATCGTCATGCGCGTCATTCCCACCGATATTCCCACGCTTAGCGAGTTGCATCTGCCACAGCAACTCTCCGAAATCTCCGACCTGCGCAATGGCCTGGTCCTGATCACAGGTCCGACCGGATCAGGAAAAAGTTCCACGCTCGCCGCGGTCATCGACGTCATTAACGAGACCAAGCACTATCACGTGGTCGCCATCGAGGATCCCATCGAGTACCTGCACACGCACAAGAACTCGACCATCAATCAACGCGAAGTAGGTCACGACACGAAAGATTTTCCTTCGGCATTGCGTGCGGCTTTGCGCCAGGCGCCGAAAGTGATTCTGATCGGCGAAATGCGCGACTATGAAACTACTGAGATCGCGCTCGAAGCAGCCGAAACCGGCCACTTGGTTCTCTCCACCTTGCACACGATCGACGCGTCGAAAACGATCGATCGCATCATCGGACTTTATCCCAAGAATGAAGAGCCTGTTATTCGTACGCGACTAGCGCAGACCTTTCGCTACATCGTTTCGCAGCGTCTGATTCCGCGTGCCGATCTTCGCGGCCGCATTGCCGCCGTCGAAATTCTGCGTTCGACACCGCGTACCCGCGAATACATCGAAAACGGCGAGACGCAAGGCAAGTCTCTGCTTGAGGCGATGCGCGACGGGAAACTGGAGGGCATGCAGGATTTCGATTCTGTGATTAAAGATTTGGTTGAGCGCGGAACCGTCAGCCTTGAAGATGGTCTGGCGTTCGCGACGAACCAGAACAACCTGTTACTGGCACTGAAAGGATTGACGTCGTCCGACGACTTTATTCGCTCTCAGGATGATACTTTTGTGCCTGAGCAATCTTCGCTGACATCCTCAATTATCAGCCTCACCGATTAACTAACTCAAAACACCGATGCTCGTTATCTGCTCAAATTGCAACACGCGACTGCAACTCGACGAAAGTAAGATTCCGTCGAACGTTTCGAAAGCCCGTTGCCCAAAGTGTCAGGGCACTGTTGAGATCAGAGTCTCTTCTGCGGACTCCGATCAACACGTTTCGCTTCCGGCGGACATGACACCGCCATCGCCAACTATATCAGCGTTCGAGAAGCCGCCTGCCGCGGCGCCTTTCAAACCGGCGGAAGTCGCGTCCGACGCCAGTCAGTCCGCACCAAATGGCTTCTCCGAGTTCGCCAAGGTGCTCACTGATTTACTGCGTGACAAGGACTCCGTCGCTGCCAAGACCGCCGGTCCAAAGCGTCCGGCGTGGGATCGTCGAAAAGCGCTGGTTTGCACCGACACACCGCAGCGGCAAGCGGTCGCGGAAGGATTGGCGACTTTGGATTTTGAAGTTTACGTCGCGGAAAACACGGCCGAAGCGCTCGGTCGCATGCGTGAAGATCGAATGGATGTGCTGGTGCTCGAAGCAGCGTTCGATCCCGTCGAGCAAGGCTTTGCATTCGTGATGCGCGAAATCAAACTGATGCGGCCGGCCGAACGTCGGCGCCTGTTTTTCGTTTTCATCACTCCAAACGCGCGCACCATGGACTTGCATGCGGGCTTTCTTAACAACGCGAACCTGGTGGTGAACCCGGCGGACATCGATCGCATGCCGGATGCTGTCGAGGTTTCGCTGCGCCATTACAACGAACTCTATCGCGAGTTCAATCGCGCCCTCGACGTCGCTCCAATCTAGCTACGGCTTCGAACCTAATCCGATCATGAAAGCACGCAGTAATGCGTGCTTTTGCATTTTTTTGAGATAGTGTGACTCGTCCCTGCTGTGTTTCGCAGAGAGGACGCGCGCGGCGAGTTCCCTGTCAGCAGCGCTCCATTGCCTGAGGCCGGGATCCATCGCCAGCACGAGTGGCAGATCGCTGTCGCTGATCAGCGCTTTTACGTTGAGCGCGCGACGAACAAGATCAATTGAGTGCGCCCGAATCCTCTTCGGATCGCTGCCGGACTCCCGCGCCATTCGGCGCTGTAAGGCGAGCCCAATGTTGCGCGCTTCGAAGCGATCCCATTCGCCGGTTTTCTTCGTTGCCGCCGGAGTTTCGAACAACATGTAGCCGGAGGCGAGCTTCCGCAACGTGCGGGCTGACGTCCGGTACTTTCGATCGTTCGCCACCTTTCGCTCTTCCGCTTGCGTCAATTTCAGAATCTCCGGTCGCACGGGCCGAAAACCCAGCTTGCGATAAAACCAGAACGCGCCGGATTCGATGCCCTCTTCGTTCTCGTGACCAATCTGGTAAGGTTCGATCGAGAAAATGGTGACCCCGAGTAGCTGGCGCATCAAACGCAGGATCCGCGCGTACAGCCAAGCCGTCTCGCCTTCACGGAACGTGTAATAGAGATTAAAGCCGCTCTCCATTCGTTCGAACAGGGATAAACCTTCGAAGTACGCGACGGGCACTCCGTTCTTGAAGATGATTGCGGCGTGATAAGCCCGCAGCGGCAGTCGATGCTCAGGCGGCACGCCAACGACGAAGGCCTCGGTTCCGCGACCAAGCTCTGCCTTCACGATGCGCGTCGCGTCTCCATATGTGAACCCGTGCAATTCGCGATAGCGCGCGGCTGATGTCTCGCGCGCCAGATCGAGAACTTTTTCGCCTTCGCGCCGCGAAAGTTTCTTTACTGGAATTGGCGGCGAAGAGAGTTCCGCGTCCAGCGAAACGTCGCGTCGCTGAATCAACTGCTCGGAATGGAAGAAAATGGTCCGCGGGGGCAGTCGCATCCCCGTGCGCGAAGCGCCGGACGGAAACTTCCACGTGACGTGCAGCTTAAGCGAATCGTACAGTTCGGCCTTCTCTCTTTCAGAGAGGTCGAGCGATTCGAATCGATCGATCAGCCAGACAAATTCATTCCGCCGGCCGGTGGCCGCGCGTATCCATTCACGAAGCGGCACGTGTGCCTCAACCATCGCATCATCTGCCAGCAGCGGCAGGAACCGCGGAAGAATCGCGGCCCACTGCTCTTCGTTCTCCATCCACTCCCAATCGATCGACAGTTGGCGGGGATACTTCCGCGCCAGCCAACGCGCGAGCGCATAACTGAAGTTGCTCGTCACACTCGTGCCGGCAATTCCCGACACCTCCGGCGCGTCGAGCGGCAACAGATCGGCATCCTGCGTCTCTAACGTGGCGACCCGTTGCGGCACGGACTTTAAGAGGCGCTCTACTTTTGCCAGAACCGCTTTGCTTTGCGGATAAGCAGCAAGAAAAAGGAGAGCCTCATGCAGCCGTACAAGCTCATCCGCGTCAGCGATTTTCGCGTTCGCGAGTCTGGTCAGTGCGTCCATCAACTCGCTGTTCTTGATAAAGCCGTACGACCGCCTCGCTGCGTCCAGCTTGTCGAGTAATTGATTGAGTGTCACTGGCATTTCCGAGTCGCGGGAACAATCTTCAGCAGGCCGAGTCTAAATCAGAAACGTAGCACTCGCCGGTTCGACGACGATGAAGAATCGAATCAAACTCTGCTTGCAAGTCACGTGGGTCACAGCGGTGTTTGTCGTGCTCGCTATGAGTTTCAACTTTTGCGCGGCGACAGACCACGCCTGTTTTGAGGCGGTCGACAGAATGTTTTTGATGATGATGGTGCTCTCGTTTCCTGCCGGCATTATCGGCCTGGGCGTCGCCTCGTTTTTCCTATGGCCGCTACTAAGCGTCGACCAGCTTTATGACAACAGTATATTTTGGTTGGCAATGGCGGGGGCTGGTTATTTGCAGTGGTTTGTAATTCTCCCGCGAGTGTTCACCAAACGGAAATTCACCACCCTTAATCTCAGAGAAACAAAGACAGGTCTCGGAGAAACAAAGACAGATTTCGAAGAACCAAAGAAAGTTGTCCAGGTGACGCCCAGGGAAGTCCCACGCCTAACACGCACGCAAAGACAAATCAGACGTATCCGAGCTTACGACAAACTCGGCCGCACGCCATTAGAGCGAGCGTTACGCTCCCGTTCTACAGATGCTTCCGCATGAACGTCGCGATCTTCCACGCATCGATCGCTTTCCAGGGCATTTCGGCGGTCGTGTAGTGGCCGCAGGACAGCCAGACGACATCGAGATCGATACCGCGTTGGCGCACTTCATTGATGACTTCACGCGAAAGATCCGCGGGAAATGTAAGGTCGTATTTCGCCGCGATGAAGCGCATCGCTCGCGGCTTCATTCCGACCAGCCGCTGAATGAAAGGTATCGGACTAATCGGCCGCCAAAACTCGCGCAGTTCTTCCAACGTCAGCTCGCTTTCAATTCCCTGCCGCACATGCTTGGTTGAGATTCCCTGCCACACCACGTCGGCAAAGTATCCTGAGACGTGATTGAAAGTCCCGACGTTGATGTCCGGGTCGTGTGCGAATGCGAGAAAAGCCGTGCACGATCCGATGCTCGTGCCCAGGATTCCGATCCGTTCAAAGCCCTGCAACTTCAGCCAGCGCACGGCCGCGCGCGTGTCCAGCACCGCCTGCCGCATCGACTGGATCGTGCGTCCGATATTTGAGCTGACCAGATGCTCCGCACGTTCGATGTCCGCAGGCTTTCGTTCCTGGTGATAAGGAAGCGTCAGGCGCAGCGCAGTCATACCGAGTCCGTTAAAAATGCGGCACGCTTCCACGTGACTGTCCGGTTGCGCGTTCCACTGCGGCAGCACCACGACGGCCGCGCGCGGTTTGTTCTTTCGTTCGCGCTTTGGTGTAAACACCCGCGCATGCACCGTGTTGTTTTCTATAGACGGGGTCTTAACTACGCTCGTCCAGGTCAGGTGATCTCCTTCGAGATGCCAATCGGTAATCTCGGGTAGCGCATAGAACTCTTCGCTGCGCGCCATCGCTCGGGCTGAATACTCGCGCAGAACGTTTCGGGGGTCGTCCCCGTTCACGTGATCGGTAATGAACTCGAGCCCCCACGCAAACGGCCGCACCACGCGATTATCGTCGCGTTTTGTGTGCGCAATCTCGCGCGCGCGCATCCATCTTCCGAAAAAATCGGGCATCTCTCAGAATCGCTCGAATTCGCTTGCAGAATCGAGTCAGTCATCCTAAAGTTTCAGGCCAAGCAAAATCAAGCAATGCAGTTTTGATGGCTAGTTCAGTTTGATGGATATCATTCTCGCCGTCGCTTCAGCGCGGCGATCAGATTGGCGGGCACCGCAGGGGCCGTTTAAAACGGTTTCCATTGTATGACCGCCGGTTTGCCACCGCCCTAAAGGCGCGGTGTGAATGAGAAAATGCAAGCTGACCAGTCTCTACAAAGAAGAACTTGGCTCCCGAAACGTCCCCAACGTTTCAAAGGAAGAAGATGGCCAACAAACATTCTACGGTAGCGATTGCGCTTGTCGTCCTCTTTCTGCTCGGCATCGGTAGTTGTCTGCCGAAACCACCATCGCAAAGCGGGGGCGGCGGCGTGAACATAACTCTCTACGGCTTTTCGATCATGAAAGAGTCGCTAGAGAAATCAATCTATCCGGCTTTCTCCGCGAAATGGAAGAGCGAGCACGGAGTTGATGTCCGTTTCACTTCGTCGTTCGCCGGGTCGGAAACCGTCACAAATCAAATCCTGCAGGGCGTCAAGGCGCAGGTGGCCATCCTTTCGATCGAGCGCGACGCGCAACGGCTGAAGTACGGCAACGCGGTGACTTCCGACTGGCGCGCCCTGCCGCAGAAAGGGATCGTCAACAAGACGCCGTTTGTGATTCTGGTGCGCAAGGGAAATCCGAAAGGCATCCACGATTTTGCCGACCTCGCGAAGCCGGGCATCAAATTGATTCATCCCGATCCCGAAAGTTCAGGCGGCGCGCAGTGGTCGATCCTCGCCATCTACGGCTCTGAACTGATCAAGACTGAGAAGCAATCCGGCACTGCCGATCGCGCGCGTGCTTTGCAAACGCTGCAAGCCATCTGGCGAAATGTCGTTTCAACTCCAAGTTCCGCGCGTGAGGCGCGCGCGACGTTTGAGCAGGGTTACGGCGACGCCCTGGTGACTTATGAACTGGAAGGGCTTTTGCTGAAGGATGCCGACGGCGCGTTTGAAATCATCGTGCCTGAGGCGACCATCTTCAGCGAACATCCGATCGTCATCGTCGACCGTAATGTTTCGCCCGCCGACCGTCCCGTGATCGAAGCGTTCGTGCGTTTCCTGTGGACCGACGAAGCGCAGCGCGCCTTTGTGAAAAACCATTTTCGGCCGGCCACGAATGACGCCCTGACGCAGGAAAATAAGGAACTCGCAACCATCAAATATCCGTTCACAGTTGACTATTTCGGTGGTTGGGAACGCGCGTATCCGGAAGTGATCGAATCCGTTTTTAAACATCAGGTGCAGAAGAGAAAGTAAACACCCGTGGCCAGGATCCGCTCATTTCGACACGTCCGCGGCTTCGATGTCGCGCGTCCCACCAGCATCGGCGTGATGCTGGCCCTCATGATGCCGCTCGTGATCCTGCCGATGCTTTCCATCTTCATCGTCGGGATGAGAAAAGGCTTCGGCTTTTTCTGGTCTTCGCTGATGGCGCCCGAGGCGGTCTATGCGTTGAAGCTGTCACTTATCACAAGTTTTTGGGCGACCGTCTTCAACGTGGTCTTCGGTCTGCTCGCGGCGTACGTCCTTTCGCGTTATGACTTTTGGGGACGCAACGCGGTCATCGTCACGATCTCTCTGCCGACCGCGATCCCGACGGCCGTTGCCGGATTCGCTCTGCTGGCGCTGTGGGGACCGCAGGGGACTCTTGGACGTTTTCTGTTTCCGCCTGAAGGCAAGCAGTTGATGTTCACTACTTACGCGATCATCCTGGCAAATATCTTCGTCACTTTTCCCCTGGCTTTCGGCGTGATTAAGCCCGTGTTCGACACGATGAGCCGCTCGCTGGAAGAAGCCTCGGCCACGATTGGCGCGACCCGCTGGCAAACGTTCTGGCACGTGACTCTGCCGAGCCTGCGTGGGGCGATCGTCTCGGGGGCGCTCTTAACTTTTGCGCGGGCTGTCGGTGAATTCGGTTCGACGATTCTCGTATCAGGAAATCTGGCGGGGATGACGCAGACCGCACCGCTCTACATCTATGCAAAGTACAATTCGGGCGAGGCCGGCGCTCTGGAAGCAGCTAACGCGATTGCGATCGTTCTGGCCCTCTTGTCGTTCGTGATTTTTAGCGTGCTCTTTTTTGCGCGCGACTGGTTAGAGCTCGAGGCGCAGGAAGCATGAAACCGCAGATGAAATTGATTCCCGACGATCCGCACACTTCGTGGGCGCCTGAGCGTACCGAGAGAACTGGGGTGGCTGCGAGTGTGCGCGGTCTCAGCAAGAGCTTCAAGAAAGCGCGTGTGCTCGAAGACGTCAGCTTCGACGTTTCGGAAGGCGAATCGCTGGTTTTGCTGGGCGCGTCGGGCAGCGGCAAGACGACTATTTTGCGCATCATCGCCGGCCTGGAACAGCCTGATAAAGGCGGCGTGATTCTGCACGGCAAGGACGTCACCGATTTGCCGGCACGTGAACGCGGCGTCGGCGTCATCTTCCAGGCGTACGCGTTGTTTCCGCGGATGACGGTCGAGAAAAACATCGCGTACGGATTGAAGATTCGACACACGCCGCGCAAAGAAAGACGAGAGACGGTCGACCGGCTGATAAAGCTGGTGCAGCTGGAGGAGCATCGAAAGAAATATCCATGGCAACTCTCGGGTGGCCAGCAGCAGCGCGTTGCCATCGCGCGCACCCTCGCTTACAAGCCCCAGGTGCTTTTGTTCGACGAACCGTTCGGCGCGCTCGACGCGCAAACGCGGGTGCATCTCCGACGCGAGATTCGCTCGCTGCTTAAGAAAGTAAAGGTCCCCTCAATCTTCATCACTCACGATCAGGAAGAGGCGCTCGAGCTCGGCGATCGCATCGCCGTTTTGAACAACGGACACCTCGAACAAATTGGCACGCCCGACGAGGTTTACAACAATCCCGCGACCGAGTTCGTCGCCACGTTTCTCGGTGCGGCCAATCTTTTGCTGGGCGTCGTGACGAGCGGCCACGTTGAGATTGGCACGGCGCGGCTGCCCGCAGAGAAAGAGACGCGCCGCTTCCGTGAAGGCCAGTCGGTGAAACTCGTCTTTCGTCCTGAAGACGTGTGTCTGAGTCCGGATGCGCAACTGCCTGAAGGCTGCCGGCGTCTCGCGAACGGTGTGGTCGAGCAGGTTAATTTTGTCGGCGCTTATGAGAGATTGAATGTGCGCCTCGATCTCGCACACCGCCCGCAGAGCGGCGACCTGGCGCCGCTGTACGAGGTGACGATCAACACGCCCGAACGCATGCTCGGGGTTCCCATCATGGCTACTCGCCCGAAACCGGAAGCCAGCGCGACACGATTCAAGGTTGGCGACCGCGTCGCTGTCGGCCTCACTTCCTTTAGCCTCCTGCCGAATTACACTTTGGCAAGACAGAGGTAACAAGAGCTCTGTTGCGGCTCAGTGAAAATGCGACTTGGGTTACGCCAGTCAACCAGCCGCGAAGCGGTGGCATGTAATAGACCCGGGCGTCAGCCCCGGGTTAGGAGCCATTGGCGATTAGAGCCCTGAAGGGGCGCATAAATTCATCGATTCAATTACAACGTAACCTCTGTCGCCCCCTTCGCGGGCTCTGGAACCTTTGGGAACTCGATCCCCGGGTTCCGCTCGCTGCGCTCGCTCACCCGGGGCTACCATCTGTCGCCGCTCCGCGGCTGCTTGAGATGAACATCCCGACTCAAGGCTGGCTTGCGACGCACTCTCTAGTTGGGACTCAAAATCCAACAACTCGTTGGACCATTCACAAAACAAAACCGCCGGCGTGGTCGTCCGATCACGCCGGCGGCTTAAAACGACCGCTAATGCAGGCCGGTAGTGACTCTACTGCACATTCACCGCCGTGTCGTCGATGACGAATGACGTTTGCAGCGTGACGTCCTCCTGGCCAAGGAAGTAAATGCGAATCGTCTGACCTCGGAAGGCGGAGATGTCAAATGTCTTCAGCACGTAGTTCGGGTTCTCGTCCAGATTCGAATACGTGGCCAACGTGGCCAACACCGCATTCGCCGTATTGCGAATTTGAATTCGCAGCGTGTCGTAAGCGGTCGTCGTCGTTGTCTCAGACGAGTCGATCCTTACCCAAAAACTCAGCGTTGCGGTCGTGGCGTTCGATGGAATCGTGATCGTCTGGTAGCACGAATCTGTGTGCGTCGAACCATAACCATCCAGCCAAGCCTTCCATGAACCCGTGCGCGGCGGACGTCCGGTTGAACTGTCGATGACGCCCGCAGTGGCGACCCAAGCCGCGGAGCCTGATTCGAAGCCGGGATTCACCAGCAATTGCGATCCGCCCGGCGGAGGCGTCGGAGTCGGCGTAGGCGTCGGCGGCGGTGGCGGCGGCGCACCACCGAAAATCGAATACAAGAGGCGGTTAGGCGAACCGGTGCCGGGATTAGTCACATGATTCAGGGTCGCGTTGCTGATAATCGCTGACCCCACCGTCGCTGGTGACGCACCCGGATTCGCTTCTAAATACAACGCCGCGACGCCCGCAACGTGTGGAGCGGCCATCGATGTGCCGGAAATCGTGTTTGTCGCCGTGTCGCTGGTGCTCCATGACGACGTGATGCTGGAACCCGGTGCAAAAATGTCGAGGCAGCTTCCGTAATTCGAAAACGAAGAGCGCGCATCACTGCTGGTCGTCGAACCCACGGTGATCGCATTCGCGACGCGTGCCGGAGAATAGTTGCACGCGTTTGCGTTGCTGTTCCCCGCAGCGATCGCGTACGTAACGCCATCATTGATTGAATTGTTCACTGCGGTGTCCAGAGCTGAAGAGGCGCTCCCGCCAAGGCTCATGTTCGCGACCGCAGGCTGACCGGCTGTGTGATTCGAACTGACCCAGTCAACGCCGGCGATAACGCCTGAGTTTGACCCTGAGCCGTTACAATCCAGCACGCGCACAGCCACCAGCGTCACATTCTTCGCGACGCCGTACGTCGATCCGCCTACCGTTCCAGCGACGTGTGTGCCGTGACCATTGCAATCGGTCGTGCCACGACCGTCATTAATCGCCGTGAAGCCCGAAATAACGCGACCGCCAAACTGCGAATGCGTCGCGCGTATTCCGGTGTCGATGATGTAGGCCCTGACGCCAGAGCCGGTCGCAAAATAGTTATACGTCCCATTCAGCGGCAAGTCGCGCTGATCGATTCGATCCAAACCCCAGGTCGCGCCGGTTTGAGTCGCTGAAGCCTCAACTTCACCGTCCTCTTCAACGAACTCGACGCGTGGATCTTCAGCCATGCGACGCGCCTGGTTCTCGTTCATCCGAACTGAGAAGCCCTTCAAAGCACGGCGATAGGTGTGGCCCTCGGTGCGGTCCCCGCCGTGTTCGCGGGACAGCCGGGCGGCTTCCCCATCGGGATCGGCATCATCTTTGAGCACGACAATGTATTGGTCTTTGATCTTCTTGTCGGTGCGGCGAAATTTGTTCGGGTTCTGCCCGCTGGCGGAGGGCAGAATGGGAATAATCGCGCAGATCGCGAGCGCCAGGACGATCCCCAGCGTAATGCAGAATCTTTTCATTTAGAGAGTCCTCCTGATTTCGTGGAAAGGTGTTTCTTCCGGGGGTGGAAGCCGATGGCTTTCAGGCGCAATGCGGTCCAACTGCACTGCGGTCGGGACTTTTTCAGAGACTGCAACGAAAGTTGCGGGACAAGGGCGGCAAAGTATAGCGCGAGGCAACTTCAGTCGATATTATTTTTTCATTGCGAGATTTCTCCACTCCGGCCACCGCAAGCAACCGGAGCGTCGGGAGGAACGCTATCGCTTCTCGTTCAATCGCCGAATCATTTGCGGCAGAGTGAGGAGCATTTGGAAGATCGAACCGGAGGCAAATCTGCGTGCGAGTGAGCGGAAGAGTTTCCCTGCATCCGGCGTGTAGTTAAACCACCAAACATCGGGAACGGAAGGAAAGCGGTTCACGTGAATGTGTTGCGCGTTCACCAGTTCGAGCAGGCCGGCGCGGCCATGCGTGCGACCGAAGCCGCTGTGCTTTACTCCGCCCCACGGCGTCTGCGCGATGGCGTGCGTGTAGAGCACTTCGTTAACTGTCACCGTGCCCGCGTCAATCCGCTCGGCTAACGCGCGACCGCGGGCCAAGTTGTTAGTCCAGACGCTCGCGGTCAGTCCGAAGTCGCTGTCGTTAGCCAGGCGCACCGCCTCGTCATCCGTCCTGAATGTCATGATTGGCAGTGTGGGGCCGAACGTCTCTTCACGCATGATCTCCATTTCATGATTAACATTCGTGACCACGGTGGGCGGAAAGAACGGGCCGGGAACATCCGGAACTCGCTCACCCCCGGTCAAAGCCGTAGCTCCGCGGGCAGTGGCTTCGTAGACGTGACGCTCAACGACGCGGAGTTGTTGTTCGCTAATCATGGGGCCGAGATCGCCCTGCTTATCTCCAGACTGTCTCAAGCGTTTGGTTTCCGCGACGACGGCCTGCGTGAACTTCTCCGCGATGCTTTCATGAACGTAGCAGCGTTCGACTGATGAACAGGACTGTCCGCAGTTGGCAAACGCTCCCCAGATGGCGCCGCGCGCGGCATTCTCGATGTGCGCGTCCTCGAGCACAATCATTGGATCTTTACCGCCGAGTTCCATCACAACTGGAATCAAATAATTCGCTGCGGCTTCAGCGACGCGACGGCCGGTGGCGACACTGCCAGTGAACATGATCTTGTCCACCCCGGCGCCAATCAGGGCCGCGCCCGTCGAGCCGTCGCCCGTCACAACCTGGAGCAAGTCAGCCGGCAAACCAGCGCTCGTCAGGACCTGTTTGATCTTCAAGGCGGTTAGCGGAGTGAGTTCGCTGGGCTTCAGCACCACCGCGTTGCCGGCCATCAAAGCCATCACTACTTCGGCTATGGGCGTCGCCCAGGGAAAGTTCCAAGGCGAGATGATCCCGATGACTCCAACCGGTTTGTAAACGAGGTACGACATGCGGCCCATCAAGCCGTAAAGGCCGATGTTGATGCGTTCGCGCTCGAGTAACGTCTCGGTCTTGTGCGCGAAGTGCTGCATCAGGTCGAGCGATGGCGTCAATTCCATCGCGACGGCTTCCGCAGCCGGCTTTCCGGTTTCGCGAGCGACGAGCTGCGCGATCTCTTCCAGCTCTTTAAGAATGATTCGGCGCCCCTGCATCATGATCCGGCCGCGGTCACGATAAGAGTTCGCGGCCCAGGCGTTCTGGGCGGCGCGCGCGCGCCCGACGGCGCGGGCAACCTCCTCCGGCAGAGTTAGCGGGACGCGACCGATCTCTTCGCCAGTGGCCGGGTCGCGCGAGATGATCTCCGCGCCGGTGGTTTTGGCTGGAATGCTTTGCGCCATTGGCGGTGATTATCGCATGTCAGAACCACCTGCGGTAGCGGGTGGTTGATCTTTATTTTTCGGTTGATTCCCGACAAGCCACGATCAACCGCCCACTATCCCGACGAGTCGGGATTCTGACTGCGCTATCGCCGCCGTTCCGGACTCGGCTACAATGCGGGTTCAATTTTCTAAGCTGTGAGGAGAGTCGAATGACGAAACCGCAACTAAAGGAATTTATGCGTCGCATGGACAAGGATTCCGTCGCTATCATCCCCGCCGCGCGCGAAGCCGTGCGCTCGCACGACACGAACTATCGCTACCGCCAGAATTCGGATTTTTTCTATCTGACCGGCTTTGAAGAGCCGGAAGCTATCGCAGTGATCGCGCCTTCAAGGGACAAGAAGTTCACCTTGTTCGTGCGGCCGCGCAATTTGGAGCAAGAGATTTGGACCGGTTATCGTGCGGGCGTGGAAGGTGCGGTCAGCGACTACGGCGCGGACGAAGCGTACCAAATCGACGAATTCGACGAAAAGTTGCCGGACATTCTCAACGGCCCTTCGGTGCTTTACTACGCATTCGGCCACACCCTCGCGGAAATCGATCAGAAAATCATCGCCCAGCTCACGACCTTCCGCGAGATGAATCGCAGACCTTTCGAGCCGCCGACGACGATTGTCGATCCTACTTTGATCCTTCACGAAATGCGGGTGCTGAAGACACCTGAAGAAATTGAGATCATGCAGCGCGCCGCAGACATCGCCGCCGAAGCGCACGTCGAAGCAATGAAAGCCGTGCGGCCCGGGATGATGGAATACGAAGTTGAAGCCATGATCGAAGCGCACTTTCGCAAGGAGGGATCGGCCGGACCTTCATACACGTCGATCATTGGCGGCGGCGGGAACGCGACGATCCTTCACTACATCGACAACAAAGATGAATTGAACGACGGCGATCTGCTGTTGGTTGACGCCGGCTGCGAATACAAAGGCTACGCGTCAGACATCACGCGCACGTTTCCGGTCAACGGCAAGTTCACCGAGGCCCAGGCCGAAATCTACGACGTTGTACTTGAGACGCAGAAGTCATGCGTGGACATGGTGCGCCCCGGCGTGCGGCTCGAGGATTTGAAAACTCATTCGATCGAGATGCTCACCGAAGGCATGGTGCGGTTGGGACTGTTGAATGGTGATCCGAAGAAACTCATCGAAGAGAAAAAGTACATGCAATTCTACATGCACAACCTCGGACACTTTCTCGGAATCGACGTGCATGACGCGGGACGCTACTACCACAAGGGCGAGTCGCGCCCTGCCGAAGCCGGTATGGTAATGACAATCGAGCCGGGCATCTACATCTCGCCCGACACCAGCCGTATTCCGGAAGGCTTCAACAAAGATATTCCAGCGAAATATCTCGGCATCGGTGTGCGCATAGAAGACGACGTGCTGGTAACGGAAAACGGATCGCGCGTGCTGACCGACAAAGTGACGAAGGAACGTGCCGAGATTGAAGCGCTAATGGCGAAGTAAGGAATTGAATTAGTCGCCGACAAAAGCCAGTTCTTTGGCCGACTCGATCAGGGCGTGCTTTAGGGCGAGTTCAAAATATCGCTTAAGGCCTTTCTCCATCTCCTCATCGACCTTAAACACAATGTTTTCCGTCAGATAACTCCTGATTTCGTTTCTCGATAATCCAATTTGTTCGACATAGGTTCGTTCAACGTCGTTCAGGTTGGCCACTCCTTCATCACGCGCTGCCGCAAAATCGACCGCACGAACTTTTTCCCCGGCGTCTTTTCTCATCATCCACATCGCGAACACAAAACCGAAGCCGGTTAATTCGTGCCAAAGCGTGGCCAGGTCGTGGACGCGAAACTTTTCGCGCGGAATTTTCATTGCCGGGTCGCCGATGATCAGCGCCGCATCAGCGTGGGCCAGCATTGATTTCAGATCAGGAGCCGACGTTTCCCACTTAGGATCGAATCCGAGAAACTCGCGAAAGATAATTTTCACGAGAGTGGCGGATGTGCGCGACGACTCATCGAGCGCGACGCTCTCGACCTTCTTCAAATTGTTTTTGCGCGTAACGAGAACGACACTTCTTACGGCTGTGCGCGAGCCGACGCAGACATCGGGAACGATTGCGATTTCGGGAAGGCGTTGATACTCGATGACCGGAACCAGGGCCACGTCGACTTCGCCGTTCGCCAGCATCTCGGCACAGCGCGCAGGCGCGGTGTCGGTGAACAACTCGACCTGATCACGTTGGGAACCCTGGATGAAACTCCAAATCAGGGGCGCGGTGTTTAGATAGCTGGACGCCGCAATGCGGGGCGGCGTCTGTTGCTGTTTGCGGTTCATCATCGATGGAGGCGTTAGAGTACCGACTTTAGTCGGAGTTTTGTAGTAGCGAACTACCCGACTGGAGTCGGCACTCTGACGCCGCTTTGCCGAGTGTCGCTTTACGTCTATTATTTCGTCTCCGCTGAAATCAATGCCGATTTACGACATTACAGTTCCGATCCGCGCTGAGATGCCGGTTTATGATGGCGACCCCGGGGTAAAAATCGAGCCGTGGTCGGCATTTGCCAACGGCGACTCGTCCAATGTTTCGTTCCTGCATTTCGGCGCGCACACAGGAACGCACGTCGACGCGCCCGCGCACTTCATTGAAGGCGCCGGCAAGATTGATTCATTGCCTCTGGAGAGTTTGATCGGCCCTGCACGAGTAGTGCGCGTGCCTGACGCTCTCATGGAGATTACTCCTGATTTTCTAAGCACATGCGATTTGACTGGCGTTGAGCGAATCATTTTTCACACGCGCAATTCTGCGCTCTGGAATGAAAATTTTCGCAAAGACTTCACGGCCTTAACGCCTGAGGGCGCTGAGATGCTGGTAAGTCTCGGCATTAAGTTAGTCGGCAACGACTATCTTTCGATTGAGAAGTTTCGATCCGGTCATCACCTGACACACCTCACGCTACTTCGCCAGGGGGTCGTAATCGTCGAAGGCCTGAACCTGTCGGGCGTGCCCGACGGCGATTACGAAGTGATTTGTCTGCCATTGAAGATCGCCGAAGGCGCGGGCGATGGCGCGCCGGCGCGTGTAGTGCTGAGAACGTTGTGAAGGAATCAAAACCGGATCGTCTTTACCGCGAACGTGTTTATCGTATTGTTCGCCGCATTCCGCGCGGACGCGTAATGACGTACGGACAAATTGCTTACATGCTCGGCGAAGGTTATACGCCGCGGACAGTTGGCTTTGTGATGCATGGTTCCGACGACCAGACGCCGTGGCATCGCGTGATCAATTCGCAAGGCCGGTGCTCGACCACGCGCATCGCGCTGCCGTCCGACAAGCAACAGCGAATGCTGGAACACGAAGGCGTCAAGTTCGACGCCGGTGGCCGCTGCGATCTTGAAACCTATATCTGGAAGGCGAGACGACCAGCCACCAAGAGGAAGAAGTCATGAACATGGATCCCCTCCAACAGCGCACGCCTTATGACATCAGTCCGCGCCGCTATTCTGTATCGCACCAAATGGTGACGACCGCGTTCGAACTGCCCAACTTTCGCATCCTGCAGAATCTTGGCGTCGTCCGCGGAATTGTGGTCCGCTCGCGCAATGTATTCGGAACGCTGGGCGCTACTTTCCAACAAATGATCGGCGGCAACATAACCATCTGGACAAAGATGTGCGAAGAGACGCGCCGCGATGCTTTTGAGATCATCATCCAACACGCATCCGAGATCGGCGCTAACGCCATCATCGGCGCACGTTACGACACGACGGAAATTGCCACTGGGGTTACTGAAGTACTGTGTTACGGCACCGCAGTGATCGTCGAACCCACCGACTCGAGCTACCGCGATGAACAAAACTGAAGACTCGCGACTTGAGCGCGCGCGTAACGCGTTTGACAAGGTTGCCTTTGCGGGGTTCCTCGGCCTTGAGTTGTGCGAGTTGAAGAGCGGCGACGTCACTGTCTGCCTCGACGTGCGCGATGAGATCAAACAGAATCATGGAGTCGTTCACGGCGGCGCCATCGCCTCGCTGATCGACACCGCCTCAGCTTTCGTAATCCTCACGGCCATCGACGAAAATGAACGAGTCACCACCACCGATCTCACCATCCATTACCTGCGGCCCGTGACTCTCGGGCGCATGCTGGCGCGCGCCAGAATCGTTCGCGGCGGACGCCGGCGATTTGTTGTTAACGTCGAGGTTGAAAACGACAGCGCGCTGACGGCGACCGCAGTAACCGGGTACTTGAAGATTTAGCCACAAGAACAAGCAGAAAAGGCCCGAAAACCGCGGAAAATAGCCATAGACAAGGCGCGTTACAAAATGCAAAAATGGTTTTGGCCTGCTTCCCGCCCCGAAGCCGTACAGCTTCCTACCGGTGGTCCTTTCCTATGCATTCATTGTTTGACGCCCTCTTGGCACAGCACACTCGGCAGTTGACCCCTGTCCGCTGTGCGCACTCGACTATTTCACAACTTCACCGTTACTTCGAGGACGTCGTGCTTGAGAACAATCTCAGCGCGCTCGTAATCGAAAGTTTGCCTTATGCGCCCAAGCGTTCGGCGCGAGAACTCGCGCGGGTACGTGACCTGGCGCGGGGTGGCCGCCGCACTTTCTTTTTCGTTGGTCCCACCGATGATGTTGCGGAGAGCATTGACGGCTCGACCTCGTTCAGCACCGCCCCGGTGCTGATGGCGCACACCGGCCCTGAGCATGTGAAAGAGCACTTCGTCGTGATTGCTGATGCGCGCTTCTCGGCTTTGCTCGCGACTGTGCGAAACGATGAAGATTCAGGTGAGGACGAAGTGGTGTGGACGTTCGAACCCGACATTGTCTATTCGGCGCTGGAGTACCTGATGGCGCGGGTCCAGGCGGAACAGCCATATCAAGCAACGGCTTTTGAGAACGCGGTAAAAACTTCGATGCCGAAAGCGACGTCGTTGCAACTGACATTGAGCGTCACCACAAAACTCGCGCACTTGTTGCAGGAGCAAGCCGGCCGCGAAATCGCGGTCAACCGCATTGCCACGGCGATTCGCGAATCGTTGGAACTCGGCGTGATTCTGCAAAAGACTGTCTCCGAAGTCGGCGCGGCGTTGAATGTAGCGTGTTGCGCTCTCCGCGTTGAAGGTCAGACGGAAGTTCAGGCGCTGAGCTACTCGTACTTTGCCGATGCTGAGAAGGAAGCAAAGCTGAAACGGGAAGCAGTTACAAAAGCGCTTGACGAACTCTGTTCGACAATCGCCAGGAATCCGGAAATTTTCGTTCGTGATGGCTCAGAGATTTCAGATGGCCTGCGCGCTGAATTTCCGCTGGCAGTCGTGCCGCTGGTGTTTCAGGAGCGATTCATCGGCGCGCTGGAAGTCGTCGATGACAATACGTCGCGAACCTGGCAGGACAACGAAATCCTTTTGCTCCGCACGGTCGCCAACCAGGTGTCTGTCGCAATTAATCACGCGGACTTGTTCGCGCAGATGCAACAGCAAGCGCTGACCGACTCGCTCACGGGCTGCTACAACCGCCGCTCGTTCGAGATGCAGCTCGACCGCGAATTGCAGGTGGCCACGCGACTGCAACAGCCACTGGCGCTTTTAATGCTTGACCTGGATCGTTTCAAGCAGCTCAATGATACGGTCGGTCACGACGCGGGCGATGATGCGTTGCGCAGACTGGCTGACTGTTTCCGCGAAGAATTGCGTGGCGTGGATACGCCGTGCCGTTTCGGCGGTGATGAGTTTGCCTTGATCCTGCCGCAGGCGTTCAGCGATGGCGCCACGGTCGTCGCCGAGCGACTGCGCAAGCGTATCGAGGAGATCGAAATCCCGGGGTTTGGCCATCTTACGGCGTCGATCGGTGTCGCGGCTTTTCCGCTGCACGGTGAGTCACGAGCCGAGCTGGTTTCGGCAGCGGATATGGCGCTCTACAGCGCAAAACGCGCCGGTCGAAACCGCGTGGCGGTCTTTGACGCGCCCGAAGATGGCGCCGCCGATCTGTTCGCATCGCGCCGGCATCTTTCGGAACCAATGGAACACACCATGTAGTCGTCACCGAGGCCGCCTTTGCCTGCCTGATCGATCTCACTTAAAATTTAAATTCAAGCTTTGCAACTGATGCCTGAATGGTTCGCAAGTCGAACCGTCAGGCTTCATTTGTATGGCAGGCGTTTTTCTTTCCCGTTCAATGGACGATATCCGCAGACTCGCGCGTTTTTTCCGGCCTTACAAATGGTCGCTGATCTTTGGGATTGCCAGCATTGTCGCGGGCGTGGTCTTTAACGTCGCGATTCCGCAAATTGTCGGTCAGGCGCTCGACGAGAACTGGAACCAGGTAACCTGGTCGAAACTAAACATCGCCGCGCTGAAGGTTTTAGGTGCGAGCGCGCTGAGCGGACTCTTTCTCTTCCTGCAGCGCCGGATTCTCATCGGCATGTCCCGCAATATCGAGTACGACTTGCGCGAGGATTTCTACCGGCGACTGGTCAACCAACCGCTCTCGTTTTTCCACGAGCACCGCACCGGCGATCTGATGGCCCGCGCGACGAACGATCTTTCGGCGGTGCGACAGCTCGCCGGCCCGATGATCATGTACAGCCTGCAAACAGTTTTTGTGGTGCTGTTCATTCTGCCGATCATGTTTGCCCTGAGCTGGAAGTTGACGCTGCTGCTGTTCGTGACGATGCCGTTGGTTTCACTGACGGTAAAGTTCTTTGGTCAGAAGGTGCACACCCGTTTCCAGCAGATCCAGGATTTCTTTGCGCAAATCACCGCGCGCGCTCAGGAGAACATCACCGGCGTGCGCGTCGTGCGTGCCTACGCGCAGGAGAACGCCGAGATCGAAGCCTTTAACAAGTTGAATTGGGAATACGCGCAGAAGAATCTCGGCCTGGTGCGGATCGACGCAGTGATGCGGCCGCTGATGACGTTTCTGATCGGGCTGGGGTTCGTCCTCATCCTCTGGGCCGGCGTGCCGCTGGCGGTACGCGGCGAGCTGACGGTCGGTGAGTTCACGCAATTCAATATGTATCTCTTTCGGCTGATCTGGCCGTTGATTGCGATTGGTTACGTCGTCAACGTCTATCAGCGCGGCATGGCCAGCTGGAAACGCATGCGCGCAGTGGCGCGGGTCAAGCCGGCCATCACTGACCTCCCGCAAGTAAAAGAGCAAGCGCCGATCAAAGGCCGCATCGAATTTCGCGATCTCACGTTTCGCTATCACGCCAATGCCCCCGAAGTTTTGCGCGACATCAACCTGACGATTGAAGAAGGTCAGACCGTCGCGTTTGTGGGCCGCACCGGAAGCGGCAAGTCCACGCTGGTTAATTTGATTCCGCGCGTCATTGACGCGCCCGAAGGATCTCTGTTCATTGACGGCGTGCCAGTCCGCGATTATCCATTAAACCAATTGCGCAGCGCCGTCGGTTACGTGCCGCAAGAGACGTTCCTGTTCAGTGATTCCCTGGCGAAGAACATTGCCTTTGGCCGCGACGAGGCCGAACCCGCGCAGATCGAGATGGCAGCAGAAGTCGCCGGACTTACCAGTGACGTGCGCGATTTTCCCGATCGGTTTGAGACACTGGTCGGTGAACGCGGGATCACTCTGTCAGGCGGGCAGAAGCAACGCACGGCGATTGCGCGCGCCATCGTTCGCGAACCGCGCATTTTGATCCTCGACGACGCGCTCTCATCCGTCGACACGTACACAGAGGAAAGAATTCTGACACGGCTGCGCGGCATCATGCGCGAACGCAAACGCACCAGCATCATCGTCTCGCACCGGGTCTCGACCGTACGGGATGCGGATATGATTTGCGTGCTGGACGAAGGCCGGATTATCGAGCGCGGGACGCACGACGAGCTGCTCGCGCTGGGCGGCGAATACGCGGATCTCTACGAGCGCCAGTTACTCGAAGAAGAGTTAGCGGCGACATGAGCGGCGCGGGAGGAGTGACATGAACGACAAAGCTGAACCGGGAGTCGAGCAGCGCCACCGAAACATGCTGATTATCTGGGCGGGAATCTTAATGGTGATTCCCATGTACCTGGTGTTGATTTGGATCAACTCAGTGCCTCCGGATCCTGAAAAAACGACTCTGTCGCTCATGCTCATCGGGCTGAGCATTGTTCCGGTCGCAATTTCGTTTCTGGTCAAGCAGAAGTTGCTCGCGAAGGCGGCTGACTTGCACAAGCTGGACCTTGTCCAACAGGCATATGTCGTGGCATTTGTCCTATGTGAAGCGGCACTCCTGCTGGGCCTCATAACTTATTTCGTAACGGGTTCACCTTATTACGTGGCGGCCATCGCGATCGGCGCGCTTGGCATTCTGTTGCATTTCCCGCGCAAGCAGCATCTGCTGGATGCGACGTTCAAAGGACTTTAATTCGAAGTGTCAACCGCCGTCCAAAAATTTCACGAAGAAGAAGCCATCGGCAAGACGTACGACTGGCAGGTGGCGCGACGTCTGCTCCGCTATTTGAAGCCGTACGTGCGGCTGCTGATTCCGGCGCTCGTGCTCACACTGATCTTGAATCTGCTCGGCGTGCTGCAACCGAAGTTCACGCAATACGCGATCGATTGGTACATCCTCCCGCGCATCACGACTGGTTTGAATCTGTTCGTGCTGGCGTTTTTTGGCGTTCAGGTTTTCCGGTTCGTGGCTTCCTATTTCCAAACCGTATTACTGAACACGGTCGGGCAGTACGTCATGTTCGACCTGCGGAAAGAGATCTACGACAAGCTGCAACATCAGGAAGTCGCTTACTACGATCGTAATCCGGCGGGACGCATCATGACGCGGCTGACAGCGGACGTGGACGCGCTGAACGAGTTGTTCACTTCGGGCGTGACTGACGTGCTCGGCGATCTCGTGATGATTGCGGCGATCGTCGGCGTGATGGCTTACATGGATTGGCGTTTGACGCTGGTGACGTTGCTGACCGTGCCGATGCTGTTCGTGGCGACTACCTGGTTTCGCAAGGGCGCGCGCCGCGGCTTTGACATGGTGCGCACGCGCATTGCGCGCATCTTCGCATTCTTGCAAGAGCACATCTCGGGCGCGCAAACCGTCCAGATCTTCAATGCGGAAGAGAAATCGCTGCACCAGTTTGCCAAAATCAACGACGACCATCGTAAAGCGAACATTGACACGATTTTTTACTACGCCGTGTTCTTTCCCCTCGTCGATTTCATCGGCGCGGTCGGCATTGCGCTCATCATCTGGTACGGCGGTTATCGGGTGATGCAGGATGCGCTCTCGCTCGGCGCTCTCGTCGCGTTCATTCAATACCTGAGTTTTCTTTTTCAGCCAATTCGCGACATCTCAGACAAGTACAACGTGCTTCAGGGCGCCGTGGTCGCGTCGCATCGAATCTTCAAGGCGCTCGATCTGCCGATTCAGATTACCTCCCCAGCTAACCCTTTGAAGGCCGGGCGCGCCGAAGGTCGCATCGAATTTGAGAACGTCTGGTTCGCTTATAAAGACGATGATTGGGTTCTGAAAGACGTCTCGTTCAAGGTCGATCCTGGTCAGTCAGTCGCGCTCGTTGGCCACACAGGTTCAGGCAAGACGACGATCACGAACCTCCTGATGCGTTTTTACGATGTGCAGAAAGGCCGCGTGCTGCTCGATGGCGTCGATGTGCGTGACTGGGATTTGCAATCACTACGCGAGAATTTCGCCGTGGTTTTGCAGGATGTATTTCTGTTTACCGGTACCGTCGAGAGCAACATCCGCCTCGGCCGAGAAGAAATTTCGGATGAACGCATTCAGTGGGCAGCCACCGAAGTCCGCGCCGACAATTTCATCCGTCGCCTGCCGCACGAGTACCAGTCGGAAGTCCGCGAGCGCGGCGCCGGACTTTCAGTCGGCCAGAAGCAACTAATCAGTTTCGCGCGCGCGCTCGCATTCGATCCGGCCCTGCTGATTCTTGACGAAGCGACCAGTTCGATCGACACCGAAACTGAGCAGCTGATTCAAGAGGCGATCGCGCGCGTGATGCAGAACCGGACTTCGGTGATCGTTGCGCACCGGCTTTCCACTATTCAGCGCGCCGAGAACATCATCGTGCTGCATCACGGCGAGATTCGTGAGCAGGGCACGCACCAGAACTTGCTGGCGTTGCACGGCTTGTACTGGAGGCTTTACAAACTTCAGTATTCAGATCCAACTTGGCAGGCGGAAACCAAAGAAGACGAGGAAGGCGACGAGGTTGTCTACCGGCCTCGGTCACCCGGCTTCTCGTTTGGCGAAGGCATGGGGTGAAGTCAGAACCACCTGCGTTAGCGGCTGGTTAAAGTCAGTAGTTAGTTACCTGCACAGATCAACCGCCCGCTATGCTTCGCACCCTCACCCAACCTCTCCCAAAGGGAGAGCAGCGGATAGGCGGTTCGGATTTCGCTCACGAACAACGAAACGCCCCGCTCTCAACACTACAGTTCACTGAATTCTGCACAATCCTGAGTTTCCAGCTGTCAGCTTCAGTGCCATCCAGGTTCAGGTGGCCTGCAAGAAAATAGAGTCGTCGCGTATCCGGTCCGTCCGGCGCGACGCAGAAACGATCCTGAAGGAAATACGGCGCGGTGCTTTGATGGTAAAGGGTGACGCGGACGGTTACCGGACTACCGGCGAGGTTGTTAATGACGTACGTCAGACTGTCTTTGCCACCGTGTTCGTAATCAGGATCGTCGCCGACGCCTTTCGACTCGACGGCCTTCGCGATGTTCTCATCGACGCGCGAATTGAGCGGGGTTGTGTCGCCGAGCGCGTGGGCAATCTTCAGCCGTTCGGCCAAAGGTAGCAAGCCGTGCGGCTGCAATCGATTGTCCTTCACCTCATCGTTGATCATCAGGAAGCTCGTGGTCAGAAACCCTGCCTTGTTTTTTGAAAGGTCCTGATAAATCTGGGCCTGATCCTGCCGCGTGATTGTCTTGTAGTGTGGCTGCCATTTCTCTTCGTCGGCGGGAATGCGGGCTGAACAGTCGGACTTCCACCAATGCTCGCCGGCGATTGGTTGGTTCTTCTCATCGACGATTACGCCCGTATCGTTCGTCCGTCCTGACGCCCAAAGCGTGTTGCCGTCTTTGTCGAGCACCGCCAGTTCGACAAAGGCGCGGCGAAAGCTGACGCCCGAAGGAAACTTGTGGCCGGTTTTGTTTTCAACTTCGACCTGGGCCGTTAGAGTTTTCTTCAACGGATCCCATGAGGGCGTTACTTTGATCGCCGCCGTTTCGTTGCGCGCCTGGTCGAGCATTGCCTGTTCGCTGGTGACCAGGGGCGGGACTGAGCCCGGCAGGCCACTCGGGTTGTTGACGCGAATTCCCAGCACGTCAGGAAACTGCTGAAACATTTTGAGCAGAAAAACATTCAAACCCACCAGTTCGTGCTGGCCGTAAGGCGAGCGCAAAGGAAGATCGATATCTTCGGCGGGTAAACGGTAGTCGGTCATCGGATAGTTACTGAACTCTTCCACCGTCGCAATCTTGCTCGAAAACTCGTTGCCGTGATTGTCGCGGTCGGGCATGTGACATCCCTGGCAGGACTTCGCCAATTTGCCGGGGCCGGAGGGGAGCTTTTTCCCATCAGCCTCTCCGGTGCGGTAGGCGCTGAAAACCCATTCCGGATAAGTCGCTTGTTCGTAAACTTTGCGAAACTGCTTAAACGGATCTGACGCTGACGGCGTCACGCCCGGCAGCGGGTCGTCGATCACCGGCAGGTGAATCGTGTGACAACTGCCGCACATCTCGGAACTCATCAAGGTCTTCGTGTTGTGAATGGGTTTGATGTCGAGGGCGTTCTCCATCAACTTGGCCTTCGAATTTTCGAATGGGCCGTACAGCTCGTCGGGCGGTCCGACGAAAAAATTTCCCGTGAAAGTCAGCGCAAATCCCGAGTGGGTCGCGGGCGGGTTGAAGGACTTCTGCTTTTCCGCGACACATCGATTGGCCGGCAGACTGCGATATTTCTCGGCGTCAGCACCCAGCACCACGTGATGGCACGTAGCGCACGAGATACCATCTCGTGCCAGCGCGCCATAACTGGCATTCGTCGCCGAGGCGTTGCCGGTCGGATAAGGCACCGCGTTAACGATGCTCCGCTCAAACTTTCCGCAATCTCCGTTGGCGTCCAGCGCGTATTGCCGCTGGCCCATGATGCCGTGACATTGCAGGCAGGTGTCCTGAATCACCGCGGCGTACTGGGGATTGAACTTCATCTCGCTTTCCAGTTGCGCAAAAAAGATCGGATCACGACCCGCCAATCCCATCGGCGAGGCTACCCAACCCCCGTACGGCGAATGATCAAAAAGCGAGCCGCGGAGCTTCGCCTGATCAGCCATCGGCACCGGCGTGGTCATGTCGTACTGTAAACCGGTGGCGAACGGCGTGTGACAACCGAGACACTGGGTGGAAGTCTGAAAATAGACCGGGTCCTTGCCAAGAGTGACCTTCTGCTTCCCGCCCAGCACAAGGTCATCGTAAGTCTGAGATGGCATGCGATTGACCGTACCCCAATCAGGCGCGGTCATCGCTCCTTTGAAAGTATCCAAAAAGTCTTCATCGTAATCGTAGAGTGCTTCACCGAGACGTGCGACCCGGTTTGGCGGCAATGCCACGAGTTCATGATGTGGCGTGGCGGGCGGAATACTCGGCACCAGCTGCGTAAGGAATCGGTAAGCATTCTTGCCTTCATAATTACGCATCGACACGAAAGTGTTACCCGACACCGTCGCCGCGTGACAGTTCGAACAGAACTGGGACGAGCCTTCACCGCTGCCGGTCAGTGGATTACTGGCCGCCGCTGGCCAGGCTGGGGTCCAACCCGGCCCATACCAACTTCCGAACCAACCGGTGCTGAAAGTGTTGTCATCGCGGATCCAGAAGACCGCGCCCGAGCTATCCGGTTTCATGCAATCCCAACACGACCCCGCCCAACGTGAGAGCGGCGGGGTCCACATCTCCTTGACCAGCATCGCGCCATTCGGTATCGGCGGCGGATTCGCGGGGGCCTTCGTTTCGTCTTCCGGCCGATAGCGTCGCATCCACTCGAACATCGGTGGCGAATACCAAACGCGCGATACGGCGTGCTGATTGTACGCCTGCGCCTTCAGCTGACCGTTGGCCATCGTGGCGGTGTACGGACCAGTGTCGCGCGCCGTCGCGTCTCTGGGCCACGCCCGGTAACACAGCTTCTCCATGAACTCGGCCATGACCGGTTCGTACTTGTCGAGTTGGGCTTGGCCACGCCAAACAAACTGCGCCGGCTTACTTAGTTGAACCTCAAGCTCCTTGCACCGCTGAGGGTTCGCCGGCACAAGCGGCTTGCAACTTGAGCAGAGCCCGGTTTGCGCCGCCGCCTTTGGCGTAGCCAGACCGAGACTCGACGTAACGGCAGTAATTACAACGAACAGCCGCAGGGCCTGCCAGGATGTGGATAGAATTTCGCGGCGCGTCATGATTGTCCTCCGGGAAACGAGACAGCCATAACTCTTGAAGTAAAACTAATTAGAAGATAAAGCGACAGTTGCTAATAAGGCAGCAATGCGCGGCGGGACTCTATCACCGTTTCAACTATTTCCCAACAGTTTTGATCCGTGGAACTGATCAAGTGTTGTGGACAGTTTCGCCTACGATCGGGTTGGACTGGAACCATGGCCGCGCTAGACTCGGACGCTGGATGACAAAAGACGAAGTCCCGAATTCCGATGCGATTGTGACCGCAGATTACACGGCGGTTGATATTGCTAACTATCTCGACGCACCGGAGTGGCGCAATGCAGAACCGGTGGCCATCGATCACTATTGGTCTGGCGAGCTTGCGCCCGTTGGCCGCCACGCCGAAGCGCGAATTCTTTGGTCGGAATACGCGCTGTACGTACGCTACGTTTGCAATCAGACCGAGCCTCTCGTCATCAACCATCATCCGCAGACAATAACGAAGACGATGTATTTGTGGGATCGGGATGTGTGCGAAATCTTCATCGCGCCCGACAACGCGATCGTCGAAAAATATTTCGAGTTCGAAGTTGCGCCCACGGGCGAGTGGTTGGATGTGGGACTGGACTGGACAACGGGAAAGAGACAAACCGACTGGCAATTCAGCTCGCGCATGGCCACCGCGGGACGAATCGAAAAAGATCGAGTGACGATGGCGACGCGAATTCCGTGGAACAAACGGCTTCCGGCGCCCGAGAGGGGCGAACGCCGCCGCGCTAATCTGTTTCGATGCGTGGGGAGAGATCCGAAGCTGCGGTATTTATCCTGGCAGCCGACACGCACTGCACAGCCGTTCTTTCACGTCCCGAAGGCATTCGGCTGGCTCGTGTTCAGTTGAGCGTCGGATTCGTTATGCTTGCGACCTGGCTCAAGACTACGCTTCATGAAATTTTGATAACGAATACGATCTTCTTCATCGATGCGAACTATGCGGGCGCCAATCAGGTAGTTACACCCGAGTTCTGCTCGCTCTAACTTTTCATAACGCTTTGGCACCACGACCATCGAAACGACCCCGCCGGCGAGCTCCAGCACCAATTGCATTTCCCGATCTTCCGACGCCAGATGATAGCCATCAAGCTGAATCTGCGGCAGTAGTATGGCGAGCCCATTCGCGCTGATGTCGCGGGTGTGTCCCTTGAGCGTGCGGTCATTCCCATTAACCCGCTTGAGTTTGGTTTGCCGAATCACTGACAGGGAAAAAGCGAGTCGTACACTAAGGCGCGGCGAGCGCCGGCGATCCTTGAAGTACATGCGCGCGCGGGACACGGCGGAACGGAGCAATTCAGGCATGAAGCCGGACCTTTCTGTGTCGGAGGGGCAATCTAGTTCAGTTGTTTGAGGAAGCAGGAGAGGGGGCGCGTCTGCTAACCAATATTAGCCGTTTGGGAGCGCGTGCGGCAATAGACTTTTTCCGTCGTCCCCTGATTTCCAGAAAAGCCTTTCAAAAGGGTATAGTTCTAGAACATTCCTACATAAAAGGTTCAGAATCTTCTTGAGACGAGCAAAAATCCTCGCGACCCTTGGCCCTTCAACCCGAGAGCCAAAGATACTTGAAGCCATGCTGGCGGCAGGCGTAGACGGCGTGCGCATCAACATGTCGCATGGCACGCAGGACGAAAAAGCCGCGGATATTCGCGCGGCGCGCGCGGCGGCGGCCAAGACGAACCGGCCTTTGGCAATTCTCATCGATCTCTCGGGCCCGAAAATTCGCACCCGCATGCTCAAGAATCATGAGCCGGTGACCCTGCTCACGAATCAACAGTTCACGATCACCACCCGCGCGATTGAAGGCGATAACAGCCAGGTAGCAACGAACTACGACAGCATGCCGCGCGACGTGCCCCCGGGCGCGCGCATCCTGTTGGATGATGGCGCCATTGAGTTGCGGGTTGAGAGCATCACGGACACCGACATCATCACGCGGGTCATCAACGGCGGTGAGTTGGGCGAGCGCAAAGGCATCAACATTCCCGGCGTCCCCCTGCCGATACCTTCACTGACGCAAAAGGATCGCGACGACGTCAGGTGGGCTGCGACGCAGGATGTGGACTACTTCGCGCTTTCATTCGTGCGCACCGCCGCCGACTGCATGGACGCGAAGCGCTTAATCAAAGAAACGGGCAGCGAGGCGCCGCTCGTGGCCAAGATCGAAAAGGCCGAAGCGATCGATCATTTGCGCGAGATTCTCGAGGTGGCCGATGGCGTGATGGTCGCGCGCGGCGACCTGGGCGTCGAAACCAGCGTTGAGCTGGTGCCCGTCTATCAAAAGCGAATCATCGAGCTGGCAAATGAAACCGGCAAGCTGGTCGTGACGGCGACGCAGATGCTGCAATCGATGGTGGATGAACCGCGCCCAACGCGCGCTGAAGCCACCGACGTCGCCAACGCCGTATGGGATGGATCAGATTGCCTGATGCTTTCGGGCGAGACCGCGACGGGACAATACCCGGTCGCTGCCGTAGCGACGATGGCGCGAATTATTGAAACTGCCGAGACCCGCGATCAGGAACGACCCAGCATCATGAGCAAGATCGCCGGCCGGCAAACGGGCCGCGTGAGCCGCGCCCTGTGCGAGGCCGCGGCGTTCGCCGCCGATGAGATGAACACGCGCTTGATCCTCGTGTTCACGGAATCAGGCTTAATGGCGCGCAGGTTGTCGGCCCTGCGACCGCGTCAGCGAATCATTGCGATGACGTCCTCGCGCAATGTGATGAACGAGCTCAACATAATCTGGGGCGTCGAGCCTCTGCATTGCATGGCTTCGAAAAGCGCCGAGGAATTGTTGAAGGTCGGCGAAAAAACCCTGCTCGACGGCGGGCTGGTTAAACCCGGCGAGATAATTGTGATTATGGCCGGGAGACTCTCCGGACTCGGCTTATCGAGTTCAGTTTCGCTGTATCAGATAGGCGGTGATATGGAGGATTCGATTCACTCTTCAACGGTCTCAGATCGCACCAAGCCGTCGAAGTAGTAACAAACGGGGTTACTGCGGGCGGAGGATCCGCACCATCCGCTCTTCTTTCTTCTTCTGCTGCTCTCTTCTTACTTCGGCTTCAGACATCTGCGGGTCGCGCCAATTGTCCAGAATTCCGACCTGGTGCACACACTGAATGGTACAGGTGGGCGCGCACCATTTTTCGGTCTTGTACTCGCGCTTGAAATCTTCCATCGTGTACTCTTCGAGCGGAATTCCCGGAAAGCCGCGCTGTTGCGAGCACCAGTGAACCTTGCCGTCTTCGCAGATGTACAGATAACGCGAACCTGAACGGCAGCGCCATTCGTAGGGTTTGCCTTCAGCGATGCTGTCCTGAAACCAATTTAGCCGCGCGTGATCTTTATTTCCGAGCTTCTTCACCGCGTGAAAGACTTCCTTCTCTTTCTCAGTCAGCGGCTTTAACGTTCCGTCTCCGTCATGAATTACGCCCACCGTCGTCGAAAAGCCGAGCTCGACCGCTCGTTTGGCAACCGTCAACGCGTCCTCGGGCTTCTTGATACCGCCGCCAATCACTGAATTAATATTGATGTGAAAGTCGGAATGCTCTGACAGGTAACGGAGTTTCTTGTCCAGCAC
This sequence comes from Pyrinomonadaceae bacterium, assembly GCA_036277115.1. Classification (NCBI taxonomy): domain Bacteria; kingdom Pseudomonadati; phylum Acidobacteriota; class Blastocatellia; order Blastocatellales; family Pyrinomonadaceae; species Pyrinomonadaceae bacterium. The sequence continues at coordinate 541,195 of DASUNM010000023.1, forward strand.
GCGCAGGCTCTTGCGCGAAACTTCGTCGGGATCGACGTTATCGATGCTGATTTGCAGGTATTCGAGACCCGCCGCATTCAAACGCTTAATGCGATCCGGAGTGAAGTAATAACCGTTCGAAATCAGCCCCGCGATGATTCCGTGCGAACGTATGTGCCGAATGATGTCGTCGAGTTGAGGATGCATCATCGGCTCGCCGCCTGAAATGGTGATGACTGAGGTCCCAAGTTCCGCCAGCTTATCCAGTCGCCGCTTCATCACGTCGAGCGGCACCGGCTTCGACGTCTGATCGTATTCATTGCAGTAACCGCAGGCGAGATTGCAACGGCGCATCGGAATGATGTGCGCCAGTACAACGTGGTTCGTCGATAGCAGCGCCTTGCTGATGAAAGCTGCTTCGCGAACTTTTAACTTTAAGAAGGTGCTCTTGCGCATCTTGCTTGTCAGGATCCCGACATGTCCAGGAATCGGAACTCAATTAGAATTTGAAGAATATGCTGAGCGCTTTTGTAGCGCAAGTTGTTAACTTGCGACGCGTGCGAAATTACCAGCTGGCGCTATAAACGCGAAGGGCTTCGGTTTCCCAAAGCCCTTCTTCACTGAAACTGTAACCGCAGTTAACCCTTGATAATCTTGACGCCCGAGCCAAGGTTCAGCTTGAACTGATCCATGGGCAGCGACGGGTTGCGTTCGACATTGCTCAAACGGACCGTGGTCGAGTCGTCATTCTTCTCAACCATCTTGGTCTGCACGGGCATGCCGTCCTTGTCGACCCACACTTCGATGTATTTATAGCTGGCCGAGCCACTTGGTATCGCTCTGAAGTGCTGTGTCCAAACGTTTCCCCAGAGCGTCTCTTCACGGACGTCCTGGAATTCGCCGAACTTGGTGCGCAGCTGCGCCGCCGACATATTCATCAGCGCCAGCACGTCGCTGTCACGTTCGGTCTTCATTCTTCCAGTCTTTCCAACATAAGCCTGGTTCAGTCGCGGCTGGTATAGCGTGTAGTTGCCGTTGGCAACCGCCAGAATTTCATGCTTCGGACGCTGCCACTCAAGCCGGACAAACGCGCTGCTGTTGCCGGCCGCGCCCGGAATGTAGAGCACAAGACCAGAGTAGGTATCCTTGTCGCGCAGCTGCGAGTTGTACTTCTCCATCTGGATGTTGGCGCGCATCGACTTCAGGCTGCGTTTGTTCTTTTCCAACCGACCGATGATGGAGCTGATCAGTCCCGCGGTTTGTCCGTGGGCAGGCGTGGCCGGGAGAAAGGCCACGGCTGAAACCAGCAAAGCGATGGATAAAATATGGGGAACGAACTTTTTCATAATACCTTTCCTCAAAACTCTTTCCTCACCAAAACTTAAGGCCCATACGGGCCCCGGGTTAAGATGCCGAACATGCCATCCTGGATGCGCTAGCCCGGCTAATGATGCCCTGAAATTATAGATTATGGTCAGCGAATGTCAACCTCATATCCGATTAACTTTCCGGCGCTGTCCCGACGTTCGCGAACTGCCGTGACGTTGCTTTCGGGCTTGCCCGCAAGCTCCCTCGCGCGGCGTTCGATATTGCCCCTATCTGGTTGTGCACCAACAAGTTCGGCGGACAATATCACCGTGCGCTGGGGTCGGAATTCACTGTTCTGAAACCATGATTTCGGTGTCAGAAAGATGAAAACCAGGATTAACACGCACAACACATCCCACTGCCAGGACGTGCGGGGATAGTTCCAAAACACAATCTTCTTGGCTGTACTCGAGAAGAAGCTCATGGCGCTAACTGCGCGAAATCTATCCGAACCAGCCGCGGTTGTCGAGTGCAATCACAGTTCCACGCCGACATTCGCGAGAACTAAGCTGAACCTGAATTCGAACTGCAGCAAAACTTGTCCAGGAGAGAGACTAAGCCGCGACGATGTGACCGTCGCGCATTTGAATGATTCGGCCGCAAGCCGCGGCGGCTTCAGGATTGTGGGTGATCATAATGATCGTTTGGTTGAAGCGCCGATTGAGTTCCTGAAACATGTTCAGCACGATGGCTGAGTTTTCAGAGTCGAGGTTACCTGTCGGCTCGTCCGCCAGCACGATCGCGGGCTGAGTTATGACTGCACGAGCCAGCGCGACGCGCTGCTGTTCACCCCCGGACAGTTCCAGCGGCTTATGATGCATCTTGTCTTCGAGCCGCAGCATCCCCAGGATTTCGCGGCGACGCTCGGGATCGCCGGCGCCATTGCCGTGAATCCGCTCCGCGAGTCGCAAGTTACCGTCAGCGGTCAGCGTGGGAAACAGATTGAATCGTTGAAATACGAAACCGATCTTGCGCCGGCGGATGTCGGTTCGTTTTGCATCCGAAGCGGCCGTAAGGTCTTCGCCATCGATAATGATGCGGCCTTTCGTCGGAGTCAGCAATCCACCCAGCAAATGCAGCATCGTTGACTTACCACAGCCAGACGGGCCCATCACGGCGACAAACTCTCCGGCCTGAACCTCGAGCGACACTCCGCGCAATGCCGGCACGTCGACCTTGCCGATGCGATAAGTCTTCTCGAGTTTTTCGGCTTTAAGAATTGCCACTTTCTTTCCTGTTGCTGCCGCGGACGCCATTCTATTCGTATGCCAGAGCCTGCACTGGATCAAGATTCGCCGCGCGCATCGCCGGATAAAGCGCGCCAATCGCGCCGCCTACCAATCCAATCGCCGCGGCGACCAGCGCCCAGTTCCAGCCGTATTCAAACAGCAGGCCAGTCGATTTGTGAATCAGGAATCCCGCTCCCAAAGCGATGCCAAAACCGAGAACCAGTCCCAGTGCGCTGATTAAAAGAGCTTCCCGTTCGATCTCGCCGACGATGTAAGCACGCGAAGCCCCCATGGCTTTCAAGATGCCGATTTCACGAGTGCGTTCAGTGATCGTGGTATGCATCGCCAGCATTACGACCAGCGCACTAACGACGGCGGCCAGGGCGACGAGAATCCGCAAGAAGACTCCCAAACTCGGAATTGAACTTTCTACACTCGCAAACACGTCCTTTGTGAATTGCACGTTGTTGCCGGGTAGTTCCTGATCGATTCTTCGCGCCACCGCGACCGGATCAGCCGTCTGTTTCGTCTTGATCAGGATGTAAGTACACTTTTCCGGGGCCTCGAGCGTTTCCTGAAGTGAAGCAAGCGCGAGCTTTTGGCGCGCGCCCGACTCCGGCGCGTAGATGCCCACCACCGTGTACAGCTTGTCGCCAAAAATTTTCAAGGTGCTTCCGACCGGATGGTTCCGCGAGGCCTTCGTCTGATCAATAACCACTTCTAAATTTCCCTGTGGCGCGCGACCGTCGATTATTCGCAGATCATTCATCCGCGCAAATTCCTTCCAGTCAACGCCCTCGATCTGATCGAACCCCAGCGTGCCACTCGGATAAATGTGGCGAATAACCGGCGTCGCAGCCTCAACTCCCTCAATTTGCAGAAGCCGGTCAACGTATTTCGTGCTCAGATTTGTGCTTGACGCAGTCACGTGCATCGACCCCTTGCGCGTGAAGATGATCTCGCCCCGCACGTTGCTCGAGCGCCGCTGCAAATCGTTCGACATGCCTCGCGTCAGTCCAGTAAACAGCATCACCAGCGCCACGCCCAACGCCACACCGATTATGCTGATCGCTGAGCGCAGGGGCCGCTGCCGAATGTTTGAGGTGACCAGACTGTCGAAGACTTTCATGCCGCTTACAAACGCAAAATATTAACCCAAGCGCCGGAGTTCGCCTAACTAGTCGTTCCCCGGGCGACGCGGATAATTCTCTTTGCAATCCTTTGCGACTTTTGGGTCTATCACCGCGCGCTGGAAATGAAATACGGGATTTGCGCCGCTTTCAAGGCTTCTTGGGCGCGTCAAGATCGACTTCGGGCAGATTGTTCTTGTTTTCCAGCACGAACACGTCGAGCGGGTATTCTCGATCCAGCACAACGGATTCAGGAGATTGGTAGGTAAGACTAAGCTGGTAATGATCCTGGGGACGAGTCAGGCTGATTTTAGTCGGCAGGGTGACGTTCTGTTCGCCGACGGGTTTGAAGTCTGAATAGGTAACGTCGGTGGTTAGCGCCCCGCGATCGTCGAAGGTTTGCAGACGCGAAAAATTAACGCCGCCGACGCGATTAAACCAGAATCTTCGCAGCAGCCGCGCCGAACCATTCCCCAGAGTTTGCAGTTCATCCAGGAAATAGTAGCCGCGCACTACACGCTTCTTGCTGGCCGGATCCTTCTCAGATTGAAAGAACTCGCTGCGCGCATACAACAAGCCCGCGGCTTGCGTGTCGATGGGACGTATCAGGACCGCGTCGGTCAGATGCTGGGGACGCAAATTCGACAGGGCCTTCACCGCCTGGGCTTCCTGATTTGCTTTACCCGTCGCCGTCGCGTCACTAGTCCCATCCAATCTTGCGTAAGCGGCGGCGTTCGTGCCACGGAAGAATTTCTTGTATTTAGATTCTCCCTGGAAAATCGCTATGCGAAAGTGCTCGCCGTCTGAAGTCATCTGCGCGATATCTGAAGCGATCAACGGGGCCTGAACAATCAGGTAAACCTTGCCGGGACGCTGCACAATAATCTGTCCGTCGGCGGTGCGATATTTCTCAGCGATGCCGGCTGTGGCGAATGACGTGTCCTCGAATTGAATGTCGACTTTCGCGCGAATCGTGCGAACTGCGACGAGGCTGTTAACCATCGCGATGAGCTGCGCTGTGTCAGCCTCAGCCAGTGGTGTCAGGAGTCTCTCAACTTCGACTGATTTCTTCGCAAACCTGCCGAACAGGTTGCAGGCGGACTGAGTCGCCAGGCATAGCACGAGCAAAACGGTAAGAATGGCGCTGCGGGCCCTAAATCGCGCGATTTTGGTCGGCATAATGAAGGCCGGCGCCTTCAATGAAAACGCCGGCGTGGCCTGGTGAATCTCGGCGGAGTCACGCTAACAAAGCGCGTTCGCCGTGTCAACGCAATGTCCGGCTCTATTTGGAGTGCGCCGGCTTGACGGCGCTTTGCATTTCAAAAAAAGCGGCGACGCTGTCGGTCGCGTCGCCGTAGGTAGCAAGAGAGTCGCGTGGAAAAACTTACTGACGTGTTCCCGCATTGGTTGAGCTGCTGACGAGCAGATTGAACGTCGCCCCGCTCTCCAGACGCACATTGCCGGTGTTGAGACTGAGCGTTGAGCCGCCTTCCGCAGAAGCGGTGGTTGACTGTTTGATTTGTAACCCCTTGAGCGAACCAGTCAGATTACCTGCCGTGCTGGTTGTCGCCCCAACTGTACTGCCGACGGCGTTGGTCGTCGTGCCGGCGACATTGCCGACAGTCGAAGTGGTCGTATTAACAGTTCCGCCAACTGCGTTACCCACGCCGCCAAGCAATCCGCCGCCGCCTGACGATCGCGTTGTCGTGCGCGTGCTCGAAGATGCCATCGCGTCAGATTCGACCGACGAATCCGTCGCGCGGGTCTGTGAACGCGCTTGCGTAATCGAAACGATTGACGCGGTGATGGGCATGTCGAGTGAGCCTTTCTGCAAACGATCGAACGCGACTCCGATACGCGACTCGCCGTTTGATTTAGAGTGCTGCTGCACTTCCGTAACATGACCGATCAGCTTTGCACCCTTCGGCACGATCACTTCGCCGTTCTGCTTCAGGGCCTGAGTTGTCTTAAGTACGACCGTGTCGCCGACCTTGGTGCGCTTTGCGTCCAACGAATTTTCCAGTTGTGCCGCCAACGCAGTGTTGGAGGCGAGGTTCACTTCACGACCTTGCTTTGAAACACTCGTTTCATTGCCGGCTGACGCGTTGCCGCTGGTCTTCGTCTTTTGTGCGACCGCGACTGATGTCGAAACTGCAAGGACGAGAACTATTAATAGAAGCCTTTTCATATTTACCCTCCGATGATCATGGCGCAGCGCGCCTTATGTGTTGGGCCAATCCGTCGGGCACGTGCGTTGGCCGCAAGAAGTCTCTCGGTGCGTTGATGCAGAGGATTGCAGGGGCGGTTGCCGTCAGCAACGGCACAGTTTGGTTGCGATTTAGTTGTAAGACGAGCGGCGGGGCACAGTCCGGCCCATTTGTGCAGTGGTCGGGATAAAACGGGTCGTCGGGACTACAGGTGACAGGGAGCGTGTTCGCAGCCGCAACCGATTTCCATTACATGCGATTTGTCGGCTTCCTTACAGTATTCGCTGCAATACTTACTTCCCTCTTCGGCCGCACAGTCGCATGGACCATGTTTACACTTGTTCGATGTTTCGTCAGCCATTACTTCACCTCAACGAACGAACGGGATCAGCTTTTCGGGGGATGGCTTATCGTAGGCCGCCAGGAATGACGGGTCAAGCGCGTAGGTTTAGCGCAGTGTCACCTACTTCAATGCACTAGACAGCCAATGCATGATGTTCAGTGCCAGTTGCCGGTTATCAATTCCGGGACGGTTCATTCCGAACTTCATTTGATTCGGACCGGCAAGTTGGGCTGAAAGCATCGCCGCCTCACCAAGAAAAACCGCGCGGCCCTTACCAAACTTCATCGCGATGCCCTGCGCACGGCCGGCTGCGGAAATCGGCTTAGTGTCGGAGCCCGGCATCAGGTCTTTAGCGGTGTCGGCTAATCTCATGAAAGCAAAACTCGACGCCGGCCCCTTCAGCGACTGTCCGGTAAACGCGATAACTTTGTTCACACGTTCATCAGAGCGTCGTCCGCGTGTAATCGCATGATCGGCGAGGCGTCCACTTTCGCGGGTGTACACGATGAAGCCTGGGTTCTGGGTCTCTTTCTCGAAGTTCTGCTCGTCTGCGGTGTACTGCTTGCTCATGTGGATCTCAAACCGCTCACCGAGAATCTGAGTTGCGCCTCCCACCGGCGCATGGTCGGCGATTAAGAGCAACGCGCCACCTTTCCTGACCCAATCCCGCACTGCATCGCATTCTTCAGCAGTAAACGCAGGGTTAGATGCCGTCGGCGCATTCATCTGGGCCGCGCCCATCGCGTTTGCGATGACGAGTATCTTAAAACCCTTAAGCGTTGCCGCCGAGAATTTCTCTTTGTTAGGCGTGACTTGATAGCCGTCGCTGGTGATTAGATCGGCGAACGGTTTGTAGCGTCCGCCGGCCGTGTGAAAATTGTTGTGCGCCTCGTCAAAGAGAACCTTGGGCCCCTTCTTCTTGTATGCCGGACGATCAACCTTAGTACTGAAATCCGGATCGGCGACTTGTTGGGCGCTGACGAGGCAGATCAGACAGGCCCAAATGGCGAGAAGATTAAGGGTTTTCATAGTCCTCATGGCGCGACAAAGTTGTAGACGATAACGCCCGACACCTTCACTGGCTGACCCATGAGGCGTGTTGGGGTGAAGACTGACTTATAAGCAGCCTCGATTGCCGCCTCTCGCAGACTTTCTGCACCTTCAATCGCTTCCGCACTAATTACTTTCCCGAATTCATCGATCACAATTCGCACCCTCACCGGGCCTTCATCGCGATTCTTCCGGGCCGCTTTTGGATATGCAGGCTTAGCCAGCGACAACGCTTTACCATTGAGCACGCCACCCGTAATTGGAGCAGCTTTTCGCGGCCACGGCTCGGGCGGTAACTCCTGGACGGAGTACCCGCCCGACTTGTTTATGACATTCGTTACGTCTGGCTCGTCATCGTTATTCATCTTGCCCAGAGCAAAAGACGTGAAGAATCGGCGCGCATCCGAATCATTTGCGTCAGCGCCGAGTACCACTAGCGCGCACAGCGAAGTTTCGGTGGCGATGAATCGAGCAACGCCTTTATATTCACCAAGCTGAAGGTGATACTGCTTAATGATTGTCGACCCTTCGGACAAGTCCTGATGAAACGTCAATGATCCTGGCGTCCCCTCAGCGCTTATAAGCGACCACTCCATCGCTGTGGCGAATTCAGGAAAGTTGGACAGGGCGGGCACGCGATCATCCGTCGTCCGGACGAAAGAAGCGATCGCGTAACGGCGGCCGTGAGCTACCGAATACAAAACGCGAGCAGAGACTGTCCTCGTCGCGCTCAAAGGAACTACCCGAGTTACGCTCTGGGCGACAGTCGGCATCGTGACCGTGAATGACGCTCCGGGAGGCGCAATCTTCTTCCATTGCTCCTGCGCATGGATCGACACTGAATAGATTAAAAGCGTTAACGCGAGTCCGATCAGTTTTGAAAGTCGCATGATTGCTCCTAGCCATTCAGTTTTCGCAGTCGCTCACTCGCCAGCATGAGCGTCTCGTCTTTTTTGCAGAAGCAGAAACGGACTTGCTGCGAGCCGAGGCCCGCCGCGTCCGCCGAGTAGAAGCTTGAGCCGGGAACGCAGGCGACGCCCACTTCGCGAATCAGGTGTCGCGTGAATTCGATGTCGTCTTTGAATCCGAAGTTGCTGATATCGGTCATGACGTAGTAAGCGCCGTCAGGACGAAAAGTCTTGAAACCCGCTTTCTCCAGTTCCGGCAGAATCAGATCGCGCCGCGCGCGATAGTCAGCTTGCAAATGATCGTAGTACGACGGCGGCAGCGACAGAGCGTAAGCGCCGGCGGCTTGCAAAGGCGCGGCGGCGCCGACGGTCAGAAAGTCATGGACTTTGCGAATCGCGCTCGTGATCTCCGGTGAAGCGATGCAGTAACCGACGCGCCAACCAGTGACGGAATAAGTCTTCGACATCGAGTTAACGATCACCGTGCGTTCACGCATACCTTCGATTTGCGCCATCGAGATGTGCGCGATCTCGGCGCCCTCACGCGGATACAAAATGTGTTCGTAAATCTCGTCGGTGAAGCACAGCGCGTCGAATTCCTGGCAGAGGCCGGCGATGAATTCCATCTCATCACGCGTAAAAACTTTGCCGGTCGGATTGTTTGGATTGCAGATGATGATTGCTTTTGTCTTCGGATTGAAAGCGGCGCGCAATTCGTCGCGGTCGAAAGTCCAATCCGGCGCGCGCAACGGCACGTAGCGTGGCTTGGCATCGGACAGAATCGCATCGGGCGCGTAATTCTCGTAGTAAGGTTCGAAGACGATGACTTCTTCGCCCGGATCGACGGTCGCCATCATGGCGGCAATCATTCCTTCGGTTGAGCCGCAGGTGACGGTAATTTCCGTTTCGGGATCGATGTCAAGGCCGAGATACCACTTCGTCTTCTTCGCAATTGCTTCGCGAAAATCCTTCGCGCCCCAGGTGATTGCATACTGATTCACGTCGTCGGCGATGGCCTGCATCGCGACGCGCTTGATGTCTTCCGGGGCGGGAAAATCCGGGAAGCCTTGCGACAGATTCACCGCGCCATACTTCATGGCCTCGCGCGTCATCTCGCGGATCACTGATTCGGTGAAGAGACTCGCTTTGCGCGAAACGTGACGGGAAGTTGAGGGTGCAGGTGTGCTCATTGTGACAGCCACAGATGGATGGATCACAAAACCGTTGGATTATTTCACTTGGGGTTATCGGTGTCTATTGTGCTGGGGCTACGACTGTGGCGGCTCCGACTTGAGTTGCTCAACAATCGACCGCACGGCCGTTGCTTGCGATCCATTAGGCGCTAGGCGCAAATAATTCTCATAAGCAACGATTGCTTCTTTCGGGTTATTGGCTTTCTCATAAGCCGCACCCAGCATCTGGTAGATGATCGGCTCAGTGTCGGCAAGCTGATTGACAGCGATCTGAAATTCGCGCGCCGCGAGTTCGTGCTCCCCTTTGTCTTCATAGATCAGGCCCAAGCCAACGTGCGCCTCGGGTTGAAAGCCGCGGCTCTCACGAATCGCGCGATTGAAGCTGCCGATCGCGTCATCGGTCTGGCCCATTTCGCGATAGATGCGGCCCTCAACGGCAGACGCCTCGGGATACGATGGGCGAGTACCGCGGGCGGCATCGACTGCGTTAAGCGCGCCATCGGTGTTGTTCAGATCCAACAGCACGCGAGCCAGGCCAACGTGCGCGGCGGGAAATGCCGCGCGAGCCTGCAGCGCTTGATGGTAGAGCTCAACCGCCTGCTGTCTGGTCTCGTCGGTCCTCGCCGATTCGCGCGTCGTTTCGGCCCGTTGAAAGATCAATTCGGCTTTATCCGTGGTCCGAGTCAGTCGAACCGGGACCTCGCCGCGCGCAGTGGCCGCAACCGGCATGGTGATTTCTTTGAAGCCGTTAGCGCGCACGCGTAGGGTGTGCGCCCCGGCGGTTACTTTCGAAAGGGCGAGCTTTCCACTTTCGTCCGTTGTTCCTCTGCGCACTTCATCGAGCCAAACAATCGCGGCCGGTTCAGTCACGACGGTCAATGTTCTTCCCGATGCCGCTCCGCCCGCGCCGGGCCGCTGGGCCACGACCGAGCCCAGCATGGCCAGCAAAATCAATTCAGCAAGAACGGTCCTCTTCATCATCTACAAGTACCTTTACCGCAATGAATTTGTGCCTGCAAGCATTTCCCTTCGAACTGCGTCTTGCAAAACTGTTGCGCCCGCACGCGTCTGGGTGTAATCTTCGCTCGCAATACCTAACAATCTGCACAACTTCTCAGTCCTGGCGTACAGGGACTGACTTCCGCTGGAGGTACGTATGTTGATTGATGCGACTGTCCATCTTCCCGTCAGTCTGGCGATGCTCGACGGCATCTTTAAGGCCCCGGATGTCCAGGAGCTGATGCGAATTACGTTTCGCTGGTTCCACTTCGTGGCGGGTGTTACCTGGATCGGGCTGCTTTACTTCTTCAACCTCGTCAACGTGCCGCTGCAAAAGAAGCTGGACGTGGACACGAAGAAAAAAGTGAATCCGGATTTGTTGCTGCCGGCGCTTTGGTTCTTCCGTTGGGGCGCGGTGATTACGGTGTTCTTCGGTCTTGCATACTTCGCGATGTACATTCTCAAGACGGACGTTAATAACGCGAACAACCTCGGCGGCCAACAGGCAAATGTCTGGAAGATTTTGCTGTTCTGGCTCGGCTACCCGATTTTCCTCTTCTTGATCCAGTTCCTGATCATCAAGAAAGTTCCGGCGCTCACCAAAGACGGACGCGTGTTCGCGATCGTGATGATCATCCTCGTGGCGGTGTTCACGTACGGCCTGCTGAGATTCTTCCCGGCCATGCTCACCCCCGAATGGACGAGCAACAAGACGCTCTCGATCGGTGTCGGCGGCGCATACGGTATTCTGATGATGCTGAACGTGTGGGGAATAATTTGGCCGGCCAACAAGCGCATCATTGCCGGCTTGCAAGGCGGTCCGCCCGCCGCGCCTGAACTGGCACGCCAGGCGTTCCTCGCTTCGCGCACCAACGCGTGGCTATCGCTGCCGATGTTGCTTCTGATGGCTACTTCACACGGCGACTGGCTAATCTTCAGCGGCAGGCTCGGTTAAGCTGCGGTAGGCACGCCTTCCGCGTGCTCAGCAGGCCAGCGGCTGCGTACCGAATGAAGTGCGCACCAGGACGAAGGGCACGGCATCACGTCGTGCCCTTTTTGTGAAATCGGCACTCGTTTGGAAATGCTGCTTCTTAGCTCGGTTAGGAGCTCGAGGTTTATAGCAACCGAGTCCTAACCATTCGAATTAGCTCCGTCAGGAGCGGGATGTAACCTCCCACATTTCGCTCCTGACGAAGTTCGACTAATTCTCGGAGCCATGGTGCTCTAGACATTCAGATCCTACGGTGCCGGGCTCTGTAACACTATTAACCAAACCTCTACATCCCTTCGTCACACTTTACTCTCATATTTCGCCTACGTTTTGTGTGATTTGGAGGAAGATATGTCTACGACTTATAAGCCGCAGCAGTTTAATCTCAGCAACTTAAAGGGCATTTCGGACGAAACGATCGAGATGCATTTCAAGTTGTACGAGGGCTACGTCAAAGAAACGAACAAACTGAATGAAAAGATCGCGGAGTTTATCCAGGACGCCAAAGTCGATCAGGAGGAGTTCGCGGCCTACTCAGAACTGACGCGCCGTCTCGGCTTTGAATATAACGGCATGGTGCTGCACGAATACTATTTCGAGAATTTGAAGAGCGGCGGCGGCACCGGCGATCCCACCGGCACGACGGGGTTCCGGCAGGCAGCAGAAGAATCCTTCGGCAGCTACGACATTTGGAAATCGAATTTCGTCAGCACGGGCAAGATGCGCGGCGTCGGCTGGGCCATCTGTTACGAAGATCCTTCGAACGGCAGGCTAACGAACCACTGGATCACGCTGCATGAGGTCGGTAATGTGGCGGGCTTCAATCCGATTCTGGTGATGGACGTCTGGGAGCACGCCTTCATTCTTGATTACAAGCCCGCGGATCGGCCGAAGTACATCGAAGCGTTCTTCTCAAATATTGATTGGAGCGCAGTCGAAGGAAGACTGCACCGGCTAACCGCGAAGCCCGTGGCGGCTTGATTGACGTCAAAATATCCGTTGCGAGAGTCGGCGGACCCCCGGCTACCATCTGGCAGCCCTTAGGGCTGCCTTAAAGACGGCAACGCTTTACAAATTATTGCTGTGGCAACGGCGGTTTCTTTAGATTGCAGTTCACCACGTTCAGCGATCTCAGAAAAGCCAGCAGATCCTCACGCTGACTCCCCACAAGCTTGTGCGGTTGCAGGTTCACCTTGTCGAGATACTGATTCGGTTTGCCGCCGCCGAGCATGATGTCCACCGCTTCTTCCAACGTCGCGGCGCTGCCGTCATGGAAGTAAGGCGCTGAACGCGCAATGTCGCGCAGCGTCGGCGTCATGAAAGCGCCGGTGTCTTTCGCATTGTTCGTGACTTTGAAGCGACCGACGTCAGGCTCTTTCTGATCCATGCCGATGCCGACGTTGTGATACTGAAAGTCGGTGAACAAAACGCCGTCGTGGCAGTTAGTGCACTTGATCGCCTGGAAGATGTTCCACCCGCGCCGCACCTCGGCGCTCATCTTTGATTCATCGCCCCCCGTTGATCTCCAGTGATCCCAGGGCGTGTCGCCGGTGATGATCGTTCGTTCGAAGGCCGCGATCGCCTTCACGATGTTGTCGGGGGTCGCATCGCTGGCGAACACCTTTTGAAACTGGTTGCGATAGCCCTGCAGCTGATTCAACTTCGCGGCGATCTCATCGGCTTTCGCGCCCATGTTGGCGCCCGTCCACGCGGCCATCGCCTGCTTTTCGAGCGAAGGGCTGCGGCCGTCCCAATAAAATTCTTTGTGATAGCCGATGTTCCAAAGCGTCGGGCTGCTGCGCGGCAGTTGTTTGTTGAACGAACCGACAGCTTTCGCCAAGCCATCCGTCAGGCCTTTCTCGCAAACATGGCACGAGTAACATGAACGCGTGCCGTCGCCGCTGAGGCGCTCGTCAAAGAAGAGTTGCCGTCCGAGCGCGACTTTCTCAGGCGTCATCGGATTGTCCGCCGGAATGTCCATCGGCGCGTAAGTGGTCAATTGCGCCGGCAGCGGCTCAATTTCCGGTGTGAATGTTGAGCTGTCTTTCGAACACCCGTGAATGACCAGGGCGGTGGCGAAGCAACTTAGCAGCAGAATCGCTTTCAGGGGTTTGGTCATGGCTTTCACCTTGGTTTGTGTGTCAGAACCGCGAGCGGACCGGGGTCCCCGCGCGGGCAACCCGCGTGGGGTGGTGGATGCGACCGGATCAAGAACGACATCGTTGAGTGTTCGATCCCGTCGCTACCGCTCCGGGTTCTGACACGGTCGGTCCACCCCAAGACTGTTTCGCAACGACTGCGACAATCTTTTCTCAAAAACGTTGAAAGCTCGTGCAGACTTTTACTATCGCTCCGGTCAAAAGTCTAGCCTGAGGTGTAAACTGAAACTATGGCGAAACAAACGAATGGAATTTTAATATGCGCTCTCGGTCTAATGCTGTCAGCCGGCTGCGCTTCCCACGAAGAAAACAAGAACACAACGGCGACGACGACGGCCTCGCCGCCCATCGTGAAGGAACTGACGGTGGTACCGCGCCCGCAAACGATCGAAGATCTGATGAAGCAGCGCGGCGAACAGGATCAGGCGCAGCCGGCGCTCAGCGTCGTCTCGCCGGCAAACAACGCGAGCATCAGCGGCTCGACCGTCGAAGTGAAGTTAGCGTTGAACGGCGATTTGAAAGGTTATGTTCCGCACAAAGATCCCGCAACCGGCAAAGGCAATCACATTCACGTGATCCTCGACAACCAACCTTACGAGGCTTACTACAATTTGGATCAGCCGTTTGAGCTGCGCAACGTCACGGAAGGCAAGCACACTCTGCGCGTCTTTCCCTCGCGGCCGTGGCATGAGAGCTACAAGAACGAAGGCGCGTTCCGGATGGTAACGTTCACCGTCAAAGGGGGCGGCGATCCTGCGAAGCCGACGACCACGAACACGGGGCAAGTAATGGCCCCCGCGCAAAGTCCGACTGCGAACGCTAGTCCCACGCCCGCTCGTGAGGGCAAGGACGTCACCGCGAGCATGGCCGGCGATGTCGATCTCACCAAACCGCTGCTCACTTATAGCCGGCCGAAAGGTGACTACGCCGGTGCCGAGGCCGATCCAATCATGATCGATTTCTGGCTCACTAACGGCAAATTACAGAGTGACGGAGGCGGCGAGTATCGCGTGCGCTATACGATTGACGGCGGCACGCCCAGGTTCATCGACGTTTGGAAGCCCATCTGGATTAGTGGTTGGACGAGCGGCAAACACACGATCAAGTTGGAGCTGGTCGATAAGTCCGGCAACCTGGTGGAGAACGGGGGCTACAACTCGACAACGCGCGAGATAAATGTCACGCGCTAAAGGGGTAGCCTCCGTTGAACCCTCTGAGTGTGCTTGAACCGAATTATTAACCGCTGAGACGCCGGGGTCGCTCCGGAAGGCGTAGAGAAAACTGGAATTCGCTACCCGGTAAAGGTTCTGCTTTGTCCCAGGGGCAGTCTGTGACACACTCTGCGCCGCAGTTTACAAATAACAAAGTGAGGATTGAGAAATTGAAGAGACTTATCATCCTGGCGTTTCCCCTCGCCGTCGTGCTGGCCTGTTCGTCACTAAGCGGCGACAAGTGGGAAACAGTAACAGAAGGCGGCATCACGGTTGAGATGCCGGGCAAACCGACGAAGCAATCGCAGGACATTCCCTCTGCCGCTGGCAAAGCGACTGGTCAAATGTTAACGCTGGACAAAGGCGCCCAAGCCTACGTGCTCGCGTTCCACGAATTTCCGGCAGCCGTCTCAAGCTTGAACATCGATCCTAAAGTGCTTCTCAAGGGCGCGTCTGAGAACGCAGTCAAAAATATCGATGGCAAGGTGACCAGCCAACGCGACGTAAACGTGGGCGGGCACCCGGGCACGGAACTGATCGGCGAAGGCAGCAAAGACGGCAAACAGATTGAGTTCACCATCCGCATGTATTGGGCCAAGCCCCGCTTGATTCAGACCCTGTACCTGAGCGAGAAGGGCAAAGGCGATAAGTCGAACGCCACGAAGTTTCAGGACTCGTTGAAGATTTCTTAACTCTTTTTCTTGCGACCGCGCGACTGGCTTGGGCGCGCCTCAGCTTCTCCGGCCAGTTGCGTGCGAAGCTTCTTTGGCAGCTTGTCAAAGACGAGTTGGTAGGAGTTTCGTAGCAGTTCTTTCAGCTCGCGATCGCTTAACACATCAAATCGCTCCAGCGCCGCCCATTTGTTGCGGGCCATGTAAGGCGCCGGATCGATCCCATCCTGTTCGATCAGCTCGTTGAACTTTTCTTCGGTGCACTTAAACGACAGCACGTACTTCGCTGGCGGCTCAAGCACCATCACCGCGAACATCTTCCCGGCGATCTTAAAAACGAGATCGTTGCCCCATTGCACATTCTCTGTCGCGTGCGGGAACGAGAGACAATGGGCGCGAACTGATTCAGAGTTCATGAATTACCAGCTTTGGAAAGTTTAGAGGCGGGCTACTGCCCGCCTAATTCGCATTTCAAAACCACCGGCGGGCGGTAGCCCGCCTCTAAACTGTGTGGGATTTATGGACGAGCGCCGTGCCCGTTGCTTTGGTTGCCGATCTCTTTCAACCGGCTGACGACCTGATCAATCAGCCAGTTCGGAGTGGATGCGCCAGCCGTGACCCCGACGCGTTTCGCGCCCTGCAAGTCGGTGGGATCGATCTCGTCCTGAGTTTCGATCAGGAAACTCTTCACGCATTGCTCTTCGCAGACGGCGAGCAGCTTGATGCTGTTTGAAGAATGTTTGCCACCGATGATGTAGAAAACGTCTACCAGTCCCGCGAGGGCGCGCGCGGCGTCCTGCCGATCGCGCGTGGCTGAACAGATGGTGTTGACGACCTGGGGCTCGGCGTCGGCTTTGGCTTTGACTGCCTCCGCAACTTCGAGAAATGTTTTGAGCTTCAGCGTCGTTTGCGAAACGACCAGCGGCGCGTGCAATGGCGGCAACGCTGCCACTTCATCCGCATCGCGCACGACGTATGTGTTGTCCGGCGCGTAACCCACGACACCAATCATCTCCGGATGATCCGGATTTCCCGCGACGATGACATGCCGGCCGTCTTTCGCGGCACGCTCTGCGAGTCGTTGCACCCGCGTCACAAACGGACAGGTCGCATCAACCACCTGCGCCGCGCGTCTTTCCAGTTCGGCCTGTATCTGCGGGGTGACGCCGTGCGCGCGAATCACCGCGATCTCGTCGGCTTTGACTTGCTCAGGATCCTGAATCGTCGCCACACCTTCGCACTCTAACCGCTGCATTTCCTGCGTGTTGTGAATCAGCGGCCCGAGCGTGCGCACCGGCGCGCCAACTCCGAGCGCGTCTTCAACCATTTCCACGGCGCGTTCGACGCCAAAACAAAATCCGTATTCGTTTGCTAAAAGGACTTCCATGTATGCGTAAATCCTAGCACAGCGAGAGACGGCTCAGAAGGCGGCCTCAAAAGTGGTTACTGCTTCACTTTATCCACCAGGGTCTTTACGCTACTCAACCAGGTCGAAATATCAAAGTTCTGCGGGTCGTCGTGCGCCTCAGCGATGGATGCGTCAACTGACGCGTGAAACGCGGGAAGCAGCCAACGATTGCTTCTGAAGCTTGCCGCGATATAGAGCAAGGCCAACCGGTCCAGTTGCTTCTGCGTAAATCCCGGTGTTGGGCCGAGATCAAAAAAAGTGTTCGGATTGGATTTGCGGCGAGGTTGAATAAGTTCAACATGCACGAACAAGCCGCCCCTTCGTTGCCGCGCCTGTTGACGTTGTTGCAAATTGGCAATGTCCCGGCCGCCTTCATATTTCGTACCGCGAGCCACCGCGCTAAAATTTGTTTTGGTCGCTGATTCGCCCAGGCGATTAACAAACATGTGAACCGGCGTGTTTGTGCCAAGCCAAGTAGCTAGTCTGTTGCCACTCCAAGTGGCGTCATTTATGTTCGCCGGAAAGTCCGCTGCTGCAATTTCAGGCGAACTGGTATCGTGAATCACAAAGTAACGCACTTTAGTGGCATTCTGGACCAGCGTTCCGCCAATAGCGGATTCAGTAATTCCACTCTCCGTCAGGTGTTGACGCAGTTTGACTAAGTCGATATTCATCGGCTTACCAACTAACTCTTCTAGAACACCTGGTAAGGTTTCGGGTGCTTGTCCGACGTTGCCGCCCCTCGCTACCGGACGAATTAAGCAGCGCGCTAACCGATTCTCATCACCTGTATCAAACGGGCATTGCTGCGCAGCCACGGTTCCCGAAAGAAGGACCAATAGCAAACATGCGAGTGTGATTCTCATAACTAATTCTCCTTTGTTAGGCCAAAGGCCGTGAGTAAACAAGACGAGATTGGGACGCCCGTGGTTTATGTCTTTCATCCCAAAAATCTTTCATCCAAAAATCAAGAGTTTATGGGTTTCATTCGCAGTGCAGGAAAATTGATGTGAGTGCCGGCAATAAGCAGCGCTAGCAAATGAGGAATGTTGTGACGATTGAGAGTCAGTACCGCGAGCGGTAGCGACCGGGTCCGGCGCTCTCACCCCGTCGCTACCGCTCCGGGTACTGACCTCGCTGCACTCGTGTCAGAACCTAATATTCTTGAGGTCGCCTATTCATTAAGAAGCTAATGCCAAGTAGTCCGGTAATTAAACCCGTGAGGATGGCTGAACCCCACATGCAATAACCGGCGAAGTTGCCCCAGGTACTCCAGGTGCCTTGAAAGCCCGAATAAACAAGAATCATGCACGCTAATCCATTACTTAAGATGCCTACAAGCATCGTGTTGACGGGCATCACGCCTCGATAAACATCTCGTAAGCCGAGGGCATAACCTAAGAGCAGGGCAAGAAAAGCCGCACCGAGCAGACGGGTAAACAAGAGGGGCTTTGGCTCAGGCACGCCCAACTTTTCAAACTGCGTTCCAGAGAGGAATAAGAGAGATGCAGACCAACCTATCGTTAAGGCTATCTTTAGGATCAAGGTGGCTTTCAGTAGATACATCACATTCTCTTCCGGCACGGTAACGGTGCGGGGACGATTGAGTCAGTACCGAGAGCGGACCGGGGTCCCCGCGCGGGCAGCCCGCGTGGGGTGGTGGTTGCGACCGGGTCCGCGGTCTTACCCCGTCGCTACCGCTCCGGGTACTGTCCTCGCTGCAAAGGCGACTCGCCCCTATCGAATCGGTTCGCGCAGAACAATCTCCGCAGCCTGCGACGCAAGCGCTGCCGCCTGCGGATGCGTGTCCCGCAAACCTGCAATTTGCAGGAGGGCCTCGCCGGTACGCGACAAAAGCCGGACCAGGTCGCCTTCTTCGGCACGTGTTTCGTGCACCAGCTCTTGCCAATCGATTCCGCCGACCCAGTGCGCGGCGGCGGCCGCAGCCGAAAAGTTAATTTCCGGCGCCGCTTCGATAGATTGCTTCCATTCTTCGTTCGAAACCTCAAACGAGATTTCTTCGAACTGCACGAGCAGACTCACAATCGCGTCGTCGAGTTCCAGCTCTCCGTAGTCTCGATCCTCATCAGCCGCGAGTGCCGCTATCAGCGCTGCGGCGCGCCTGGCATCAAGCGAAGCAAACAAGTTGCGCTCCAAAGCTTCGCCGATCAGCAAAGGCCGATCGACGCGCAAGTCCGCGAGCCACTTGCCGCGTTCGGTAACCTGTTCCTTCGCAAAGTCGAGATAGCCGAAATGTTCAAGCACGGTTGCGCAACGCTCAAACGGCTCCCAAATTTCACTTCGCAGGCCCTCGATCTGCCGGCTCGCGTTCTCGATGGCCCCCGCTTCTGTCTGAAGCGCCCAGAGTACTTCGACGATCGCCTCGCGGCCGTTATCGCCGCCCTCACCCGGCGCTAATGAATCGATGGCGTCGTTGAGTATCTTGAGTGCGTCATTTTCTCCGGCTTGCTCGTCGCGCAAGCGAGGTTCGGGTAATGCGAGTTCCGGGCCTCGATCGTGAATTTGATCGAATGCTTCTTCGGCCTTTTCCGGTCGCGTTGAATAAATAGGCGCGAACACACGGCCGACGCGCTGCAACGGAAACGATGCGAACCGGCCGTCTTCACGCATCGCGGTGACACCGTCGGACGTGCGCGTGATCACCAGCGCCAGCCGCCGGCCGCTGCGCCCGACAGCGACGACGCGTCCCGGCTGCGCCACCTTGTTTAGCCATCGCTGCCGCATCTCGCGGCGCGTCTGCGGCGTGCCTTCCAGCAAACGCGCGCGCGCGCTCGCCAGCCGCTCAAGCGCCAGCACAGTTTCCACCGGCAAATTGATGCCGGCCTGCGCGAGCCGATCACGAATTCTTTTCTTGTTTTCTTCGCGCTGTTTTTCGAGCGCATGAATACGCGGTAGCAGATTGCGGTAAGCGAAGCTTCTTTCGGCGATGTCGCGCACTTGCGCAAAGCTGCCGAACGCGTCGAGCAAATTAAGCAAAGACGTGTACGTCGCGCGGAACTGACTTTCCAAATCGTCGGGCGGTGCGGCGAGAAGTTGAGCGATGCGTTGCGGATTCTGATGTAGTCCCGGTGCGGCGATCACAAAACCGACGTTGTCTTTTCCACGACGACCGGCGCGGCCGGTCATCTGCTGCAACTCGGAAGCGGTCAAAGACTCCCAGCCGCGATTGCCGCGGCGATCGGCCACGGTAATCACCACCGTCCGGGCCGGAAAATCGACACCGGCGGCCACTGTCGCCGTCGCAAAGATCGCGTCCAGCAAACCCGCGCTCATCATCTTTTCAATGACCAGCTTCCACGCCGGCATGTGACCGGCGTGATGCGAGGCGATGCCTGACCGAACGATCGTGTCCCAGTGACGATGATCGCGAATTTCGGGATACTGCTCGACAAAGCTGCGCATGAAATCCAGGCGCGCCTCTCGACCTTTATTCATCGAACCCCGTCGGGACAAGGCTGCTTCGGTCGCAGCCTCATCGCACCGCCGGCGCGTCGGCAGAAAAACTATGGCCGGCAGCAGATTGTACGAGCCCAGGGCCGTCAACAATGTCGCCGGCGGCATTTCCGGCATGCGGAGTTTCATCGTCGTCGATAAGAATCCCGGCGCGGGCGCCTCATCTCGTCTCGCTGCTCGATTAGAGCCGCGATCTCGCCATTCAATTTTCCGCCTCTATCCAACAGCGGGACTAATCTCTTGTCCGGCATTAGAAACGCGGAACGCAGGGGCACCGGCCGCGCGCCCGGTCGTGTGACAACGCCACAGCGCACGCCGCGCAGTTCTTCGATCCACTTTGCCAATTCGGGAGCGTTACCGATTGTCGCGGACAGCAGCAGCATGCGAATACGCGACGGCGTCAGGATAATCGCTTCTTCCCAAACGTGCCCGCGATCTTCATCACCGAGGTAATGCGCTTCATCAAAGATTACGAGATCAACGCGCACGTCTTCGCCGCCCCGCAGCGCGTCGAATAGTTGATTGCGAAAAATTTCCGTCGTACCGACGATTAGCGGCGCGTCCGAGTTTTCCTTGCGATCGCCAGTGAGAATTCCGACGCGCTCTGCGCCGAACTCTTCGCCGAACTCCTGGTATTTCGAATTCGTGAGCGCCTTGAGTGGCGTGGTGTACCAGGCGCGCTTGCCCGCCTCGAGCAGCCGCCGAATCTCTTCACGCGCGATCCAGGTTTTGCCGCTGCCGGTCGGCGCCGTTACCAGCACATCTTCAAACTCAAGCGCTGCCAGTGCCTCGAGCTGAAAAGGGTCAGGCTTGAAGAGTGCGGGTTTAGGAGTGCCTATGCCGCCGAGCAAGTCCCGCAAGTCACGCTCGTAGTTACCACCTTTGATTGTGCCGGGAAGCTCACTCTTGTCGCGCGCGCGCGCTTTCTCGGGTTCTGCGCGGCTGTCGTGACGCCGGCGTTTGCGAAATGACTTTCCCTCGCGATGATCTCGACCTGAGCGACGCATAAACTGATTGTAGTCCAGCCCGCGTCACGGAACTATTTCGCATGCCTGAACGTCTCTTCTTGAACCATGAGCGTTTTCGTTGCGCGGTTGCGGCCTAATTGTCTGGCGTCTACTATTTCATTTGAGTGTTCACAACGCCGTCGGGGCAGGTAGCGTCTAAGCACACTCATTCAAGGAACAATGTTGGAATTCAGCAGTACAGCAGGACTTTTTGAGGGCTTTGAAGTTAACCGCGAGCCGTTTTGGCCGCGTGTCAGGTGGCTTCTGGTCGGCTCGATCGTGTGGCACCTCGTGGCGATGTTCGTCATTGTCATGGTCCCGCAGGTCCGGAACACGCTGGCCATCGCGACCATTTTCTCCGACAGCAGCTTCGTCGATCGGCCGTACGACAAAACAGAGATTGAAAACCTCGGCGAGATTACCGAAATCACCACCGAACAATTTCGTTATCCCGACGGCTACTTTCAGGTGGCCAACGGCGAGATGCCGTTTCCGATGCCGACGCCCACACCGAATTTGATTGTGAGTGCTCCGTTCACGCCCGTGCCGGTACCGCTTGATCCGGTTGCCGCGCCTTCGCCCTCACCGACGGCTTCGCCCCTCGTCGCCGGCAATGCGACGCCGACCCCCACTCCGAATGCGGAACAGGACGCCGCGCGAAAGAAGGCTGAAGATGAACTAGACAAGGTCGCTGCTGAGAACGGCGTCAAACGCCCGAACGAAATCAATACCCGTCCGTTCAAGGATCTACTTATTGCCGCCAAGAAGAGGCGCGATGAAAAACAGTTGAATCTTGACGGCGTGATCGAACTGACGGTCGAAGCCGATCGCTCTCCGGACGGCAAACTAATGAACGCGAAGGTCACCGACAAACGCGGAGACAAAGTGCTTGAACTCACGGCGCTGGAATTCATCGCAGCCCTCAGCGACAGCGGCGTGCTGATCTTCCTGGAAGACGCGAAGCACCTGCGAGTCTCCGTAAAGTTGGATCAAACCACCGTTGAGATTGTGGCCGCCACTGAAGTTGATTCCGAAGAGCGGGCCCGGCAACTGGAAAGGACCTACGGTTTGATGATCGTTCTGGGGCGACTGGCCAAACAGGGCAAAGACGAAGAGGTTTACTACAACCACACGCAGGTCAGCTCGAAAGAAAAAGAGGTAAGCGTGAAGTTCGCGATGCCGCGGGCTGAGATGGGTGCGCTGCTTTCGAAGTACGCAGCTGAGAAGTAGAGATCGTCACGTCAAATGTACGACAGTTGATGGCCAGAACGATCCGCGATTAAACATATAGATCGTCAGCGTTATGCCACTCATGAGCCACATTTCTCATAATCAAAGCGTGATCAAACGCGATTGAACCTGCCGGAAACTTCTCTGTATCCGCAAAATAACTTGAGTAGACCTTCTCGATGTGCAGCGGTTCAACGCGCCAATCCCTCGTTTCCAGCTTTAAGCCATCAAGCCTGCCAGGGTCTTTGGTAACGGAATAACCCAGCGAGCCGCCTTCAAAGAATTTTGAAGTTTCAGCCAGCGACGCAAAAACAGAAGTCGAGGGCATCGACTCTGCGATGACGCCCTCGACATCCACGGCAACGTCTCCATCGTCTGATCTCATTGACAGTTCTATTGCGTCTCCGGATTCGGTAATCGTGAACCGGGCGGCGTGATGCTCTCCGGGAAAAACCCTTCCGCCGAGCAGATGGTTGATCTGCGAGTTTGTGTCTCGGCGCGAAATGTATACGCCTTCGCGGCTTTCGTTATCGTCGTCCCAAAGCACGGCTACGCGATGCGCCGCGTTCTCGCTGCTCAGCCCAATAATTTCCGGCATTCGCTGCGGGCGAATGTGTTCAAGCCGAATCAGGCAGATGCCCGCAACTGCAAAACCGTTATGGAGCTTGGGCCGGAAGCGAGGTGGGAGCTGGCGTTGCATGACCGCCGGCTCAACGCGAAAGTTAGCGAGAATTCGTCGCCTGATCACCCCTTGAATCGTCGGCAGCTTCATTACTAAATCTCGTCGTTTATGGAATCAGACCAGCCGGGACTTTCCATTCGTGCAATTCAAGTCGCAGCCGATCGATCTTGATCATCGGATCGGTGGCCGCGAGATCCTGAGCTTCCTTTAATGAGCCAACACGGAAGACGAAGATGCCGCGCAGTTCCCCGTTTCCACCGAAAGGTCCGGCCACCACCAACTTCTTGGTTTCGGCCAGTCGATTGATGTTTGCGATGTGGGCTTTTTGTAATTCCTGGACTTCGGGAGTCTGGCCGTCGCCTTCTTTTCGGTTCGGGCCTCGCTTTAAAAAACCAAAGTACACAGTCTCATGGTTCGCCGGCTTGCTCGCTTTGCCAAAAACATCTTCGGACCACCATGGCAGCATCTCGTTAATGTGATGACCAGCCTTCGCCGCCGGATCGGCATCGGCCCAACTTTTCGCCTCTTCGACGTTCGCGGCGCGAAAGATGATGATTCCAACCGTGTCTGTGTTGTCACCGAAGGGTCCCGCGGCCACTGCCTTACCAGATTCAATTAGCGACATCACGTAATTGCGATGTTCTTGCCGGACCTTCTGAAACTCGACGCTCCTGTCAGTCCAGTTCGGGCCTCTCTTTACGATGGCGATATGGAACTGAACTAGCTTGTTTTCCTGGGCAAGCGAGAGAGAAACGAGCAACGGAAGGGAAAGAATGGCGAGCAGGACTCTAGCTTTCATTGATTGTTTGAGTTAACGAAAAAAGATCTTTCTTAGCGTCTTAGCGTGAACCCTTTTGTCTGTTGCTTTTCACTCAAGACGCAAAGGTACGCAAAGCTACTCCAACCTCGCAGTTTTCACGCAAGTGATTGGCGGCAGGCCTTCACGAATAGCCGTCCACGAATCGCCACCGTTATTCGATCCGAAAACTTTCCCGCTGCGGGTTCCGAAATACAGCCCCGTAGGATTGGCCGAATCGGATGACATGTTATCGCGCAGAATAGTTTCCCAGGCGTCCTCCTGCGGCAAACCCTCTG
This sequence comes from Pyrinomonadaceae bacterium, assembly GCA_036277115.1. Taxonomy (NCBI): domain Bacteria; kingdom Pseudomonadati; phylum Acidobacteriota; class Blastocatellia; order Blastocatellales; family Pyrinomonadaceae; species Pyrinomonadaceae bacterium. The sequence goes on from DASUNM010000023.1 coordinate 565,529, forward strand.
TCAGCGGCTCCCACGAGTGACCGCCATCCTTGGTGCGATACACGCGCAACTTTGCTTCGGGCGTGCAGCGAAACTCGTCCGATTCGATCGGAATGATGTAAACAGTGTCCGCGTCGTTGGGATCCATCTCCATCGCGAACCCAAAATCCGACGGCAGACCTTTGCCGATGTCCTGCCACGAATCTCCCGAGTCATCACTGCGATAAACGCCCCAGTGATGCTGAAGAAACATGCGATCAGGTTTCGAAGGATGGCTGACAACTTTGTGCACGCACTGTCCCCACTCCGGATATTGCTGATCGGGAGGCAGGAAGCGCGCACAGATTCCTTTATTCCGCGGCTCCCAATTCTCGCCGCCGTCATCTGTCCGATAGACACCTCCCGTCGAGATCGCGACGAACATTCTTTTCGCACTCGACGGATCGGGAAGAATCGTGTGCAGGCAAAGGCCGCCACCGCCCGGTTGCCACTGTGGTCGATGCGGATGATCAAAGAGGCCGCGATTGAGCGACCACGTCTCGCCGCCATCGGTTGATTTAAAAAGCGCGGCAGGTTCAACGCCGCAATAAAGCGTGTCGGCTTCGTGCGGATCCGGAACGATCTGCCAAACCTGTTTCAGGGAAACGTCTGAGCCTTCGGGAAATTTGATGTTGTAGGACTCGGGTTCGCTCCACGTCTTTCCAAAATCGTTCGACGAACTCAGAAACGATCCCCAATAAGGACTGTTCACCGCGACCCAAAGTTTCTGCCGGCCGTTCCGTCCATCGAAAGTCAACGCATAGACGCTGCGTCCCGGAAAGTACGGGCCCGCCTCTTCCCAGCGCTCGCGCTTCGCATCGCCGCGAAAAAGAAACGCGCCTTTCATCGTGCCCACCAGCAAAAGATTATCGCCGGCCTGAACCTTGATCTGGTTTGGACTTGGCATTGCGTAACCTCCAGAGAAGCTGCAGTGAACGCGCGCGCATTATATAAAACGACGCAGCGCGCCCCAAGCGGGCGCGGTAATGAAGAGCACGGTCGCACTCCGCCGGAGTGCTCGCACGCCAGAGGCGTGCGTACCGAGTAAATCTGGAATGTAAGAGTGGTTACGGACGATCAGATGAACTGCCGTAGACGATCACGCCGACGCGGCGCGCGACAGGCTTAGCATCCGCGGAGCGCGCCTTGCGGCTTTTCACTCGAGGCGCAGTCGACTCTAATTGTTCCGCAATCGCGCCCAACGGTGACGCAGGTTCCGTTTTGGGTTCATCGGTCTTAATTACCGTCGCGGCAGAGTCCACATGAGGCTGACGCTGCAGCCGCAGTGTGAGTGCGAGCGCGGTCGTGCCCAGAAACCCGGCAACGACAAGTATTGCTACGATCATCCGCGGTTTTTCCAACCACGCAAACCAATCGCGCTCGCGTGGTGCAATCGACTCAACGGGACGAGCTATCAAAACTGCAATGTCGTCAAAGTGCGGTTCCGAGAGTTCGACCGGCGCCGTTTCGGTGGTGATGTCCTGCTGTTTCATGGGAGCGTCATCCATGTTTTACTGTTCTCCGTTCGTACGTTTACCGGGGAGCACTGTTACCAGAAGCAATCTGCTGTCCGCCGGCGCCGGCACAACGGAATTCTAAGAAACGAACAACAATTGCGTGGACAGAGGTCAGTCTGTGTTTGAAAACCAGAGTCGCAGACGAAAGTCTGTGCCACTTCGGACGAAAAAAGCATGAGATATGCAAGATTGTTCGCCGACGACACCGGCGAATCGCACTTCGACGACGTCGAGATTGAGTTCACAGCTACCGATTACGTGCAATCAGCCGCACCGGTCGATTTCTCAGCGGCCTTGCCTGCATCCCAAGTCGCATTTATGCGCGCGCCGGCAGGGTGGGCCAGCGAGCTTCACGTTTCGTCTGCGCGTAGCATGTTCGTGGTGCTCAGCGGTGAATGGGAAGTGACGGCGAGCGACGGCGAATCTCGCCGATTCAGAATGGGAAGCACGCTGTTGGTCGAAGACACCAGCGGACGGGGACATTCTTCACGAGTAATGAGCGACACCGATTCGATTGCGGCGATGGTCGAGCTAGATTAACGACTTCACAGAAAACATTGACATCGCCGCTAATCCGCATAGAATCCGCACAATCGTTATTGCCGAATCTACCAAGAGGAGTCCCCTATCATGACTTCAAGAGTTTTGCGAATGCTCTTGCTACTGCCGATGGTGGTTGGCTTGTTTGTAACCCAAACTGGCGGGGCAGAGCCCGCGCTACCAAACCCGATTTTGTACATAACCGGCTACGAAACCTTCCAATCCGCCGGTAAGCGAATGATTCGATACCGATACGATGTTTTCAACAAGTCAGCGTATCCGGCCGATTTCTTTGCTGCTTCCCCTCAACTTCCGCCGTGTGGCAATAACACCAAAGCCGCGCGCACATGGGTGGATTTTTATGATCAGAATGGGAAGCGGCTGAACGGGTTCTGCGCTCTGAGCAAACCTGCGGATCTCTCAAATATTTGGTTTGCCCTTGAGGAAAACGTCGTTCCGCCGAGCTGGGTCTACATCGAGCTGAACGATCGGCAAACGAACACGAAGTACAAATCCAATCTGGCCGACACCACGAATTAGACGCCACTAAAACTGTTTGCCCGCGGCTTCGCAGCGCGTATGATGCGAAGCTCAACCCATTCGTGTCTTCGGCAAACTGGAGGTGATTCGTGCCTCAAAAGGACCTGCACAAACTTCTGGAGCGGATCCATCTGCGGCTGGATGAAAGCTCGGTCGGGATTTCGCACCAACTGGCCCATCTCGACGCAGCCGACTTAGCTGAGTTGCTTAACCAGTTGACGCTGGCTGAGGCCGCCACGGTCATCTCAATGCTGCCCATCCCGCGTGTGATCGAACTTTTCGATCATTCTGAGATGCGCCGCCGCGCGCCCATTCTTGAGCAGTTGGAGCCGGAACGGGTCGCGGCAATACTGGAAGGCCTCTCAGCGGACGAACGTACGGACGTCATCCAGCGGATGGGCCTGCATGAGTGTCATCGAGTCCTGCCGAAACTAAACCCGGAAATCCGCAAAGAGCTGGAGGGCTTACTTCAGTATCCGGCGCACACGGCGGGCGGCATCATGACCACCGAGTTTGTGCGGCTCGATTCGAAGCTAACCGTCGGCGCGGCGTTGAAGCACATCCGCGCCGTCGCGCGCGAGAAGGAATCCATCTACGCATGCTACGTATTGGATGAGAAAACAAACGCGCTGTTGGGGGCAGTCTCGTTGCGCGATCTGGTGATGGCTGAGCTGACTACGCCCGTCACTGAAGTGATGCGGCGCAAACCTGTGACGGTGAATGCGCTCGACGATCAGGAGCTGGTGGCGAAGAAGATCGCGAAGTACAACCTGCTCGCCGTGCCGGTGCTGGAACAGGATGGCAGTGTCGTCGGCTTCGTGACCGTCGATGATGTGATCGACGTGCTGGTCGAGGAACAGACCGAAGACATTTTGCGGATGGCCGGTGTTGAGCCGGGTGCGCTGGACAAGCCTTACTTCGACAATCCGATTAGTCGCGTAGTGCGCAAGCGAATCGTCTGGCTGCTGCTCTTGTTCGTCGCCGGCACACTCACGAGCGCTGTCCTGCATCGCTTCGAAGATGAGCTGGCCACGGTCGTGGCCCTGTCGTTCTTCATTCCGCTTCTGATTGGCACCGGCGGCAATGCCGGCGCGCAAACAGTAATGACTGTGATTCGCAGCCTGGCGCTCGGCGAAATCGGCATGCGTCACGCCTGGCGCGTGGTTCTGCGGGAAGCTTCGACGGGAATGATTGTCGGACTGCTGGTTGCGCCAATCGCGTTTGGACAAGCGCTGTTGTGGAACGTACCCATCGCGTTGGCGCTCACGGTGGCGGTTACGATGCTGGCGATTTGTCTTTGGTCAACAACGGTCGGATCGTTGGTGCCGATTGTCGCGGAACGATTCGGGGTCGATCCGGCCGTCCTGTCGGCGCCACTGATCACGACGCTCGTCGATGCGACTGGCCTGGTAATTTACTTCTCGATTGCAAGAATCATCCTGCCACAAATATGAAAATTGGCGACACGATTTCCTGGACGCGCTCTTTTAGCGAAGACGACATTCGTTTGTTCAATCGCGTCTCCGGCGATGAAGGGAGCCACCATGTAACGCCCGACGAACAAGGGCGGTTGATGGTTCACGGCCTGTTGACGGCGACGATTCCGACGAAGATTGGCGGCGATATGAACTTCATCGCCCGCGAAATGAAATTTCAGTTTTATCGCCCAGTATTTGCCGGCGACACAATCACCTGCGCATGTACCGTCGTTGAATTCGAACCAATGGAACGCTACACAAACGTCCGCACCGAATTCGTCTGCCGAAATCAGGACGGCAAAGAAGTGATGACCGGCCACGCTATCGGAGTTGTTCGCCATGAGCGCGCGCCCTAAACAAAAGTACGTAGCGTTTCTGCGCGGCGTCAACGTCGGCGGCAAGAAACCGATCAGGATGAAGCAATTAGCGGAAGTCCTGACCGCAGCCGGGTTTCGAAACGTGCGCACGTTCATTGCCAGCGGTAACGTGATCTTTGAAACTGTCGCAAAAGATCCGGCTCGCATCGCGAGGAAAATGGAGAAGCATCTGCTGACCGCCCTCGGCTATGAGATAACCGTGATCGTCAGAACTGTTGACGACTTGCGGGCCATCATCAAACGCAATCCTTTTAAGAAACCAAAACCGTCAGCGGACGAAATGCTTTTCGTAACGTTTCTGGCTTCGCCGCCGCCGGTAAAGCCTCGGCTGCCGCTTCGATCTAAAACTGAAAACATGGAAGTGATCGCTCTCACTGACGGCGCCGCATTCATCATCGCCCGACGCAAGAAGACCGGTTGGTTTGGTTTTCCCCACACGTTCGCGGAGAAGGAGTTCAAAGTTTTTACCACAACGCGGAACTGGACGACAGTGGTGAAGATTGTGGCGACGGCGGAGAAGAAATGAATTCGACGGCGGCTGCGGTATTATGGGCGGAACTGACTCGTATTTAGTGGTTGGGCGCTTGAAAAACCCACCAGGATCCTTATGTCCGATAACCAGAACCAAACCTCTTTTGATGTTGCCTTGTCTTTTGCAGGCGAAGATAGAACGCACGCCGAGGAATTAGCTACGCAACTCCGTGCCTACGGTATCAAGGTATTTTACGATGCTTTTGAAGAACATCAGTTGTGGGGCGAAAACCTCTATACATATTTGGCTGATGTTTACGGTAAGAAAGCGAAATTTTGTGTGATGTTCGTTTCCGAGAGTTATGCAAAAAAGCTGTGGACTTCTCATGAGCGTCAGTTCGCTCAGGAAAGGGCATTCAAGGAGAATAGGCCTTACATGCTTCCAGTTCGAATTGACGACACGGAAATACCCGGTCTCCTGTCGACAATTGGATATGTAGATTTACGTAAGGTGAGTGTTGAACATCTGACCAATCTTCTATTGAAAAAACTAGATATACCCCTTTCTGCTCAAGGCCGTTCAGCTTTCCCAACCATTATGTTAGACCTGGAAGCTAATCTGCTTCATGACGATGAAGAGTTGCTAGTTATTGCCGGGGAGATGCGTAATAACCTGGCCGTTAACGTTGAGCCCGCATTTATTCTTGAAGTCCCTGCGCTAAAGGAAGACGAAGACGAGCTATCGGACCTTGGGAAGAAAAGCTCTCCTTCGATCGAAGAAAGACGGCAAATGAACCAACTCAAGAAGGAGCTTTCAAATGCAGCCCGCACAATGGAGGAGATACGAAGGTGTATTAACGTCCTTCTTCGTGCCCAATTCTATCCAGTAACTGACGATGCAGATCTGATGCTCGCAATCAAGCGGATCTCCAATTTTTATGCCCATGGTCCAGTCATCCAAAACACTTTTAAATTCGATGTCTACAGGGAGAATGAACCAGGAGTTGTAAAGATCAATCTAAACCGCCAAGAACTGGCAAGCGTTGTCGAGCAGATTCATTGTCCCGAAGAAGTTATCCTAGGCGGTCATAAAATCTACTTACTTGAGCTGCCTCCAGCATTGCTCAGAGACAATATCTTCCCTTCTATGGTAATGCATTTTGTTTTTTGGCATTCCTCTAAGTTTACAGATGACAAAATAGTAGAAATGATTAATCCGTCTTTTTGGTGCATGGCGCGAGCTTAGCAAAATGAGGGACCTCCAATCCAGTATCGCGTCCAACAACTCGTTGAACCGGAGCGGGAGCAAGAGCAAGGATGAAGGCGGGAAGGATGAATGGATGCGCGTCCTCCGGTTAACGTCACGTTGGGTTTACTTACTCGACCAACCGCGCAGCGGTTAAAGAAGGTAGCCAGGGTAAGTCCCGACTTGTCGGGACGCCATCCCTGGATCAAAGCAGCAAAGAATTCCGAGCCCTGTAGGGGCGCGATGATTCCGGATTTCGGCAGGCGTGATCTCTGTCGCCCGCTTCGCGGGCTCGGGATCTTAAGAGAACCTGATCCCCGGGTTACGCTCGCTGCGCTCACTCACCCGGGGCTAAACTCTGTCGCCGGCTACGCCGGCTTGTTGATGCAGACATCCACGTTGGCGAAGTGCGTCAACTCACCACGTTAGGAGTCTTACGTTAGTCAAAGTAAAGGAGACACTTCCATGGCAGATCAGAAAGACAAGGCACAAGAGAAAAAGAGGCAGGAAGATTCTGGTAACAGCGATTCTGGTAACGATGAACAAGCGAGCGGCGACGGGAGCAGCGGGGGCAACATGGGTGCGGGAAAGTCTGGCAAGGAAGGTATGGGCAGCGAGAAGCCGAGCGATGACGAGCGGATGGGCAGCCAGAAGCCCGGGAACGACTGAATGCAGATGGCGAATTTCGAATTGCGGATTTGAATTCGCGCCGCCCCCGTTAGCGCTGACGTTTGGGCTACCCGATCGACCAACCCCGAGACGTCGGGGTTGCAGATGGTAGCCAGGGGTAAGTCCCGAATTGCCGGGACGCCACCCCTGGATCACGTCGAAAACATCCGCGCCCTGTAGGGGCGCAATACACGTCAGAAGCCCGACCGTGAGGTAGGGCAACATGAGCGAGATATCAACTCGGCCGTTTGAGAAATTGCCTTGCTTAGGCGCCGTCTTCTGACAGTGTCGCCAGTTTCGCGGGCTCGAGGCTAAACTCAGTCGCTCGGCTAAGCCAGTTCGTTGACGCAAACATCCACGTTGGCGAAGTGTTGAGTTCGGCGTTATTACATCGGCGCAACCATACAACTCGTTGCGCACCTTTAAATGTAAAGAAACGATTTACTCATGTCTTCAGATGTTGCTATCTTTCGGAAAACTTTCGTTTCGGGCGTCCTATCGCTGGCTGCGCTAGCTGCAGTCATTGGTTCACTCGCCTACGTGGCGGTCACACTGTTACACCCTGGAGGCGTCGGGAACGACCATCCCGCGATCTTCCGACACTACGCCACGTCTCAGACTTGGGTCGCGATTCACCTTGCCCAGCTTGCGGCGATAGTGGCGGGCTTGTTCGGCATTGCCGGACTCGCTGCCTCCATGCTGCGACTTCAGAGTAAGGGCCGCGTGCTCGCGCTGCTCGCCCTGGGTTTGGCGTTGGCAGGCATTCCCATCGCAGCTGTCCTGCAAGCGGCGGATGGCATCGCGCTGAAGCGAGCAGTGGATGTTTGGGTAGCCGATGGTGGCATAGTGGGGTCGGCCAGCTTTGCCGCGGCGAGGGCGATCAGGTGGTTTGAGGAGGGCGTGAACTCGATACTCGGCCTCACCATGGGCTGGACCGTCATCCTGGCCGGTGCCGCGATGGCGCGCGGCGCCGTCTATCCGCGCTGGCTCGGTTGGATCGGCGTTGTCATTGGCATCGGAGTTTTGATCGGCGCCATCCTCGTTGCCGAAACCGGATTCTCGCCGACGGCCCAAGTTTGGGTCCTGGCGCGGAACCCGGCGTTCTGGATTTGGACTGCGGTGGCGGGTGTTCTGATGTGGCGTCGCGTGCGACTCCTCGACGCCGCGGCCCCAACTTCGCCGGCTGGATCCGATCAGTAACAACTCATTCAATCGGAGGGGGTACCCATGACCCAGGCAGAAATTTCGGGCATCTCACCGTTTTTTATCGTGACCCACGTGCCGACTTCGCTCGCGTTTTACCGGGACCGGTTCGGGTTTGAGATCACTTTCGAGGGGCCTGAGCCTGACGACATTTTCTTCGGCATCGTCCGCCGGGGCGGTGCGCAGATCCTGATGAAAGCGGTGGGCGTAGCTCCCGTGCCGAACTACACGCGAGACGTCAAGCAAGGCGTCGCCCGCTGGGACGCATTTGTTATCGTCCCTGATCCTGACGCACTGGCGCTCGAATTTGCTTCGCGCGATGTCGAGTTCTTCATGCCACTCAAAGACACCCAGGACGGGTTGCGTGGTTTCGAGGTCAAGGACGCCGACGGCTATCTTTTGTTTTTCGGTCGTCCGCGGTGATGCGTGCCGGCGGAATAACAGAGCCTTTAACGTAAAGCCCTAGTTTTGAAGCAAGCAGCCAGAGGACAACCGACAACAGGAACAAGAACAGGGAAATTATTCCCGATACAAAATTACTATCGTGGTAGACGACTCCCTCCACCGGATCAAAATACCTCCCGTCCTCAAACCGGAAAACCCATTTCAAATAGAGTTGATAAAACACCCAGCCGAAGAAGAGACTTGCGCCGAAAGTAATCACCGAGATGATTCTGAGCGCCGCGCTTAGCAATCTGAGCGTTTTCATTCGTTTGCTTAGCCCTTATTCGCGCGTTCACCTGATCGATAGCGGAGGTAAATAGAGCCGGGCACGAATCCGGATAAGAAGTGTAACCGCTCCAATAGGAACGAGAACCACCCAAGCCAAAAGCGTTGCCAGATATCCCCAAAGATATGCGTCGATCCAGGCTGAACGGCCTTGTTCCCAGTCGAAGCTCAAAATCACTTTGAGGTCGTCCTGCATAAACCAGGGTAGCGGTTGGCCGGGGTGATACCGGGCCCAAATGCCTTCCTCACCTCCGCCGAAGGCTACCTGATACGTGGGGTAAGGTTTGACGACTAACGCGCCGGCAAAGGAGCCTTCGAAAAAGACGAGGCCGGTCATTCCGTAGAAGAAAGTCGTTATCGATGTGACGATGATTAGTTTCCGCATTATTGGAGGAGTTAAGCGTCGCACCAAGCGAAAGATTTGCGCGAGCGCGCTGCCCACAGGCGGCAGGGCGAGTTCCCACGGCGGGTCAAGACGGAACCAGTAGATGCGGGAGCGGTTACTGAATTCAACTTCTCCCTGCAGTTGATTTGAATGTTAACCGGTAGTTCGGTCTAATCTAAAGGCTATTAACAACGTGCATAATCATTCGAACTCTTCTGGCCGCGGCGCGATTGATCCGGTCTGCGGCATGACCGTTAATCCCGAGGCCGCCGCCGGCTCTTTCGAGTTCGAAGGCAAACAGTATTACTTCTGCCGCCAACAATGTCTGGAAAAGTTTCGCGAGGCCCCGCGGCGTTTCCTAACACCTTCCCCGCCTGCGCAACTCGTATCGATTGGACTTCAACGCCGGCCTAAGCCTCAGTCGCACTCAAGCGACACGCGCGAATACACCTGCCCGATGCATCCGGAAGTTCGACAGGTTGGGATGGGTAGCTGTCCGAAGTGCGGCATGGCCCTCGAACCTGTCTCCGCCGCGCCTGCGACGAAGATTGAATACACGTGTCCGATGCATCCCGAGATAGTTCGCGACGCGCCGGGCAGTTGTCCGATCTGCGGCATGGCCCTGGAGCCGCGCACGATCACACTCGCCGAAGAAGAAAACCCTGAACTCGTCGATATGACGCGACGATTTTGGATCAGCGCGGTGCTGAGCCTGCCGGTCTTTCTCATCGGCATGAATGATGTTTTGCCAGGTCGTCCGCTGGAACGCATCGTTTCAATGGACGCGTTGGGTTGGATTCAGTTCGTGCTGGCGACGCCGGTGGTGCTGTGGGGCGGGTGGCCGTTTTTCGTGCGCGCGTGGCAATCGCTCGTCAACATGAGCCTCAACATGTTCACGCTGATCGGTCTGGGCGTGGCGGTCGCTTACATCTATAGCGTCATCGCCAAACTCTTTCCTGACGTTTTTCCTGATTCATTTAAAGAACACGGTGTGGTGCCGGTTTATTTCGAAGCGGCCGCGGTGATCACAACGCTGGTCCTGCTGGGACAGGTCCTGGAATTGAAAGCGCGGAACCGCACTGGCGCGGCAATTCGCGCTTTGCTGGCGCTCGCTCCGAAGACCGCGCGGCGCGTTCAGGCAGACGGCGCAGAAGAAGACGTGCCGCTCGATCACGTAAGCGCCGGCGATCTCTTGCGTGTGCGGCCGGGAGAAAAGGTTCCCGTCGATGGAGAGGTTATCGAAGGCGCCAGCTCAGTAGATGAATCGATGGTCACCGGCGAATCGATTCCGGTCGAGAAACACGCTCGCGAAAGCGTCATTGGCGGGACCGTGAACACGACCGGTTCGTTCATCATGCGCGCCGAGCGCGTCGGAGCTGAGACCATGCTGGCGCGCATCGTGCAGATGGTTGCCGAGGCGCAGCGAAGCCGCGCCCCGATTCAGAAACTTGCCGATCGGGTCGCCAGCTTCTTTGTGCCTGCGGTCATCGTCGTCGCGATCGTTACGTTCCTGGTCTGGGCGTTCTTTGGACCTGAGCCGCGTTTGGCGCATGGCCTGATAAATGCGGTTGCGGTTCTAATCATTGCCTGTCCGTGCGCGCTCGGACTGGCAACACCAATGTCGATCATGGTGGCGATGGGCAAAGGCGCATCGGCGGGCGTGCTGTTCAAGAACGCTGAAGCGATCGAGATGCTGCGAAAGATCGACACGCTGGTCGTCGATAAAACCGGCACGCTGACGGAAGGCAAACCGAAGCTTGTGTCGATCACAACGGCAGCGGATTGGAATGAGGGTGAGTTACTTCGTCTCGCCGCCAGTCTCGAACGCGCTAGCGAACATCCGCTGGCGGCCGCCATCGTGCGCGGCGCGCAAGAACGCGGCATTGAACTTTCGAAGGTTGATGAATTCGAATCGCTAACGGGCCGTGGCGTTCGGGGAAAGATTGAAGAGCAGCACGCGGGACGCGTGCGTACCATTGCTCTGGGAAATCGCAAGCTGCTGGACGAGTTGAAGATTGAACCGGATGCACTGGCAGAGAAAGCCGAACAACTGCGCGCCGACGGTCAGACCGTGATGTTCGTCGGGGTTGATAATCGCATCGCAGGGCTGATCGGCGTCGCGGACCCAATCAAGGAATCGACACCCGAAGCCATTGAGCGGCTTCACGCCGAAGGCGTGCGCGTCATCATGGTCACGGGGGATAACCGGACGACGGCTGAGGCTGTGGCCCGAAACGTGAACGTGGACGAAGTCATCGCGGAAGTGCTGCCCGAACAGAAAGTCGAGATTGTGAAGCGACTTCAGAGCGAAAGCCGCGCGGTCGCGATGGCGGGCGACGGCGTCAATGACGCTCCCGCCCTCGCGCAGAGCCACGCAGGAATTGCGATGGGAACCGGTACCGATGTCGCGATTGCCAGCGCCGATGTGACTTTGGTGAAGGGCGACCTGCGCGGCATCGTTCGTGCGCGTCGGCTAAGCCGCGCGACGATGCGCAATATCAAGCAGAACCTCTTCTGGGCATTCATCTACAACCTGCTCGGCGTGCCCATCGCCGCCGGGGTCCTCTATCCGTTCTTCGGACTGCTCTTGAGTCCGATGCTCGCCGCGGCGGCGATGAGTTTCAGCTCCGTGTCGGTTATCGGAAATGCGCTGCGTTTGCGGCGAATGAGATTGTGAGCGCTTATCACATCAGATCTGACCGACACTATTCAACATGAGTCAGCCCGAAGGGCTGAAAGATAGTAGCCGGGGGTTGAGCGCGTCAGCGCGATACCCCCGGATCAAAGTGTATGTAATCTCTGACCCTGAAAGGGTCACAGAACTCGTCTTGCACCCCTTCAGGGTGTGAATTTCAGGTCTACGTGTCCGGGGTCTACGCTTCGCTGCGACCCCCGGCTACCTTCTTGCAACCCTGCGGGTTGCGAAACTAATTGATGTGTCAAGTATATTGATACCCTCGCCAAGCCTCGCCCTGGGCTTAGCTAAGACCGCTGCTACGCAGCTCGACGAGTTTGTTCTCGCACCCGGCTTAGGGCAAAGCTACTGACTCCAATTACTGCGGGCTCGCTGTTTCTCCGAACTTCTTTCCCAACGCCGTGAGATACGTATCCATGGTGCTGGTGTGGCCAAAGATATAGCGCGACATGAAGCGGAACAAAACATTCGAGACGTCCCCGTCTTCGGTGATCTTCACCCGCGTGCCGCCGTTCTCGTCCGACAGTTCATAAGTCCACTGACCTGAATAACCAAGATCCGTGTTCAGAATTCGCGTGACTATCCGTTGATTCGGCACGTCCTCGGTCACTTCGTACGTCACGTCGTCGTTTCCGTGTTCAAGGAACCGCAACTTCTGTCCCGGGGTTTCGATGATGTCGATGCTCTTCACCCCACTTCGCCACGCCGGCGCAGATTTGAAGTCGCGGATGACGGCGTACACGTCCGCACGCTGTTGGCGCAGCACGATCGAACGCGATGCGGTATGGGCCCTCGGCAATTGCGAACCGATCAAAGCCATGACGGCGAAAACTAAGACGACTACCCCGATGATGCTTGCGACAATGACAATCGCGGTCTTCATGCGTCCTCCTCTGCCCCGAGTTCTCGGGCCGCGCGGGCCAGCAATGCCAGACCGTCCAGCGCTGCTTTGCGATCGGCAGGTTTCAACTTCTTCAAAAGCTGGCGCACGCGCTCGCGATCCAGCACCGAGGTTTCCGACATCGCCTCAGCGCCCCGATCAGTCAAACGAATCTCACGCCGCCGCTTGTCATTAGCCGGCGCGTCGCACGTGAGATAGCCCAGATTGGTCAAGCGCTTGATGCTTGCAGAAAGCGTGGAAGGCGTGACGCTAAGGTGCCTGGCGAGCGCACGCGGACTTAACCCTATCGTTCGATCGAGATGTGACAGAATCGCCGAGTCATGCGCCGACAGCTTCCACCGGGTCGAAGCCGCGCGCACATGATTAGTGTGGCAGGCAAGATAGATCTGGGGATACAACCGCTGCACTTCGTAAATGTCATCGGCGCTCATGCGCGCGATTATAGAAAGCAGCGATAGTTCGTCAAATCAAACAATTGCGTTTCTGAGTGCGTCCAAAAACAGTTACGGCCAGATTGAGTTAAGCAGCGCCGCCAGACGATAGCCGCCCCACGCGACTCGTTTGCGCGCGACGCGCGTAGCCGTCCGGTTGTAAGCCGTGCTCGGTATCCCGTTGTTCGTAATGCCCCGGTAGGCCACGTCCTTCGCAAGTTCGTGGCTTTCCTCCGACCAACCGGCGAAATCAGTCGGATTGTTAAGATTCAGCGCTGGATCCGTAGCGCGATATGTTCGAATTATCGTGGCGACAGGCCCGGGAATCTGGTTCAACGGCGGCGGGGCGAAGTTTGGCCCTGTCTTGGGAAACGTGCCGATCCCTCCGTCCCAATAGCTATGCAGATTCGTGTTCTTCATCGTGCCGTTCGGTTGGCGAATTTTCAAATTCACCGAATTGCCGCCCCGATCGCCGGTCGGCAACGCCGCGCTGACACGGCTGGCGCAATGCAAAGGTTGATGTATGTCACCGACAAAATGAATGATGAAGCGCAACGCCTGCGCGCGCGCATGGTCGTCAGTGCTGGTTTTCAGGATGTTTACGTTCTCCTCAAGGGCCGTGACGATGTTGTTTGGTGGCAGGTCAGTCGGCAGAGGCGTGCCATCTTCAGAAAAAAACTTGTCAATAAAGTGAAGCTCCTTGAACGAATCGAATTCAGGGAACGGCCTCAGATCGTCGGCCCAGTGCGAAGCATTAATGAAGTTTCTGCTGCGCTGTGTGACGGCGGAGGGGTTAATCCGAATCGCCAGCAGCCTCCGCGCCTGCGCTTTGGCGCGCGGGTTCAGACGGTCGAAGGCAATTTGAGCGGTCATCATGTGTCCGCCCGCTCCCCAACTTAATGAAAGCGTCGGGGTGATGAGAATGAAACAGACCACCCCAATCGCGATGCGACTTTGAAACGTGTAGTGCCATTTTTTTATCTTCATTGAACTCTCCTTCTGCTTGAGGGGCGAATGAGCCGGCGGCAGTCGTCCGCCGTAGAGACAAAGGCTGCAATCACGCCGTTCTATATCATAGACAGCGGTTACAGACCACAGTTTGTTCGCGATCGCGGGGTCGGAGAGCTTCGTGGAGGGTTGCCTTCGCGGGAGCTTAATCCGGATCGGCGAGCGGCACGTAGTCGTATGCACCGATTCCCTGCAACACCAGGAAGGTCGCCGAGCTGTCTCCGGCGTTTCTGATCAAATGCGGGCGGCCCGGCTCGACCTTATACGTTTCGCCCGGCCTGAGCTCGATCGTTTCCTTCGGATCCTTCAGATGAATTCGAATTCGGCCGGCGATAACGTAAAAGGTGTCGTGGATTGTCGTGTGATAGTGCCAGGGAACGATCTGCGTTGGAGAGATTTGTAGTTCGTTGATGCGAAAGCCGTCGCGCTCGGCGTGTCGCACACGACGCTCGACCGGATAAAGCTCAGTAGCATCCGAATAAGATTCCATCACGGGACGAGGTAAAGCTTATTACTTGTGCGCGAGGCTGTACTCACCGCTCAAATCATCTTAGTGGCCCCCCGCAGGACACACGATCGGATTGTTCCCTGCGGAGGATGAGCGGCTTTATTCGAGTCGGCCAGTAGCTCAGCGCGCTACCGTCACGCGCAGAAACGTTGCCGGAATTGTCGTGCCTTCCGCACTCGTGTTCTGGCTGGTGAAAAGCTCTTCGAGTTCACGTTGCAGGTCGGCAGCACGGCCGCTGGTTTCCGCGGCGTCGAATGCATTCATGGTTGGACCATAATAATTCCGGAACTCATTTACGTATGCTGCCGGCGGGCCGTCGAAGCGGAAGACAAAAGTATCCCTGTCAAACGAGATTTTTTCCGCCGGAACTCCCGCGCCGGCGAAACGCTCGGTGACGTTGCTCTCTATGCCCCAGGTCATTGGGCTGATAAAGCCTTCCGGCGGCGGCGGGGTGTAAGCGGAACTGATCTTCAGAATCTGCGCGACCAGCGTCGGGTCATTGGGAATCCAATTTCCCATGACGATGCGTCCTCCCGGTCGCGTCACGCGCACCATCTCTTTGGCCACGTCAAAAGGTTTAGGGGCGAACATCGCGCCGAAAATACTGACGACCAGGTCAAACTCCTCGTCAGCAATCGGGTGCAGATTCGTCGCGTCGCCTTCGCGAAAAGTAATGTTCGTGAGACCGTGCGAGGCTGCGCGCCGGTTGCCAGCGTCCACCAGATTCCGCGCGATATCGACACCTAGAACTTCAGCGCCTGACTGTGCCGCCGGCAACGCCGTAGTACCATCCCCGCAGCCAAGATCGAGCACCTTGAGCCCCTTGCTGATGCCGATGCGCTTAACGAGATCCTCGCCGCTTTCGCGCATGGTGGCGGCGATGCGAGTGAAATCGCCTTTCTCCCAAAGCGCTTTATTTGGATTGATGGCGGTAGCTGACATGTGATTACCCTTTCTGCTTCAGGCAACTCTTAAGAGCATCGATTTGCGCGGCGGCATTCAATCAGGCGTGGTCGTCAAAATCAAGTGCGAACGTACTTCTGCGAGTTCCTCTACATCTCTCATTCAGAACGTCACACTGTAGCTCATGCCGGGATCGCGTCCTTTTACCATGATCAGCGAGAGCGCGTGGCGACCGCGAGTGAAATTCAGCAGCGGGTGGACGTTTACACCGTTGTAGGTCGCGAGGATCGAGAAGCCTTTCGGCAGAAAGATGTTGAGTCCGCCCACCGGTCGCAGGCGATCGTCGAAGGTTCCGAATGCCGCGCCCACGTACGGCGCAATTGGCAGCCCCGTTTCGCTCTTGAGACTCTTGCTCAAGGTCACATAGAAGGATTGCCCGGAAGGAGTGCCGATGCGATCGGTGCTGGTGCCGAACATCAGCGCCGGCCGGTTCTTCGTTTCAGTCACCGCCAGGAAGTTTGCGATCACGCCCACTTCGCCAACACGCGGGTTGTATTCAACGCCGGCGGTAAGACGCGGATGAAAGCGGTAAGTGAGGGTCGTGCGCACAGCGGCGCGCGGAATTTGATTCGTGAGCAATCGGATGCCCAGCGTCCACTTTTGTTTATTTTCGTTTCCTGCCCCGCTCACGGCGCGGCCCTCGCCCGGTCAAAGCGGTCAACTGGGAACTGAAGAGACTTCGCCCGGACGCTTCGTCGTGACGGCGATGTCTTGGCGTGGGTCGGTAGGTTCGCCCGTCGTCGCCACGTTCGCAGAGAGCATGGCATCAATTTGTTTCTTCAGATCGGCTTGATTAACGACACCCGAAATCACGCGCGCGATGCGTCCGTCTTTTCCGATAATGACTGAACCCGGCAACGCGGTTCCCAGTCCAAACCTCAGCATGTCCGAGCTGGTAGCTCCCATCCAGATGGGAAAATTGATTTTGGTCTCTTTGATGAATTGCAGAACTTTGGCGCGATCGGCGGCCTCATCAGTTGAAGCGCCAATCACCTGCACCCCGAACGCTGCATATTCGTTTTGAATGGCGGCGAGGTCCGGCATCTCCTCTCGGCACGGGATGCAATACGTCGCCCAGAAATTGAGAACAACGATGCGGCCTTTGAAAGAACTTAAACTCTGTTCGGCGCCGGAGAGATCTTTGAGCTTGAGCTCGACTTCACTGCCTACCACTTTCGCGGCATCGCGCTCAGCCGGGCTCGGCTCCCGGACCTTTAGCTCATCGACGCGAAAAATCTTTGTATCTTTCTTCGTCTGGACTGAGCCGGTCACGCCCACACGCTTACCAACAAACTCCAGCCAGTTCTTCCCCGGCAAACGAAATTTGCCCTGCTCAAGTTGGTAAAGCGTGAACTGATCGCCCTCGCGCACCGCCAGCAGAGTTGGATCGCCACCCTCGACGCACGACTTCGCTTTAAGCAGATCTTCAGCAGTTCCGAACTCGACTTTGGTGCGATCGGCTTCGGCCCAGCATTCCGCGCAACACACGACCTGGCCCTCGAGAGTCACCGCCGGTTTTTGCGCCACAACTGTCAGCGCGAACATGAGGCAAATAATTAGACTTAAAAACAAACGCATGGTTGAAATTCCCTAAGCAAGATAGAACACACCCGTACTCTTGAAAACACAGGACGCATTAAAACTATGCTTGGAAGCTAGATCCGATAGACGCAGAGACGTTCGGGAGGAGGATGTTTTGTTGAGCAGGGAATGATCGAACCACCCGGGGCGCGCGATCCAAGGTCGATAGTCGAGTCAGCTCGCGGGAGCTGCGCTGAGTTGGCTTTTGGTTGCAGGTCGTTCCGTTCTTTCGTTGCCAAAGCACTCGGCGCGAACTCAAACGCGCAAATTTCAATACATGGCGCTTCTACTGCGGTACCGCTATGGTCAGGGGATTCCTCGGGAGCTTCGGAACATGTCCACACGCACCCCAGAAAACCTCCGAAGATAGCAATCGGAAGTACTAAAGCTAAGGTTCGTTGAAGTGCGGCTCGTCGAAGCATTAAGGGAAAGGATTATACATGATAAGCAAGCGTTGAAGATGTCCGGGAACAAGTGCGAAATGTTTTCTACCTGATGGGATTCCCTCTTGCAGGGCTTCGACTCTTTTCCGCTATCGCGTCAAAGTTACTTAATCTCGAACGTCAAACTCGCCCACTTCGATTCGTAATTCAGATTCGGTTCAGAGAGTGGCGTCATGTGGATGAACTTGATGAACCACTTTCCCGCGCCGCGAAGCGTGATGCGCGCCATGCCGTTTTTATCGGCGCGCGCAGCGAACGTGTGCAGTTTGCCATTCCGCGATTCCCAACCCGCCATCACAAACTGGTTGGCGATTGGCTTTCCTTCCAGCAGACACAGCACCGAAATCGTTTGGCCGGCTCTCAGCGAATAAGGATTCTGTTGTGGAATTAACTCAACCGGATAATGGAAAGCCTTTTTGTAATCCTCCGTAAGCGTGTCGCCGACCTGAAAGACTGCGCGCACATGTTTCGAATAGCGCTCGCGCACGTCCTTGCCCAATTGACCATCGCGTTTGCGCGCGGCCAGCGTATCGGGAATGCCGTCGTGCTTCAAATAGTCATTAAAGTCCGCCGCCTTAAGTTCGATTTCGCGCGGCCGGGTGGAAGCACCCATCAAGTAAGTTCCGGGCTGCCCGGTTTCAAAGTCCATGAGCGTCGTCTTTCCTTCAGCGCGCCATGCGAAGTGACTTTCGGAGAGACTCCGGGTGTTGGGTGTGATGACGGTCAAATCCTGCAGCCGCTCGCGGGCAACCGCGCCATCGCTCTGCTGAAACGTTCCGTTCATCAGCCGCACGGTCACTTTTGAGTTCGGCTTCAGAAAGTATGTGTCGAGTCTCAGGAAAAGATCGTGGGCGGTCGCCGAGGCAAGCAGAACCAGGACGGCGATTAAGGTTAAGAGAAGTCTGCGAAGAAACATGATCCGAAGAAAACCACCGCTAATGGGGATGACAAATGAGACGGCATCAATCGAACGCTCGCAAACGAGTTGCCGAAATTAACACGAGTCTCCCCATAACGGAAGATTGCCCCGGCCTTCGTCACTGACAAGATTTCGCCGACTTCTCAATGTGTTGTCAGTATTTGGGGGACTAGTTCAACGAGCCGAACTGCTTAACGATCTCTTCGCGTATCTGCTGCGGCGACAACCCGCGTTTTTGCAGGTTGTAAGCGATCAAAACCTCGTCCACGCAGACGGCGCAATGGGCTGCGTGATCGTCGACGTAACAGCTGTGCAGACTCTTGTGGCCAAGGCCGCGATCGCAGTGACAGTAGCAAGGCAATTGCGCGAGCAACTGCGGCGCCTCGCGCGCGATGCGGTAAGCATCACGCGTCTTACCTATAAATTTTTCCGGTTCAAGCGTGGCTGCCAGGCTGATTCGTGGTGGCTCTGTTTCGTAGTGAGCGGGGATTGATTTCGCGTCTGATGAAGCTGGCGCGGATTGATGCTCGTCAGGGCGTGCCGCTTGTTCTGTTTGTGCCGGCTGACCTTGTCCGCAACTCAAAGCAACCGCCGCGAGCGCGACAGCCGCAACTCCAATAATCACGAAAGTAAGTGATCTTTTCATACTCATGTCTCTTCGATGCTCGATTCCCACACGCGGGTGGTACTGATTAATGCATGTGATCGTGCGGTCCGCTAAACCGTCGTACCTAATGGCGATATGCTCAGTGACCGACGTGGCTACTCATGTTCATCTTCGCCGGTCTCAAACGCATAAAGATTTTCCACGAAACCGGATTGTCGCCGTAAATGCCGTCGAGGATCGCAGGTTTTGAATAGAACGTCACGTCACCGCCAACCGCCAACGAGACTTTATCTGTGTTCCAGAGGTCGCGCGCGCCACCAAAGGTAAATGCGCCGATACGAAATACCGGGTGGTGCTGCGCGATTCCCAGCAGTGCACGATCGGACGGTCGGAGCAGATCGTCTTTGTCGACTAACTCCAGTCGTGTGTACAGATAATTCTTGTCGATAAACTGGACCGTTGATTCGGCGACGTAACTGTTCAGATTAATGATGCCGTCGTGATGGCCGCTCACGTGATTGCGGCCCCAAACGAACGCCGACGCCCAGTTGCCGCGCTTGAACTTACGATTGTACTGAAGCGATGCCGTGGTCCGCCGCACATCAACTTCAGGTTCGTTCCCTTCCGGGCTTCGCAAGAATCCGTGACTGACCTGCAGCGCCCAGTTTCGGTTCGGCATAAACCACAAACGCGCTGCGCGCGAGTTCCACTTGTGCGCGTCAAAGTCATACCGATTTTCGTCCGGCTCGCGCCCGTTGAAGATCGAACCTTCAAGTTTGAACCAGCGATAGGTAAATCCCGTGGTCAACACCCCGAAGGTGATGTGTGTCGAATCCTGAAGGTGATGCGCGAGTGACGCCGCCGAATTTTCCGAAGCGGACGCGCGGTGCATGAACGGGACCGGCCCCAGCGCCGGTTCGCCCGGATAACCAAAGTACGTGAACCAGGTGCCGCGTTCACCGAGCGGGTGCGTGTACTGCGCCGATAATTCCATGAACAAGTCGTGAGGATGCTGGCGATCGATTATCGGCTGGCCTTTGTATGTCTCGCCGGTTTGAAACAGTAGCGGCGAACCGCCGGGCGGAAACGTGAACGGTTCAGCGCTGAACATTCCGCGCAGCTGCAAAGTGCCACGGCCCAGTTTGCGAAAAGCCATCGGCATAAACCAATTCGCTGATTCGAATTTTGTCACGCCCCGCGGTCCGCCCTGCGCATTCACGTTCACAAATACGTTGTAGTGAAGCATCAACAGCCAGTCGTTCCTGGTCCAATGATGCATATACATCGGCGCCGAGGAAGGCTGCGACGCCGTCCCTGACGCCATCGCCCCCATCGACATAACGTTCTTGTCGCTTGAGCCAACCCGAATTCCCATATCGTCGCCGCTCATCACCAGCATCGCCGGCAAAGGTGACAAGAGCTTGGTCGGGTCGACCTTCTGGATCGGAAGATGTTGATGCGGCGTCTGTGTCGGTATCAGCACTTCAGGCGAAGGCGTCGCTGCGGGCATGTGTTGATGCGGAGTCGCTGAAGGCGAAGCCGCGGGCATCGGCATTCCCGGCGTGTGCTGGTGCGGAGTCGCCGCCGGAGAAGCAGCCGGCGCCGGCTTCGGACTGACCGGCGTATGTACGTGAGGCGGAATCGGCGACGGCGAAGCAGCAGGCTTTGGCTTTGGGGCGGGCTTGCCATGGCCCTCGTGCTGCGCCAATCCACTGCCGACAAAAATCAACGACAACAATGCCACCAACAAAACAACGGAAACTTTTGGACGGCTCATTTCACTTACTCCAACTACGCGGGGAGAGAATTTGGGTGCGGCCCGAACTTGGCGCCGCACCCAACGAATAACCGCATCGCTACGGTTTAGTTTTGCCGTCCTTGTGCTTCGAATGGTTCATCTCACATGAATCACCGGAACAGCAGCAGCATTCGTGACCTTCAGATTTAACGGCGCCTGCTTTCTTCTCGCCGTCTTTCATCATCGGACACGAATCGCCTTTGCAGCAGTCCATGGCCACGCAACAACATTCTGCCTTCTTGTTCGGGTCGCTTTGCGTGTTGGTTTGCGCATACGCGATACCCGCCACTGCGATTGAGAGCCCCAGCACGAGGCCCAGAGTAAAGCCTTTTATGTTTTTCATTTTCGTCTCCTGCAAAAAAGATCATTGCCTGATAGCAGCGAAGACACTGCTACCCGTCAGAACCACCTGCGTGAGCGGGTGGCTAAACATTACCTGCAGGCAGACTTCTAGATTAGAAAGGCACAACCGCGGAGGTATAGGTGATGTTTATCCGGCAACCGCAGAGGAACATCAGGCGGCGTCGGGGATAAATTCGCGAGGGCGAACGAAGTCGAATCATTGGGCGCGAGGACGCTCGCGTCATCGTGCGTTTGATTGCGAGAGCTGGTCACAAATAACCCGTTCACGAGCGGGCAACAGCTCATCGCGTCTGGTCGACCGGGTCTCGGAGTATTTCGTTGCTCGAAGGCTTTGGTGATTTGTGGACGTGAATTCGCTTCTTTCTGCGCGCGGCGGCCCTGCTTTGCGTGACAAGCGGCATGCTGTGATGCGCCCATCTCGCCGTGGTTCGTTGAATCAGCGGCCGCAGAATCGCCGGCAGCGGCGTGCGTAGCCTGCGCGGAGCGCACCAGCACGCAACCCGCACCGGCGCACCAAAGCATCAGGGTGATGGCCAGAGCCTTGAAAAGTTTCGCGCCCGAATTCACGTCAGCAGTCTACTCCTCGCGTAGATTTATTGTCGAGCAACCCAATAAATCATGGGAATCGCGGAATATCCTTTGACTGAGGGCCCTTGACCGGCTCTTCAGAACCGCTCTGCCATTCGCCGAATTCATTGACGTAAAAGTTAATGATGCGAATCCAATTTTCGCCGACCACGGTCCGGGTGCGGTAAAAGGTCTTCTCTGTGTAAGTTGCTCTCACCGGAAAGATAATCGTGCCGGGTCTACCGCCGCTATCGCGTGAAGCCACCCATGGGCGCGGAGCAGCGATTTCCAGCGCGGTCACATCAATCGTCATCGCCCCGTCCATGCCCTTTTCGGCGGGCTTTTCGCCTTTGTCGCAGCGGATAATTTTCTTGAGCAGTTCGGCTGAGGGACGCGCTCCGTTTTTAACCCGAGTTTGCTGAACTGGACAATCGAGAATGGGCCGGTCAGCCGAAAGTGTGTTGTTTTCGTCAACCGTTACTTTGCCGACCGAATTATCAACCGGCGGAGGCGCAGCCGCCGCTCCTGTTAACGGTCGTGTCCGATCTGTAAAGCACAGTCCGCCTTCCGGTTTGGTCGATGCGTATTTGTCCAGCCGCACGCGGTGGATGTAAAAGTACTTACCGGTCTTATCTTTCTCCAAACCGGGATTATCGTTTTCTTTAAAAGGCAGGACCGTCCCTTTGAGCCAATCGTTGATTCCGCTCCCGTCGCATTCAACGCGGTCGCCGGGTTTGAATTTCGCACCCAATTCATTTTTTGCCGTTTCGTTTCCGGCCCGCTGAGTTTTGTCCGCTTCAAGTTGGTTTTGCGGAGGTTTAGCGGCCCCATCTTTGGACGTGCGAATATGTTTAGTCTGAACCAAAACGCCTTCAGGGTAACTCGCTTTCCATTTATCAATCAGCACGCGGGCGAGGTAGTACTCCCCTTGAAAGAGTGGCTGGTCTTTCTCTAAAAAAGGGAGCACCGTTCCCGTCATCCAATCGTTGATTCCGCTCGGATCAACTTCGACTCGGTCGCCGGGTTTGAACTTTTGCGCGACCGCCGACGAACTCGCGAATATCAAAACTACGAATGCGAGTGCGGCAAACACCACTTGTTTTCGCCAGTTTGATTCTTGTTTTTTCAATTTGATTCTCCTCTGAATGGTCTCCTCTGCAGGGAACGCTCCAAACTATTAACTTTATTCGCTCTTCACAACTCGATCGCAGGGTTCATGGGCACGCCGCGCTGCTCGCATCCCTTATTCCACGCGTCGCGCACACCAGCGGCAGCTTCCAACCTTCGACCGGCGTGCCTTCAACGGTGAGATGACTCGCGAGATAGGCAAGTCGCTGCGTCTCGGGACCACGGCCAGTCTCGAACCGCTGCTTCAAGTAGTAAGGCGGAATGGCTTGATAGTTGAGCGTGACGCGCACCACGACGATTGCGCGCGTCCGTTCGTTTAGCGGAATCCGATAAGTGAGATTGTCAGCGCCCGTTGCGCCGGACTTTCCGTTGTAGTCAGGATCGTGCTCGGCGTCGCCATGCGGTGCGGTGAATTCGGCAAGCGGTCCGTCCGTCCGCCAACCCTTCGGTAAAAAGCGATTGTTCTTCAGCGCATGATCCAGTCCGACGAAACTCGTGGTGATCTTTCCTTCCGGGTCGGCAACGATTTCTTCGTAAATCTGCGCCTGCGACTCGTTGCTGATCGTCTGATGATGCGGTTGCCACACCTGCTTGCGCGTGGCGGGATCGAAAAAGAATTCCGTCGGCAGAACTTCTTCACTCGTACCTTTCACGATCCCGCCGACACTGTTCGTGCGGCCTGACGCCCAG
Organism: Pyrinomonadaceae bacterium; assembly: GCA_036277115.1. Lineage (NCBI taxonomy): Bacteria > Pseudomonadati > Acidobacteriota > Blastocatellia > Blastocatellales > Pyrinomonadaceae > Pyrinomonadaceae bacterium. The sequence continues at coordinate 589,304 of DASUNM010000023.1, forward strand.
ACGACATTGCCCTTTTCGTCCAGTGCTTCGAAAGTAAGAAACGCGCGACGAAATGCCACCCCGGACGGAAGACTGTGACCGGCGAGATTCTCAACACGAACCTGCGCTTCAATGAATTGATCAGCTTGTTTTAGGGACGTAACGGAAATCTTCGCCGTCTGTTCGCGCGCCATCTCAGTGCTTGAACGTTGCGCGGTGATCAGCCCGAGCGCGCCTTGAGCGAACATATAATCGGAAGTGCGGATGCCCAGGATGTCAGGAAACTGCTGGAACATCATCTGGCCGAACTGATTCAACGCGACCAGGGTGTGACGCGCGTATTTGGGGCGGACCTGCAAAGTGATGTCTTTGTTTGGCGCGCGGCCGTCCGTAAACGGATATGTCTCGTCTTCGATGTTCGCGATGCGAAACGAAAGATCGAGATCGCGCAGCTTCGTGGGCATGTGACAATCCTGACAGGTCTTCGCCTGCGCGCGATCGATTGGCTCGCGCTCGTTCTGGTAGACACTGTTCTGCCATTCGGGATAAGTCATCTGCTCGTGAAATTCTTTTGGCTTGCCGTTCTTGTCTTTAACCTGGCGGCCGTTCTTATCAAAAACGGGAAGGATGACCGTGTGGCAACTGCCGCATAGCGCGGAAGTTTTAATGTGCGGCGTTTCGCGCGGAGTAATTCCGAGCGCGTTTTTCATCGGCAGTTCCGTCGGTTTCTCGTACGGCCCGTTCGTCACGTCGGGAGGGTCAAGTTTGAACTTGCCGGTGAAAGTTTCCGGCTTGCCGAGGTCATCTTTCGAAATGCGATGGCAGGCGCTGCAAGAGACGCCGTCGCGCGCCAGCGCGCCATACTTTCCATCCGGCTCGTCCGGCAGCGCATAAACCATATCGTGCGCGAACGGCTTGCCTTTGTCAGATTCGACCTGACGCTGGCCCATCACGCCGTGACATCGGTAACAAGTGTTGTCGAAGAATGACGCCTGCGACGGATAAAGAGTCTTTTCCGACTCGAGCTGGGCGTGAAAAATCGGATCGCGACCCGACAGGCCCATCAGCGAAGCGCGCCACTCTGTGTACTGCGAAAGATTGACTGGCTTGTTTCCGTAAGCGCCGTACTGCAGAGCCATGTTCTCGGGAGACGCGCCATGACAACCCAGGCATTGGCTCGACGTGAGGAACCCTTTCGGTCCGCCGGCTTCGGGAATAACGTGATCCAAAGCTTCGCCGGGAAAACTTTTAACCGACTTCGAAGAAACGATTGGCAGTCCGGCAAACAGTTTCAGGAAATTCGGATCCGGACTTTCCCGCGGCTTCGCAAATTGACCCACCGCAAACGGACTGGTTTCCGCCATCTGCTGATGTTCGTTCTTGGGGTCCTGGAAGACGGCGCCCGGAAGCGGCGGCGGCGACGCAATTCTGAAAGTGATCGGATCGTGTTCGACGTTTCGCAGATCGATGAATGTCGATTCCTTCGCCGCTGACGCGTGACAGCGCAAACAGTAAAGACCAAAACCTGAGTCTGGATAATCGATGGCGGGATTGTCAGGCGTGTAGCCCGGCGCATGATAAGACCAGTACCAACCGTCGAATGACGCTTTGCGGTCTTTGACCATCACCGTCCAGCCGCGCAGCTTTGCATCCTGTTTGGCGGGATCGCGAAACATCTCTTTGACGATTACCGCGCCGTCGGCAATCTCGCCTTCACGATTTCTTTTCTTGAGCCAGTCCCAGGCCTCCGGCGAATAGAAAATCTTGACGGCGTTGTGCGTGCCGAACGATTTGCCCGCGATGAAAGGGCCTGTGTTGCGGATTTCGCGATCGTTGACCCATTTTTGATAACAACGCTTTTCAAGAAATGCGTAGAGTGTCTTCTGGAAAGCCTTCGCGCCGACTTCGCTCGGACGCGGCAATGGAAAAGCGATGTCGCACGGGGCAGTCTGATCGTACTGTTGAGCATCGCTCGTCAGGGTCAACGCGAGCGTGCCGATCAGTAGAAACGTCAGGATCGCAACTTTAAGAATGGTGCGGGGGGTCATAGATGTCGTCGCAGCGGGCGGCGTACATACTAATTTAGTTTGTTCGGGCCGGAAAGAAGAATTTTCCGTTTGCTTTTCTTTATGTGTCTCTGTGTATCTCTGTCTCTCTGTGGTTACTGATCGTTACTCACCACGGAGACACGGAGATATCACTGAGGCGCACCGAGAAAAGCGATCAGGATTAGGGGCTTGCGCGTCAAAATTCTGAATGGCAAGATGCCGGTTCAGTTCGCGGACGTGACCGCGGGCTCTTCCCGATGGATTACACACTCTTAATCGGTCAGCTCTCCGGGCACCTTGCTTCCATCCTGACGATGATCGCGTATCTGTTACGCGACATTCTCTGGCTGCGCTTTCTCACAATCCTCTCGTGTTTTGCCGGCATCATTTTCAACTATGTCGTGCCCGCGACGCCTTTGTGGACGGTGATTTGGTGGAACGTGCTGTTCGCGGTCATTAACATTGTCCAAATCGCCATCATCATCCGCGAACGTACCGGAATCGACTTCACTGAAGAAGAAAAGGAACTGCACGACACGCTCTTCAAGAATTTCGCGCCGTTTGAGTTCATGAAGTTGATGCGCATCGGTCACTGGCGACAGGTTGCGCCCGGCGACATCCTGGCGGTTGAAGGACAGACGCTCGATGAAGTGATGATGATTTACAACGGGCGGCTTTCGGTCGAACGCGGCGGCCAGGTGTTCGCGGAGTTGCTGGACGGCAACTTCATCGGCGAAGTGAGTTTCATCAGCGGCGGCGCCGCGACCGCGACCGTGCGCGCCGTTGAACCAACGCGTTACCTGGCCTGGTCAAAGAAAGAGATCGACGGGCTTCTGAATCGGAATCCCACCATGCGGCTGGCCATGCAGGCGCTGTTAAGCAGCGATTTGAGCAGAAAGCTAGCGCGACGTGCGCCGTCGTTTGAAGCCAAGATTCCGGTGATTGTCAGCACCGAGAGCGGTAGCGATCGCATCGACAAGCGGTCTGGTTAGTCGGAAGGGGTCAGGTCGGTACCTCCCGGTACTGAAACTAGGATCCGACCTTCTTCACGCGCGGCGGCTCGAACTGCTCACCATAATTGGGGTATTCGATCGTCACCGTTTCACCTGGGCGCGTGTTCTGAGTCAGCAATTCCAGCGCGTCGCGCAAAACTTTCTTTTGCAAGTCGCGCATGCCGGGACGGCCGAGGCTGTTGCCGATCTTAAATCCCTTCGGATAAAGCGCGCGTGGCGGACGCATCTGCGCTGACACTTCCGGGCTGACGGTAATCAGAACCGTCGGAATCCCTTTCATTTCAATTTCACGTTGGACCGCGACGACCGTGCGGTGACAGACGCTGGGTCAGCCACCGGTAAGAATGACCGCGTCGGCCCGCGAGCCCTTATCGATGTCATTGGCGATTTCACGCGCGGTGCCCTCATACATCGCCTTGAGCTGCATGGTGTAACCCATGTACCCGATGTGCTTTTTGGCGATGCCGCCGATGAAGCCTTCCGCGTGGAGATCGCGCAGCACGTCGATCGGAAAGACGACGTTGATGTCTTCGTCAGCGTCGCGATGATCGTAGTGATGATGAGTGACCATCAGGTCTCGGGAATCAACATCCGGTAGGATCTCGCGATACGTCAGGTCGCCAAGTTCGTCGGCGATGTTGAACCCTTCCTGATCCTTAAGGTGCACCCCACCGGCAGTGACGATTGCCACGGTGGTCTTCGAAAGCTCGCGTTCGAAGGGAGTGAACGGAACGCATTTGCGAGAGATAGTCATTGTGGAAGTAGGTTAGCAAACCAGCACGTCTGTGCAAAAGCGGCTCTGTGTCTCTGTGTCTCAGTGCCTCGGTGGTGAGTGAACTTGCGAAAAATTCACCACAGAGTCACGGAGGCTTCACCGAGGCACAGAGCGAAAATGAAAATGCCAGATGCCGGATTGCGTCCGACATCTGACATCTGATTTCTGACTTCTGACTTCTGACTTCTGCGCTTACAGCTTCCGCAACACCTCAAACAACTCTTCGTTGTCCGGCTGATCGGAAATGTCGTGAATGTCTACGTGGGCGAACTTGCCTTCCTTGTCGACGATAAATATCGCGCGCTCGGAAATGCCGTCGCTCGCCCGGTACGCGCCGAAGGCCTGCGCTACTTCGCCTTTGGGATGAAAGTCGCTGAGAAGATCGTAGGAAAGTCCGCCGAGACTTTTTGCCCAGGCGGTGTTGCACGGAACGCTGTCGACTGAAATGCCCAGGACCTGGGCATCGTACTCGCGGAAGCGGTCGAGATCCGCTTCGTACGCGGGCATTTGTGCCGTTCAGACTGGTGTCCAGGCCAGCGGGTAAAACGCGATCACTACATTTTTCTTGCCCCGGAAGTCTGAGAGCTTCACCTTCTTGTCTTTCTCAAGGTTGCTCTTCAGCTCGAAATCCGGAGCCATGTCTCCAACTTCAGGCATGAATCTAGTCCTCCTTCGAGTTAATAACCGTTTTGTAATTCACCCAAGCGTAAACCTTCGTCGCAGATCGTTCAAGAGAACGCGAGAATTATTGTTCCTCTGTGACTCTGTGGAACTTTGTGTCTCTGTGGTGGAGTTCCTCGCGCGCAAGATTAACCACAGAGGCACCGAGATATTCACCGAGACGCAAAGACGAAACCATCCTCGTCGCCGCTTGACTATAAATTTAGAATTAGTATAATTCGCAATTCATGGGAACGCGCAAAACAGCAAAACGAGGGAACGAACCAACGCTGCGGGGACTGACCCGGCAGCGTCGTCTGGTGTTGGATCTCGTGCGCGCTAAAGACGTGCATCCCACGGCGGCCGAAGTCTTCGAACAGGCGAGCAAGGCGATGCCCGGCATCAGCTTCGCAACGGTTTACAACTCGCTGCGGTTTCTGAAAGACGCAGGCATGATTCGCGAAATTGCCTCATTCGGTAAGAGTCCCAGCCGCTACGACAGCGAAACTTATCGGCACGATCATGCCGTTTGTTCATCGTGCGGCAACCTGGTCGATTTTGACCTGCCCGGGACGGTGGAACTGATGCGATCAGCCGCGCGCGCGGCGCGCTTCAAGGCTGAGTCGGTGCATTTGACCCTGGTCGGGATTTGTCCGAAATGTCGGGCGGAATAAGCAGTTCGTTTTAATTTGAAACGTCGCGAGAATGAATCCGCGCGACCAATAGCCAATCACTTAGGAGGAAGAATGTCAGCAACAGGTACAGCAATAGCAACAACTTACGATGCGGCGCAGGTCGGAAAGCCGGCGCCGGATTTTGAAATTCCATCAACCAAGAACATCGAAAAATTGAACGAGCCGGTGAAGCTTTCCGATTATCGCGGCAAGTGGGTCGTACTACTTTTTTACCCGTTGGATTTTACTTTCGTTTGTCCCACCGAACTTACGGCGTTCAGCGATCGCTACGATGACTTCGAAGGCATTGACGCCGAAATAATCGGCGTTTCGACCGACTCAGCCTTTTCGCACCGCGCCTGGCTGCAAACCCCGCGCGACAAAGGCGGCGTTGAAGGCCTTCGCTTCCCGCTTGGCGCGGACATCACGAAGAGCATGTCCCGCGATTACGGCGTGCTGATCGAAGATCGCGGCATCGCCCTGCGCGGTCTGTTCGTGATCGATCCGGAAGGCGTCCTGCGTTACAAGGTCGTGCACGATCTGAACATCGGACGTTCGGCCGAAGAGACGCTGCGCGTTATCCAGGCGCTCCAGACCGGCGGCCTTTGCCAGGCTGAGTGGCGGCCAGGTCAGGAAACGATCAAGGCGTAAGGCTTCGTAACGTTGTTCTATCGGTCCCATTCGTCCCATAGGTTTATGGGACTTATGGGGCTGAGGAGATTTTTACCATGCCCATGAGAATTGGAACACCACTGCCTTCACTGGAAGGCGCAACCGAATGGCTGAGTAGTTCTGCCGCAGATGCTTTGAAAGATGCCGATGGACAACCGGTCTTGATTCACTTCTGGTCAGTGAGCTGCGGGATGTGTAAAGACAATCTGCCGCGCGTGGCCGAATGGCGTGAAGCGTATCGGGACGCCGGTTTGCGCGTCATCGCGATTCACATGCCGCGTTATCCCGCAGACATGAATGTTGATTCAGTGCGTGAGGCAGTCGCGAAATACGAAATCAAGGATGCGCTCGCTATCGACAACGAGCACAAGCTGCGCGACGCATTTCAGAACGACCACGGGTATGTGCCTGCGTATTACCTGTTCGACGCCCAACACAAATTGAAGAGCTTTGCGGCCGGCGAATACGGCGTGAAAGTCATTGACCCGGCGATTGTGAGGATGCTGGGAGCTCCCCAACTTGCGGAGCAAGTGACAGCATAAAGCCTGGGGCGTAAGCCCCAGGGATACATCAATCAAAATTCGTAAGCCCGCGGAGCGGCGACAGTACCGTTTTCAACCCTGTCGCCCGCTTTGCGGGCTTACTTATTAATTAGTAACCGATCCGTGGGGTTCCGCTTCGCTTCACCCCAGGGCGGGGTCCCCAGCCGAGCAGTTCGGCTGGGGTGCCAGGCTTTATGCTTACGCCCACTTCGCGGGCTTAACTTCTCACAACCTGCAGATCAACAACTCGCGTTCGTAAACCATCTCAGGCGGCAGTCGATCGTGAAGATCGAGGAACAACTCTTCGTGGCCCAGCACTTCCTGACGCCACGCGCCGCGCTCGAATGACTGAAGTTCGTCGAACTTCTCTTTCGGAAAATCCAGGCCTTCCCATTCCAGGTCTTCGTAACGCGGCACCCAGCCGATGGGCGTCTCCTGACCAAGCGCGCGTCCGCGCGAGCGATCCACAATCCATTTCAGCACGCGCATGTTCTCGCTGAAGCCCGGCCAAAGGAAATTGCCGTCTTTGTCTTTACGGAACCAGTTCACGTGAAAGATGCGCGGCGTCTCGCTGAGCGAGCGCTGCATTTGAATCCAGTGGCGGAAGTAATCGCCCATGTGATAGCCGCAAAACGGCAGCATCGCCATCGGATCGCGGCGCACCTTGCCGATCGCGCCGAACGCCGCCGCCGTCATTTCTGAGCCCATCGTGGCGCCGGTGTAAACGCCGGAGGTCCAGTTGAACGATTGATAGACCAGCGGCATCGTCGTCGCGCGTCGTCCGCCGAAAATGATCGCGCTGATCGGAACGCCGTTCGGGTTCTCCCAGTCAGGATCGATCGTCGGACATTGTGAAGCGGGCGCAGTGAAGCGAGCGTTCGGATGCGCGGCCTTGGCGCCAGACTCTTTCGCGATCGCGGGTGTCCACTTGTTGCCCTGCCAGTCCGTGCACTCTGCCGGCGGCTCGTCCGTCATGCCTTCCCACCAAACGCCGCCTTCAGGTGTCAACGCAACGTTGGTGAAGATCGAGTTCGTCGCAAGCGTCTTCATTGCGTTTGGATTCGTCTTTGCCGAAGTGCCCGGTGCCACGCCGAAGAAACCTGCTTCCGGATTGATAGCGCGCAGGCACCCTTCGGAGTCCGGTTTGATCCACGCGATATCGTCGCCGACGGTAAAGACCTTCCAGTCTTCGAATCCCGCCGGCGGAATCAGCATCGCAAAGTTCGTCTTGCCACAGGCGCTTGGGAATGCCGCCGTGACATAAGTCTTTTCGCCTTCGGGACTTTCGACGCCGACGATCAGCATATGCTCAGCCATCCAGCCTTCGTCGCGCGCGATGTTTGAAGCGATGCGCAGCGCGAAACACTTCTTACCGAGCAGAGCGTTCCCGCCATAACCCGACCCGAACGACCAAATCTCGCGGGTCTCGGGGAAATGAACGATGTACTTTTCAGTGTTGCACGGCCAGGGTACGTCTTTATCTCCCTGCGCGAGCGGCGCGCCGACTGAATGCATGCACGGCACGACCCGTTTGTAATCTTTGTCGATCTCGGCGTACACCGGCATGCCGATGCGCGCCATGATGCGCATGTTCACCACCACGTACGGCGAGTCAGTGAGCTGGACGCCGATCTGCGCCATTGGCGAGCCGATCGGGCCCATGCTGAACGGCAGCACGTACATCGTCCGGCCCTGCATCGAGCCATCAAACAGTTCCTTCAACTTTCGACGCATCGCGAACGGCTCTTCCCAATTATTGGTCGGACCGGCCGCATCTTTCGACAGCGAGCAAATGTAGGTGCGGTCTTCTACGCGCGCCACGTCGCTTGGGTGCGAACGCGCGTAGTAACAACCTGGCCAAAGCTTTTCATTAAGCTTGATAAAGGTTCCGCTCTCAACCATTTGGGCCTTCAAAAGCTCGTCTTCTTCGACTGAGCCATCGACCCAATGAATCGCCGCGGGCTTGGTCAAGTTCGCCATCTTTTCGACCCAATTGAGCAGGTGAACGTTGGTGCTGAGCGGTATCGAAGGATCGCGTTCGATCAACTTTTTGGTAACAGGAGAACTCATTGGTGACTCCGATCTGGTATCTGGAAATCGCGGTGATTAATTGAACATAAGTGTGACATCACACGCTTGCCGGAAGCAAGCTCATATAAGACCGTGGCCTGGTCTTTGCGATTGCTTTATACTACCCGCGTTTTGACGGACTGAGCTTCACTGTTCCCTTCCTGGGATGGGGAACAACTTTTACTCCGAACAGCATAAGCATGCTCCCTTTTGTTTCCACCAGCCCGCCGCTCCGGTTTACCGATCACCCCATCAATCAAGTTGGTGGGTGGTACCGCTGGTCGCCGGAATTCAGAGACAGTCTCTTAAAGCTACAGGACGTAATTTCGTTACTTCCGCCGCCCGAACTGATCCATCTTTACGAGGGAAAGCGTTATGACCAGACCTACACGGTTAAGACTGAGCTAGTGGATCGCGAGCTGCACGAAATTCTATTTCAATCGGCCCTGGCACTCCGCGAGATGACACCCGCGGATGAAATAAGGCTGTTTTCCGGGTTGATCGATCAGGACATTTCCAGCGAGACGTTACATTTCCTCTTCTCTTATTATCAGCATTGTCTCGGCGTGATCTCGGGCAGACATGATGCAGCGCTATACGCGCCGCTGGGAGATTTGTCGGAAACCGGCTTTCCCTTTCCTCCGCACGCCGACCTGTATTTGCAAAAATCGCTCTGGGTAGTCTTCGACAAGGTACCTCTTGATGAGTCCGGCCAAACAGTGCTTATTTCAACCCATGACTTCATGCGGGCCCTGCACCGGCTCGAGACGATGCCCGAGGATGCCAAAGTTCACGTGACCAGTCTTTTGACGCAAGATTTCGACGAGGATAAGTTTGACGACTTCTTCTACTTCTTGTATGCGAAAGAGGCCCAGTGGACGGAAGAACTGGCGGCCGTTTTAGCCGCCCGTCAGCTAATGATCAAGTTTCAAAGGGGCGAAGGTTTCCTGTTGAATGACCGCCGCTGGCTGCACGGCCGTACGACCACCAGTGGCGCAGTTCGCGAAGACAGATTGCATCGTTTGACTTTCACCACGACGGAGGTTTGAAGAGTTCCCATGTTCACTCTACTTCACCTATCAGATCTTCACTTTGGAACCGACCACGCTTTTGCCCAGAAGAAAAATCCGCAAGGCCTTTCCGGGCTGGGAGCAGCTATTCAACGCGTTCTTTCGGACAATCTTGTGAAAATAGATCACGTCGTTTTTACGGGGGACTTCTTTACTCGTGATCAATTCAAGGATCGTACTCAGGCAGAAAAGGGCATCAAGAGTCTGCAAAGCGCCCTCGGTCTAACTAATGACCAGCTTTCTTTTCTGCCCGGAAATCATGACCTGACCTGGGATGAAGACATTGAAGATCGATTTATCAGCTACGATGAACTTGTGCGCGCGTTTGGCCGGGACGACTGCGGCCAGGCGAATTTACCGGTAGTTAAGCAACTTAACGCGCCCGACTCGGCGCGGCCCATTCTGCTTGCGCTGCTGAACTCGTGCACCGTCGAAGGGAAAGCATTGGCGGGCATCGGCAACATCGGCGAAGAGCAACTGGATCGGTTGAAAGCCGGCATGCAAAGCAAAGTGCAACCGGCCCAGGAATACGTATTAATTGCCGCTTTGCATCATCACCTCCTGCCAATCTATCCCATCGAGAAAATTGAAGACGCTGACTGGCCCACAGATGCACCCAAAGGTCGATCAAGTCACACCCTTGACGCCGTGGACGTGCTGAACGAGTTGTCGGCTCTTAACACCGCGTTGATTATTCACGGACATCAGCATCGCCCGGCGGTCATCTCTTACCACGATAGACTCCATGAAAGTCGACCGTTGACGATTGCGGCGTCAGGAAGTTGCGCAAGCAAACATGATGAGCGCCAGTTCTTCGTTTACGAAATAGGCCATGATGAAATAACGGTGCGCTCTTTCACTCAGCCGAAAAGTGACACACGCTTTTCACCGTTCAAGGCGCCGCTAACGATCCCACTTCCTCATATCTCGCAGTTCTCAAATCAATACTGTTTGGAGGAAGCCAAAGTACGTCACCATGTGGTCACGACGTCGGATGTTTCAGGCGAGGACGTATCGGATTTGCATCTTTTCTTTATGAGCGTGAAATCGTGCGCAGAATCGCGGGAAATCGTACGGGAATTCGTCAAGACACTACCACCTAACATTTGCACGCTAAACGGAATGTACGATCTGCTTGGCAAGTGGGACCTGCTCGTGCGCCTCCGGTTCAGTCAGAAAGCCCCGGCAGTGTTATTTAGAGAATTCAAAGATAACCTTCATCAGAAATTGATAACCGGACTTCAAATGGAAAAGTCGGGTCCGTTTTTTACGGACTATAAGCACATTGATGTGCTTAGAGAGGCTCGGTCTTTGTCAGAATTGCTGGAAAAACCTGTCGCGCCTGTCGCCGCAATACGACGCAGGGTTCTCGACGATCCACAAGCGTATGATCGCCAGCGGTGCCAGCGCGGCTTGCTGTACATAAAGCTTCCCGACGAGCGCAACTCAAAAACCAGGATGATAGGCGACCTCGACACGGAGCTAAAGAAAGATCCGATCATCGAAGCGATTTACCGGGGAGAAAATGAGTTGGTTATTGAAACATTCATGACCTGTGCGCAGTCGACGGCATTGAACCACCTGAATCGCAAGATAGAAAAAACGCTGTCCGAATTTGGCTCGCAGAAGTACACCATGTTTTGTTACGGATACGACGAATTAGAGATCACTGCCAAGCAATGATCCTGGAGAGTCGCAGCTTATCGCGTTTCCGGCTCACGGTTGACTCGCTAAAAATGATCACTCCGCCGACGCGTGACAAATTCACCGCGCGCGAGTGGAAACTGATCCAACGTCTCCGCACGCCACAGCAGGTCCAACGATTTCTCACCGCGATGCCCTACAACATGGAGCGGAGCGGAGAAACGGCGCGTTCTTTTCGCGATGTGGTAAACCGTAACCAGGCACATTGTCTCGAAGCGGCCGTGGCCGCCGCGGTTATTCTGGAACAACATGGGTATCCGCCTCTGCTTCTCGACCTCGAATCGGTCGACCTGCTGGATCATGTGATCTTTGTTTTTAAAGAAGGCGGTCGCTGGGGTTCGATTGCCCGTTCTCGCGACTTTCCACTGCACGGACGCAAACCTGTGTTCAGGAGCCTGCGAGATCTCACGTGGAGCTATTATGTTCCGTACATCGACATGACCGGCCGCCTCAAAGGTTATGGTCTGACGAGCCTCTATGATCTTGGCAACTACGACTGGCGCTTCAATGCGCGGAATATGCACAAGATAGAAGATCACTTGCGCGCAATTCCGCATAAGAAGCTTCGCTCATCCGATCGTAGTTACAAGGACTGGCGCGAACGGTACAAGAAGTACAAAAAGCGATTCCCTGATCGCCCGCCGGCCTATTATCCAAATCGCCATCAGTGGATGAGGTAAAGCGGCTTGCGAGATCGTTTCGCTTCGCCTAAATTGCATCGTCTCGGTTTAATGACAAGGAGGAGTTGATGAACAAATTACTTCGGATCGGCCTCATAACAATCGCTGCTGCCACAGCGGTCTCGGCGCAAACATACAAACCCGGCATTGAACACCAATCGCTGATGAACATGCGTTACTACGAAAACACCGGCGGGTTTCTCGTCGAAGACCTGGAAGTCGTGTTTCCGCCGGCGAACGTCGGCGAAGCAAAGCTGGTCGTAACCGATCAAGCGGGCACGGTTGTTGACAGCGTGCCCTTGCGTTACGAGCGGATGGAGTTTCCCGCCTTTGGTCGGTTTCGCGCCGCGAGCGGTCACCCCGGAAATCTTCGCGTTGGCAAATCCGGCAGCTTCGTCATGTCAGTGATCGCCGACGGACAGCCGCTTACTTCCCTGCCGTTCACGCTTCGCGAAGAGAACAGCGCTGATCCATTCAATCCGGTGAAGCGCTTTGTGCGCGATGGATCGTGGCGAGACCTCGCATACTTCACCGTCGTGCCGGACGATCCGAACGGCGAAGTGACTTTCAACTGGTGGATGAGTACGAGCGAACTGCCCGCCGGAATGAAACAGGGCCAGGTTACGCTTCACTTGCTGGTCAACGGAAAGGAACTCGCCGCCAGTCGCGGGCCCGTGGTTGCTTCAACTAATGACTGGTACTTCTTTGCCCACAAACAGCTGAACGTGCCGACCATGCCGCGCAATCATTGGCTGACGCTCGCTGACCTGACTAAGCAGAATGGTGATGTCGCACTCGTGCTGAAAACCAATGGCCAGGCGTTCAAGACTTACAAAATGACCGTCAGCGGCGGACAAATCCAACGCTTGCCGCGCAGTGCTCTGAACTTTGAGCCCCACGCGCAATGGATCTCGCCGAGGTTCGTCGACGTGTCTTCCGGATCGAACTCCAGCTACAAGATGTTTGAGATGTTCTGGGTGAAGAAGCAGTGAGAAGCTTGCTGGTTTAGCAGAGTCATTTTGCCGGGAGGTCTTTCGCTGCCAGCGCCACCCACTGCGGGAAGTCTTTGCAAATAGCTACTCTATACTCCTCAGTCTTCTGATTGAAAATATCGGCGTACGATTTGCGGCTGGCCTCCATTTGAGCGGAAATTTCCTCGCGAGGCTTACCTTCCTTTAACCAGAAGCCGGCGAGATCGACGGAAGCGAACGGGGAAGCCTTAAACGCCGCCTCGTTCGCGGCTTTATGCTCTGGAAATCGTTCGGCGCAGACGCTCTGGTAATCGCTCAGCTTCGAGGTCCACACCGTCAACGCATCCATTGTCTGCGCGCTTTGAACTATCTTAAGGATTTTGCCGACGTCATTTGGATCGTTGGATTGAAGCAGGAAATTGATGACGGCCGTGCCATTCACTGAGAACCCCTGAGTCAAAAGCACGAACTCGCCGGGTGCGGGACGCGAATCTGTAATCGTCACGTAATGAACTTCAGGCGCCGTGCCGTAAGTGCGAAACTGCAGTGCCTTTTCTTTCGACCGGCTCACGTACTGTGACAACTCGGCGGTGATGCCGGCGCGTCTCTTGCTCAAGTCGATAGTGATGTCGCGCGCGCCGACGGATATCTCACAGTGACGAAGTTCACCTTTACAAAGGATTCTCGGGCCCATCGTGTAATGAGGTGGGCCAAAACTATGCTCAAAGCTTGCCGGCACACTCCATTTGATTCGACCGACGGCGAAATAGCCTTTGATATTTTCGGCGGCCGGTGTCTGGGCAAACAAAACCGGGCCAAGGATCGTTACCAGCATCACTGCGGCTAAAGCGAACTTGAAAACGATCTTCATCAGGATTTCCCTCCGACAGGGCGGGGCGGATTGTATTTCTATTGACGAGCGAGATTCAAGGTTTTGTCATCGCCAATGCTTTGCACAAAAGTCGGCCTCTTGCTCGTTCGCCCCCATCTCTGCAAGCTGAGAGGGGGTTTGGGAGAGAGGTGACGCGCGACGAACCCCCCGGCCCCTCCCCGCTTGCGGGAGGGGAGAAAGCTAACGCCAATGAGTCTTGTGCAAAAACGTTTGAGATGTACTGGGCAGCGGTGAACGTGATCACTCGTGCGCGACGAGATCCGGCGTCACGGTTTTTTGCTTGCGCCGCGCTTCGCTGAACATGTGAGCGATTACCGAAGTGATGATGATGGCGCCACCCACAATCGCCCACCCGGACGGGCGCTCGCCAATGAACATGAACACCCAAATCGGATTCAGCACCGGCTCGATGTAACCGATGATACCGGCGTCGAGCGAGCGCACTCCGCGCGCCATCGCCGAGGTGAACAGAAGGTAGGCGAAACCAATCTGGATAATCCCGAGATACGCGACCGCCGCAAAATCCGCCGCGGTTATTCCTTTCTGAACTGCGCCGAAAAATGCCGGCGCACAAATCAGCACAACCAGCAGGTTCCCGTAGATGGTTGAGACTGCCCGGTTCACCTGCCGCGCTTGCGAATGGCGCAGCAGTAAAAAGAAGAACGCAAAACAAACGCCGGAGGCCAACGCGAAAAGATTGCCGGTGACGTCCTGCGGCCTCAGCTGGCCGACGAAAAACAGCGACATACCGGCAAGACAGGCGGCGACGGTGACAAAATCACGCGCGCGAAACTTCTCTTTGTAGAAGAGCGGCTCGAGTAAAAGCACGTAAACCGGCGCCGTGTATTGCAGAAAGATCGCGTTCGCCGCCGTCGTTAGTTTTGTGGCGAGCACAAACAACAGCAGGAGCGCCGCATAAAAAACTGCCGTGATCGCACTGATGCGATTGAGGCCGAGCCCTTCACGCCGCGTGAAGATGGCGATGGTGATGGCCGCCAGCAGTGAACGTCCGAACGAAAGTTCAAACGCAGAGAGTTCAGTCGCTTTGATGAAGAGGCCGCCGGTGCTCCACAGAACAGCGGCGCCCATGACGAGAAATAACGGAGACTTGGTCTTCAGTTGGCTCAGTGAAGTGTTATCAGAAGCTGGTTTTCGATGCCCATTCTTTGCACTAACCCCGGGTGCGTCTAATCAGAACCTTATTCAATAAGTTCGAATGCTCCCAGAGCTTCTTCTTGTTCCTGGTGAACGAGTAGCTCAGCGCATCTCCGGTCATCAGGTTGCACTTGTCCTGAGGGCAAAAAGTGAATTCCCAAATCAACTCGTCTTTCGAGTTTGAGACCACGATGCGATAGGTTTCGGCGCCGGGCGTCTCCTCCACCTTATACTTTTTGAATTTGCCGCTAAACTTAACGCCTGCTTCGGCCATGCCCTGAACCAGTTCGATTTCGTGCTCGCTGAACGCAATGCGCTCGATTTTGTTAGGCTCTGGCCCGCTCAGGTTCGCCCACTCGCCCAGGATCCAGCTCGGTGGATTGAATAAGTTTTCAGGTTTTGTTTGCGCGGATCCGGCAACCCCGGCGATTGAGATAACGGATAGCAGGAAGATGGTTTTACGAATTAGCGAGTTCATGCCCTGATAATAAGTCCGCTCTTGTCCATCGCCAATAGTTTTTAAGCTCAATTTTCTTTGCTGTTGCCCAGGTCAAAGTTTTTCAAACTCTTCAGATACTTTCCAAATTGGCCATTCCAGGGCGGAATCACGATTGAGACCGCGCCGCTGGCCTGCGCCTGACACGCCAAACGAATCAGAGGTTTTGGTTCAGCCGTGTCGATGTAGCCGAATTCTTTGATCTTCGTGCCCTCGCGCGCCGCGACGTCGGAAAGCTTTTCCGCGCCGCCCAGCACGCCCACCCAACACGTGCCGCAGGAAGCGGAGCGACATTCGACCGGGATCGGACCTTCAATTCGTCTCGGATCGATGGCGGTCCAGTCGCGCGATTGATCTTCGGCGGCGCCCCACGCAAGATCCTGGGCCTCGCGCAATTTGTATTTCGCTTCGTTATCGTTTTCGTCCCAGGTGATTGTCCACTGCTTATCAACCGTCTTGAGAAAACCTAACAATCCCTGACTGTCATCCTTCGCCCGCGCGTTCAAGATCTCTTCAGGATTTTGCTTGAGGTGTTTTTTGTCGATGGCCAGCGTGCCCGGCGCGGCTTTGAATGCTTCGAGTCCGACTTGGCGGACCGTCATGAAGGCCACTGCCGTAATGCCGACCAGCAGCGATTCGTCTTTTTTCAGTTCTGCGGCCACGGTAGAAGCGACCGAGAAAACCTGCTCCGCGAGCACAGCTTGGACAGTAGCCTCCGCTTTCTCACCGGCCAACGACTGCTGAAGGCGATGCCACTCATTCGCATATTGCTCAACCGCGGCTTTAACCTGAGGCCAAAACCGATGGCCATAAAGAAAGTGATGCGACGAATCGATCCGGGCTTTCAGCTCGTAATCGCCCTGAAGGAGCAGCTCGCGGGCGAGCTTCTCGCGATCGTCAGTTTCCTGAAGCGCGCGATGCAAAGACAGCGGGTAAAACGCGAACCAGATTTGCGTCGCGTTGCGGTCGACTTCGTGGACAGTTCGCAGGAGGGTCGCGAGCGCGGCCGCCCAGGACTCTTCGGTCTGTTGTTCCAGGTACGTTTCGAAAGCAGTTTTCATGATCACCAGCGTTCAGACAGGAATTTCTCGCCCTAAGAAAACGTGTAGTTTAACAGCAACGCACAGGCCTTCCAACCCAACGTCGGAGCGGTGGGGACATCGAGTCACTGGTCTTTGCGGCCCACAGGGCCGCGATGTTTATAGAACGCAAGTGCAAAAAAACTCCGCGCGCAGCGAGATGTGGTCTCGCTACGCGTGGAGCCTTGGTTACGACGATGCGGGCTATAAACATCCTGCTCCTGGCGGAGCAAAACCCGCGATTCGGTTGGTTACTTCTTTCGAACCAGAGTCACTCGGACGGGCTCATTAAGGGAGCTGGCCGGAACTTCAATTTCCATTGTCTTGAAACCCTTGGCTTTTATTTTCAGCTTCAGCGTGCCCATGTGAATCGGCGGCAAAACCGCCACGCCGCGCGCGTTCGTGTCATTCCAGCTTTCACAGAAATATCCGTCCGAGCGGGTGGATTCCAGTTTAGCGTGAGCGTTTTCGACAGGATTTCCGTCCTCGTCGACAACTCGCAGATCAAGCCGGCCGACTCCGTTCGCTTCCTTCGGAGCGGCGCCCATGTTCGGCGGATCGTTAGGATTTTGGGATTGAGCTTGCGCCAGACCGACTGAGAAAGTCGCGGCGACTAAGAATAGAGAGATTAGAAACTTCGACATAAACTTTGAAACTCCTTGTTTAATCTGAAGCCGACGCTATTGAATTTGTGAGGTTCGCGATGCGGCGGTTAAGCCAATTTGTAAACCGCTAGGCTTAGTGTCTTGGGGGCGCTTCAGGGTTGCCATTACCGGCGTCCTGCCTTGGGATTATAACGAGTCGAATGGGCGGTTGGGAAGGCTTTTGTTTACGCCTGTAGTCTCATAAGTTGTTCTACTTCCAGAATCTATGTGTGACTCTGTGTCTCTGTGGTGAATTATCAGCAAATATCACCACAGAGACACCGAGAACCACAGAGCACCCAAAGAAACAGGACACCCGCGTTGCGACCGGTGTTTGACTTGCGCGCGCGTACCCTGATAATGCAGCAACTACCTAAAGTCCCCTCTTGAAAGTTGACGGTTTGGAGGAACAGTTATGCTGATTCAATTCCTGGTTCTGCTCTTGGTGGCGGGCGTGTGTGGCGCTTTAGGGCAAGCGATTGTCGGCTATTCGCATGGCGGATGCCTGGTGTCGATTGCGCTGGGATTTATCGGCGCGTTGCTGGGGACCTGGTTGGCGGGAGCGCTTCACCTGCCTGAACTGATCGTAATACCCGTCGGCGGCATGACGTTCCCAATCGTCTGGTCGATTATCGGAGCGGCTTTGTTCGTTGCGCTTATTAATTTGATAAGCCGGCGCGGAAGGTATTAGTGGCGCGGATGAGGGTGCGGGTTTGTTACTTCACAGACGGTGGGTGAACTAGCCACTATCGTTCGCGCCGCCGTGACGAACTTCTCGATGGCCGTCGAACCACCACGCAAGCGGCACGAACAGGAAACTGGAGAGCGCGCCGATGGCTAACTTGTTCACGCTCGACGGCGCAGGTCCGAACACGACGACTCCATAGAGGGCAACGATCGCGGCTACGAAAGCCCAGAAACCATAACTTCCAAACTTATCTTTCGCTCTTGTCTGAAATATATAGATTGCCACTCCCACCGCCAGCAGCGTCAGCTCAACCGCCACCGCAATCCAACGACGGTTCCATAATCCCAGACCTAACAGACGGCTGCTGCCCGCTTGCAAAGGCAAACCCGGCCAGTGCATCACGTAATCCAGCAGCCAGTGGCTGATAACTCCGACCCAAACCGCGATCGCGCCGGCGAGATAGCGCGCGACTCCGAAATAGATGGACGCGAACAAAGTCGCCCATCCGAGCGCGGCCACCAGTCCATGTGAGATCGGATATGAATCGAATTGCAGCCGAAGAAATGGATTGGGACTATCGACGATCGAGACGTGCTCCCAACCGATCAGCACTAATACCGGCCAAATGAGATCGAGAAGAATTGGCGCGGCAATCAGGATTCCGAGTGAAGTTCTCGGCGCAAACCGCTTCGCTGCAAGCCCAACCGCATAGTGTCCGACAAACATTTGTGAGATCGCATGCTACCACTTATTAAACAATCGTTTGAAAAATATTCGGCTTCTCGTTAAAGTAAGCGCACTACAAGCAATTCGAGTACTACTTTGGAGAAACGTTGAGATGCGGGAATTGCCCCGCTCGCCCGGAACGAGGACGTGGTAGTTTGTCTTCGTAAGGGTTTTAGATTCATCTGCGGCAATGCCTCAGATATTTCGACACAGCACAAACTATCTGGCGCGAGCCACGATTTTTGGCGCCATTTTCTTTCTGGTCGCCGCGATGTTCGTTGGCGTCGGCATCAATCGTTCTGGCTGGAACACCGGCGCGTACATCGAGCGCCAACAACCAATTCAATTTAGTCATAAGCATCACGTGGGCGATGACGGCGTCGATTGCCGCTACTGCCACACGAGTGTGGAGACATCTGCGTCGGCCGGCATTCCGTCCACTGATGTTTGCATGAGCTGCCACAAACAGATCTGGGCGGACAGTCCTTACCTCGAGCCGGTGCGCGCCAGTTTTAAGACGGGCAAGCCTTTGGAGTGGATTCGCGTGCACGACTTGCCGGACTACGCATACTTCAATCACTCGATTCACGTGAATAAAGGCGTCGGCTGTTCGACGTGTCACGGGCGCATCGACGAGATGCCGGTCGTTTATCAGACGGCATCGCTGCAGATGGAGTGGTGCCTCGAGTGTCATCGCAAGCCCGAGCAATACGTGCGACCGCAGGAAAAAGTGTTCGACATGGAATGGCAGCCGCCTGCTAACCAGAAAGACGAAGGGGCAAGGTTGGTGCAGAAGTACAACATTCAGATCAAGACGAACAAGGGTCAGAGTGTTTTGACAAGCTGTTCAACCTGTCACCGGTAGGAGTGGCACAGACTTCAGTCTGTGAAAGCGGAAACCACAGACTAAAGTCTGTGCCACAAAGCTAATGAGTAACGATCGTCACATCAATTTCAAGCTTCTTCGAGATCGCATCATGCGTGATCAACCACCCGCTACAGGTGGTTCTGACTCCACTTCGTCGCCCAAAGAATACTGGCGTTCGCTGGAAGATCTCGCGGGTTCGCCAATCGTCGAAGAGTTCGTGCGACGCGAGTTCCCGCATGCCGCCGACGAATGGAATGACCCCGTCGAGCGCAGAACGTTCCTTAAGATCATGGGTGCGTCGCTGGCACTCGCCGGCTTGAGTGGTTGCGTGATCCAACCACCCGAGAAGGTTGTTCCATACGTTCGCCAACCTGAAGAACTCATCCCGGGTAAAGGATTGTTCTTTGCCACCGCAATGACGTTGGGCGGTGTCGCGGTGCCTTTGCTCGTGCGCAGCAATGAAGGACGGCCGACGAAGATCGAAGGTAATCCCGAACATCCCAGCAGCGGCGGATCCACGGCGAGCGATATTTTTTCCCAAGCCTCGATCCTTTCGCTCTACGACCCAGATCGTTCGCAAACGCCGCTCTATCGCGGCGAAACGCGCCCCTGGACAACATTCGTCGCTGAGATTCGCGGGCTGCTCGAAAGAGAAAACGATGGCATCCGCGCGAAACGCGGCGCCGGCCTGCGCTTTCTGACTGAGGCGATTACTTCGCCAAGTCTCGCGGCGCAGATGCGGCAAATTCTCACGGACTTTCCCGAAGCGAAGTGGCATCAGTACGAACCGCTCAATCGCGACAACGCGCGCGCCGGCGCGATCCTCGCGTTCGGCCAGGACGTGCACACGACCTACGACTTCAGTAAAGCTGATCGGATTCTTTCGCTCGGTTCTGATTTCTTAAATGGTCATCCGGAGAATCTGCGCTACGCGCGCGATTACGCGCGTCGCCGCGGCGTCGATCGCAACCAGACAGAGATGAATCGGCTGTACGTGATTGAAAGCACGCCGACATTGACGGGCGCGAATGCCGATCATCGGTTCGCCGTGAAGCCCAGCGAAATGATGAAGTCGATCGGCCCCGCCATCATTCAATCGTTCGGCAAAACCCAAGCCAGCGCGGGTATCATCGTCCCGGTCGGCTCGCTCAACGCAGTTCAGCAAGACCTCATGAGTCACAGAGGCTCGTCGCTTGTTATTGTCGGCGCGGATCAACCTGATTACGTCCACGCGATGGGCCACGCGATGAACGATTCGTTAGGCAACGTCGGCAAGACAGTCTTCTACAGCGATCCGCTCGAAGCGAACTCAGTCGATCAAACACAGTCGCTGCGTGAACTCGTTACCGACATCGATGGTGGCAGAGTCGAGACGCTGGTAATCATCGGAGGCAACCCGGCTTATAACACGCCGATTGATCTGCGGCTCGATTTCAATCGGCTGAGCAAGGTAAAGCTGCGCGCGCACCTGAGTCTCGACAACAACGAAACGTCGGACATTTGTCATTGGCACATTCCGGCGGCGCACTATCTGGAATCGTGGGGCGACACCCGCGCGTACGACGGGACCGTGACGCTGGTGCAGCCGCTGATCGCGCCGCTGTACGACGGCAAGACCGCGCACGAGATGCTCGCGCTGTTCTCGGATAACTACGACAAAAGGCCTTACGAAATTGTGAAAGAGTACTGGCGAACTGCGGGAGCCCGGAGTCAGGAGTTAGGAGCCGGAACAACAGCAGGGCTCAGGAGTCAGCAGTCGGGAGCCGCGCGCACCGCTTCAGCTCAGCCAAGCGCTTCACCTTCGCCAACACCGGCGTCTTCACCAACGCCGGCGACCTCCACCGATTTCGAGAGCCAGTGGCGCAAGTGGCTGCACGATGGGTTCATTCCCAATACCGCACTGCCGGCGAAAACAGTTGCGGCAAAGTCAGATTGGGCAAGCGCCCTGCAAAATGCAGGCGGGACGCCTGCTCCGGCAAACACTTTCGAACTGGTCTTTCGTTCGGATCCATCAATATACGACGGACGCTTCGCGAACAACGGCTGGCTCCAGGAATTGCCGAAGCCGCTCACCAAAGTCACCTGGGACAACGTCGCATACGTCAGTCCGGCCACCGCGCAAAAGCTCGGCGTGACGCCACCGAATTACGAAGAAGACAAAAAGGGCAAGCAGGCTTTCGTTGACATGGTCCAGCTTGGGCTGGGCGACAAGACGGTCAGCAAATCAGTCCCCGTGTGGGTGATGCCGGGGCAGCCGGATGACGTTATTACGATTCATCTCGGCTATGGACGATTGTTCGGCGGACGCATCGCGCCGAACGTCGGTTTCAGCGCATACGACATTCGGCGTTCGGACATGGCCTGGACGGCGGCCGGCGCGTGGGTCAACAAAACCGGTCAGCGGTACGAACTGGCGACCACGCAAGTGCACTTCAGTATGCAGGCGCCGTCCGAGACGAAGCCGCGCGACATCCTGCGCGAGTACTCAATCAAAGAATACGAGCACGACAAAGATCATCTACGCGAAGAGCAAGCGCATTTAAAAGAAGAGCTGCACGAACTCTCTTTGTATCCCGAATTCGATTACAAGAATCAGGGGCTGGGCTACGCGTGGGGCATGTCGATTGACTTGAACAGTTGTATCGGCTGCAACGGCTGCATGGTCGCCTGCCAGGCGGAAAACAATATTCCGATTGTCGGCAAGGAACAGGTCGCGCGCGGCCGCTCAATGCACTGGATTCGGGTCGATTCTTATTTCAAAGGTGAAGAGGCGAAACCTGAAGGGCCATTCTTCCAACCCGTGCCTTGCATGCATTGCGAGAACGCGCCGTGCGAACCGGTCTGCCCGGTGCACGCGACGGTGCACAGCGCGGAAGGCCTGAATGACATGGTTTACAACCGGTGCGTCGGGACGAAGTACTGCTCGAACAACTGCCCTTACAAAGTGCGCCGCTTCAACTTTTTCCTTTACAACGACTGGGACACGCCGACTTATCAGTTGATGCGCAATCCGGACGTGTCGGTGCGCAGCCGCGGCGTGATGGAGAAATGCACTTACTGCGTCCAGCGAATTCAGGCCACAAAGATTCAGTCAGAGATTGAAGGCCGTCCGGTGCGCGACGGCGAGATCGTGACCGCATGCCAGCAGGTCTGCCCGACGGAAGCGATCGTATTCGGCAATATTAACGATCCGAACAGCAAGGTTTCGAAATTGAAAGCGCTCGAGCGCGATTATGGATTGCTCGCGGAGCTGAACACGCGGCCCAGGACAACGTACTTGGCGGCGTTGAGGAATCCGAATCCGGAAATTAAGGGATAGGTCCCATCCGTCCCGTACGTCGCCTATGTCCCATGAGACGAATGGGACGCATGGGACAAATGGGACGTATCAGTAAATGGACGAACCACGCGACCAACACACATCGATTCACGGAACGCATCCGGTGGTTGGGACTGAGCTGACCTTCGGTTCAGTCACCGACAAGATCAGCTCGATCGTCTTGAAGCGCAAGACGCCGATCGGCTGGTTCGTCGGTTTTGCGATCTCGTTCGTGTTGTTCCAGTTGTTGCTCCTCACGATCACGAGCCTGCTGTTTGAAGGTATTGGCTTGTGGGGCGTCAACGTACCGGTCGCGTGGGGTCTCGACATTCTGAACTTCGTCTGGTGGATCGGAATCGGTCACGCGGGGACTTTGATTTCGGCGATTCTGCTGTTGCTGCGTCAGAAGTGGCGCACCTCGATCAATCGCTTCGCCGAAGCGATGACCTTATTCGCGGTCGCGCAGGCCGGAATGTTCCCCGTCATGCACCTGGGGCGGCCGTGGCTTATGTACTGGCTGTTTCCGTATCCGAACACGATGGGCATCTGGCCGCAGTTCCGCAGCCCTTTGATGTGGGACGTGTTTGCGGTTTCGACGTACGCCACTGTCTCGGCGCTGTTCTGGTTCATTGGCTTGATTCCCGATTTCGCTACGCTGCGCGATCGCGCGAAGAGCAAAGGGTTCCGGATGATCTACGGAATGTTGGCGATGGGCTGGCGCGGTTCTGCGCGTCACTGGCATCGCTACGAGATGGCCTATCTGCTGCTGGCCGGGTTGGCGACGCCGCTCGTGCTTTCCGTGCACACGATCGTCAGCTTCGACTTTGCCGTCGGCGTGATTCCGGGATGGCACGCGACGATCTTTCCACCTTACTTCGTGGCCGGCGCGATCTACGCGGGCTTCGCCATGGTTTTGCTGCTGACGATTCCGTTGCGACTGGTTTATGGCCTCGAGAGCTTTATCACCATGCGCCACATGCACAACATGGCGAAGGTGATGCTCGCGACCGGCCTGATCGTCGTGTACGGCTACATGATGGAAGCGTTCTTCGGCTGGTACAGCGGCAATCCGTACGAGAGTTTCATGATTTGGAACCGCATGCACGGGCCGTACGCCCTCTACTACTGGGCGCTGATTCTGTGCAACGGACTGGTGCCGCAACTGCTGTGGATTAAGAAAGTACGATCGAATCTGCTGGCGCTGTGGCTGATTTCGTTCGTAGTAAGCATCGGCATGTGGCTGGAAAGATTCGTGATCGTCGTCACAAGTTTGCATCGCGAATACCTGCCGTCGTCGTGGGGATTCTACGAGCCGACGCGTTGGGATTGGGCGATGTTCATCGGCACGATCGGATTTTTCCTCAGCCTGGTGTTTCTGTTCATTCGCTTCCTGCCGATGATTTCGATTTTTGAGATGCGCACGATTTTACCGGAAGCCGAGGTTGAGGCGGAGGAACCATAGGTCGTATAGGTCATATAGGACCCATAGGTCTTATGAAAGCGAGCACACAACCAAAACTCTACGGCGTCATGGCCCAGTTCGATAATCCGAGTCAGCTGGTCGCGGCCGCGCGCGAAGCGTACTCAGCGGGCTATCGGCAGATTAATGGCTACTCGCCGTTTCCGATCGAAGAGTTGGATGAAGCGATTGGTTTCAAGCGCACGACGCTGCCGTACATTGTGTTTGCGGGTGGTTTGCTCGGGGCCCTGGGCGGCTACTTCATGCAGTACTGGATGGAAGTGGTTGACTATCCTCTCATCGTCGGCGGCAAACCATTCAACAGCTGGCCCGCATTCATTCCGATTACGTTTGAATGCACGATCCTGGGAGCCGCGTTTGCGGCCGTGTTCGGGATGCTGGCGCTGAATAAGCTGCCGCAGCCCTATCACCCGGTTTTTAACGCGCCGAGCTTTGCCCTGGCGACGCGCGACAGTTTCTTCCTGGTGATCGAAGCAAAGGATGTGATGTTCAATCACGATGAAGCCGTGCGGTTCCTGAAGAATTTGGATCCGAGAGAAGTGGTCGATGTTGAGCTTTAGAAAACAGAAGTCAGAAGTCAGAAGTCAGATATCAGGAGAACTGATCAAGACGGCTCCGCGTCTCCGCGTCTCCGTGTCTCCGTGTCTTCTTCTGCTACTGCTCACTGCCTTCTGCTCACTGCTCACTGGTTGCCGTCGCGACATGCAGGATCAGCCGCGCATGAAACCTTATCGCGCGAACGCGCTTCACAACGGGCAGCAGCCGCTCATTGGCACAGTGCCGCGCGGTCACTTGAAAGAGAATCGCGAATTCTATTTCGGAAAGAAGCTGACGGCAGAAAGTCTGAGCGGAGAGCAGCAAAGTCAGCGGCCTGGCCAAGCAACGCCCGGAACCGCCGCCAACGCGTTTCCGGATGATGTCGAGACGATCCCGATGACCATCACGAAGGCGGATCTGGATCGCGGACAGGAGCGCTACAACATTTACTGCTCCGTTTGTCATGGGATGACGGGTTACGGCGACGGAATTGTGGCGCGTCGCGGATTCAACCGGCCTTCGCCGGCGAGTTATCACCAGGATCGCCTGCGACAGGCGCCGGTCGGACATTTCTTTGACGTGATGACGAATGGCTGGGGCGCGATGCCGAGTTACGCATCGCAAGTTCCAGTCGAAGATCGATGGCGCATCGCTGCCTACGTTCGCGCTCTACAGTTGAGTCAGATGAAGGCAGACACTTCGACCACAGCTCAACCGGCTGCGTCACCAAGTCCAGCGGGGAATTCACAGCACAGATGATCCAGGGCTACACACCTCCGACAGACCTTACTCGCGTGCGCAACATCGCGCTCGGCGTCGGCGTGGTGTTTACGCTGCTGATGATCGTGGGCGCGCTTTTCGATCGCCCTCATTTCTTCCACGGCTATCTGGTTGGCTACATTTTCTGGGTCGGGATCTCCGTCGGCAGCCTTGCGCTGCTCATGCTGCAGCACTTAACCGGCGGCGCGTGGGGACTGGTAATCCGTCGAGTGCTCGAAGCTTCGACGCGCACGCTGCCGCTGATGGTCCTGCTGTTTGTGCCAATCATCATCGGTCTCAATCACATTTATGCGTGGACGGATCCGGCTGTCATGAACAAGACGGAGGCGTTGCAGAAAAAGGCCGCCGCGTATTTGAATCCGTCGTTCTTCGTCATCCGCGCGGTGATCTATTTCGTCATCTGGTCGGCCCTGGCCATGCTTCTGAACTGGCTTTCGCTCCAGCAGGACCGGGGCGCGGGCCGAAAAGTAAAAAAGAAGATGCAAATGGTCAGCGGCCCCGGACTCGGACTTCTGATCCTGAGCGTCACGTTTGCGGCGGTCGATTGGGCGATGTCGCTTGATCCGGCCTGGTACTCAACCATCTACGGATTGATTTTTGTCGCGTCGTGGAGCTTGAGTGCGCTCGCGTTCACCACTTTGGTGATGACGTGGCTGTCAGCGCGGGCGCCGATGGACACAGTCGTGCAGCGGTCGCACTATCACGATTGGGGAAACCTGACGCTGGCGCTGGTGATGCTTTGGACGTACTTCGCGTTCTCGCAGTACCTGATCATCTGGTCGGCGAACTTGCCGGAGGAAACGACGTGGTACGTCGCGCGCGCGCGTGGGGGTTGGGGCAAGATCGCGATAATTATCGTAATCCTGCAATTCGCATTTCCGTTTATGACGCTTTTGTCGCGGGCGACGAAAAAGAGCGCGCCGAAGTTGGCGATGCTCGCCGGTCTCATTCTGTTGATGCGAATCCTCGACGCGATTTGGCTGGTTGAACCAACGTACAGCCACGGACATTTTGTTTTGAACTGGATGGATTTTGTCGCGCCGATCGCGATTGGCGGACTTTGGATCGGAACGTTCGCCTGGCAGCTGGAGAAGCGGCCGCTGCTGCCGATCAACGATCCGCAATTGGAGCAGGCGCTTGAGCCGGCCCACGGGCATTAGAGATTAGACGATTAACTTCATGAGTAAGCGCGATCTACACATAACCGAGACGCCGGACACGTCGCACATCAAGAATATCGATGTGACGCACGAGAAGAGTGACGTTGACGTCGGCAGTATCGCGAAGTTTGTCATCGGGCTGCTGGTGCTCACGATTGTTACATTTATCGGCTTGTGGGGCATGTTTCGCATGTTGCAAAGGTCTGAGACGCATCAAGAACAGACCCAACATCGATCTCCTTTAGCGCCGACCGCGGAAGAACGCCAACCGCCTGAGCCGCGTTTGCAAGGCGCGCCGGGTTTTGCCGAGAGCCTTGAAAAAGCGGCGCCGGGCCAGCACGAAGAGCGCAAGTTTCAAACGGCGAATAAAGGATTCGACACGCCAAAGGATCCGCTGTGGGAGATCAGAGTCTTGCGCAAACAGTGGAATCACGTGCTCGAACACGGTCCGACCGACGAGCACGGTCAACGCTTCGGCATGCCTATCGAACAAGCGAAGGAAGAAGCTTTGAAGCAACTGACGGTGAAGAAGAGTGAGCAGTGAGCAGTAGGCGGTGAGCAGAAAATGACGGCTGACTTCAAGCTATTGACTCGCAAGTTTTTCACCCAAGACGGCGCTCGATCGCGTTCGGGCTTCTTACTGCGCACTGCGCGCCGCTCACTGCTCACTGTTTTACTTCTGCTCACTGCTCACTGTTCACTGCTCACAGTTTTCGCGCAGCCCGGCGTTCCGCCGTTGACTTCGCCTTTGTATGGCGCGCGCACGAAGTCAGGGAGTGTCTCGACCGGATTGCCGCCGATTTTGAAAGAGGTCGGTATCGATCAGCGTCTGAACGAGTCTCTGCCGCTCGATGCGGTCTTCAAAGATGACCAGGGCCGCGAAGTGCGTCTGGGTGAATACTTCAAAGGTAAGCCCGTCGTGCTGGCGCTGGTTTATTACTCGTGTCCGAGGCTCTGCAACCAGATTTTGATCGGCACGCTGACTTCGGTGCGGCAGGTTTCGTTCAATGCCGGCGAAGATTATCAAATCGTCGCGATCAGTTTCGATTCGCGCGAGACGCCGCAACTGGCCGCGGCCGCGAAACAGACCTACGTGAAGGCCTACAACCGTGCGAACGCCAATGCCGGCTGGCATTTTTTGACCGGCGACGATGCGAACATCAAGCGCGTGACTGACGCGGTGGGCTTTCGCTACCAGTGGGACGACAAGACGAACCAGTTTGCGCACGCGAGCGGAATCTTCGTGACCACGCCGGAAGGAAAACTTGCGCGCTATTTCTATGGCATCGAGTACCCGCATCACTGGATGCGGCTCGCTTTGGTCGAAGCTTCGGAGAATCACATCGGCACGCCCGTCGATACGCTGATGTTGTACTGCTATCACTATGACCCGGCGACCGGAAAGTATGGCGCGTCCGTGATGAATGGCATGAAGGTCGCCGGAGTGATTACGGTTGGATTGATTGTCGGAATGTTGTTGAAGTTGCGAAGGCGCGGGACGAATGTTGTCCGCGCGGTTAGCTAAAGAATTTGTTTAGGCGCGGGCGTTGCCCGCGCAATAGAGGCGGGCGTCCGCCTCTAAGCAATCGCGATGTTGATGTTGTTACTACAGTCTTGGATTCCATTCATTCCTGAAAGTGCTTCGACACTTTCGGACGACGTGGACGCCGTGTATTTCTATATCTCGGGCGTCACGGTCTTCTTTGTGACGCTGATTTCGCTCGTCATCATCTTCTTTGTCATCCGCTATCGCCGCCGCAACCCGTTCGAAATTCCGCGGCCCGTGGAAGGCTCGACCAAACTCGAGACGCTTTGGTCGGTAATCCCCCTGGTCATTTCGATGACGATCTTTGTCTGGGGCGCGAAAGTTTATTTTGCGCAGTACCGTCCACCGCAGCATGCGATGGAAGTTTACGTTGTCGGCAAACAGTGGATGTGGAAGTTTCAACACACGACCGGCCAGCGCGAAATCAATGAACTGCACGTGCCCGTCGGTCGCAAGGTTAAGTTGATCATGACGACCGAAGACGTGATCCACGACCTTTTCTTTCCAGCGTTTCGGAACAAGATGGACGTGGTCCCCGGCAAGTACACCGTGCAATGGTTCGAGGCGACCAAGCCCGGCCGGTATCACTTTTTCTGCGCCGAATACTGCGGCATGAATCATTCGGGCATGCGCGGCTACATTGAAGTCATGGAGCCTGCCGCTTTCGACAATTGGCTGAGCGGTAATGCGAACGCGGCATCCCCGGCCGCGGTCGGACATTCGCTTTACGAATCGCTCGGCTGTGCGTCATGTCACGGCGCCAATGCGGAAGGCGGACGCGGCCCGACGCTGCTCGGCGTTTTCGGCAGCAATCGCGTGCTTAACAATGGGACGGCGAAAGCTGATGAGGGATATGTCCGCGAATCGATTATCAATCCGCAGGCGAAGGTCGTCACTGGCTTTGGGCCGATAATGCCGTCGTTCCAGGGACAAGTGACCGAAGAGCAGCTTTTGAGTCTGGTCGCGTACATCAAGTCGCTTTCGACCACGCAGCCAGAAACGACGACGGCAAAGCCGCCGGCGACCGGAACGCCGCAAAGCGCGAACCCGGTGCGAAGCAGTAGCCCAACTTCGCCCAATAGATGATGTCTGGATCTGAACAGAAGAGTTCTTGCGGCTTCGCCGCAGCAGTGCGGTAAGCCTATGGCTTACCGAGAAGCGAACTAAATTTCTTTCCGAGGCTACGCCTCGGAGGTCGTCGAGGCGTAGCCTCAATTCTAAACGGAGGAGCAACGGTAAGGCAGAGCCTTACCGCACTGTGCGGTGGCAAGCGACGAGTCGAGCGACGGCACAGTCGAAGAATTGGGTTTAATTTGAGTTTCCAATGGAAGAATTCACTATCCAACCGCCACGCACGAATTACCTGAATGCCGAATACGGCATCAAGTCGTGGCTGCTGACCAAAGACCATAAGCGGATCGGCATCCTCTACATGGGGGCCATCAGCTTTTTCTTTCTGATCGGCAGTCTGTACGCGATGGCGATTCGCCTGGAGTTGCTGACGCCGCAGGGCGACCTCACGCAATCAAGCACCTACAACAAGATGTTCACGCAGCACGGAATCATCATGGTGTTCTTCTTCCTGATTCCGTCGATCCCGGCCACGCTCGGCAACTTCCTCGTGCCCATGATGATTGGTGCGAAGGATCTCGCTTTCCCGCGGATCAATTTGTTGAGCTGGTACATCTACATGCTCGGCGGCATCATCACGATTTACGCGCTGCTCGCCGGTGGTGTCGATACGGGCTGGACCTTCTATACGCCTTACAGCACTACGTTTTCGAATTCGTACGTGCTGGCGACGGGCCTGGGAATTTTCATCAACGGATTCTCATCGATTCTGACCGGCCTGAATTTCATCGTCACGATTCACACGATGCGCGCGCCGGGGATGACCTGGTACCGGCTGCCGCTCTTTATCTGGTCACACTACGCGACCAGCTTGATCATGATCCTCGGCACTCCGGTCATTGCCATCACCGTGCTGTTGTTGGCATTCGAACGACTTGCGAAGATCGGGATCTTCGACCCGGCGCTGGGAGGCGATCCGGTCCTCTTTCAACACCTGTTCTGGTTCTACTCGCATCCGGCCGTTTACATCATGGTCCTGCCCGGGATGGGCGTGGTCAGTGAGCTGATCGCGAACTTCTCGCGCAAGAACATTTTTGGTTATAAGTTCGTCGCCTTCTCGAGTCTGGCTATCGCCGTTTTCGGTTTTCTGGTCTGGGGCCATCACTTGTTCGTCGCCAGCCAGTCGGTTTATGCCGGAATGATCTTTTCATTCCTGAGCTTCGCCGTCGCGATTCCTTCGGCAATTAAAGTATTCAACTGGACGGCCACGCTTTATAAAGCCTCGATTTCGTACGACACCCCGATGCTCTACGCGCTCGGCTTCATTGGCCTGTTCACCATCGGCGGCATGACGGGATTATTCCTGGCGGCGTTGGCGACCGACGTACACTTGAGCGACACCTACTTCGTCATCGCGCACTTTCACTACATCATGGTGGGCGGGACGCTGCTCGCTTATCTGGGCGGCCTGCATTACTGGTGGCCGAAGGTTTCCGGCCGCATGTATCCCGAAGGCTGGGGCCGTTTCTCAGCGCTGGTTGTTTTCATCGGCTTCAATCTGACGTTTTCGCCGCAGTTCGTGCTCGGCTATATGGGCATGCCGCGGCGCTATCACACCTACCCGGTCGAAGAGGTGTCGTGGCAAGTACTGCATGTGCTTTCGACGGCGGGCGCGTCAATTCTCGGCATCGGGCTGCTGATTCCACTGATCTATCTGGCGTGGTCGCTGCGATACGGACGCCTTGCGGAAGCGAATCCGTGGCAGTTACCGGGACTTGAGTGGCAGACGGCTTCGCCGCCCCCGACGGAAAACTTTATTGAGACGCCGATCGTGCGCGAGGAAGCTTATGAATTCGCGCCGCCGGAAACGAAAGAAGTAGTCGGAAAGTTCGAGAGGGAGAAGCCGTTTCCTTTTTATGGCTGAGGGTTTAGCGACAACTGAACACGAACCACACGCGCATCCCGCGTTGCAGCACCATTTCGAGAACATGGAGCAGCAGCGCGAGGCGGGCACGCTCGGCATGTGGGTGTTTCTGGTCACCGAGATAATGTTCTTCGGCGGCATGTTCCTGGCCTACACGCTTTATCGCTACAAGTATCCGGATGCGTTCGCGGTGGCGAGTAATCACCTCGACTGGAAACTTGGCGGCGTGAACACCCTCGTCCTGATCGTCAGCAGCTTTACGATGGCGATGGCCGTCTTCAGCACGCAGATCGGCAAGCGGCGAAATACGATCATCTTTCTGGTGTTAACGCTCGTGCTCGGCCTCGCGTTTCTCGGTATCAAAGCCGTCGAATGGAACACCAAGTACCATGATCATCTGATTCCTGGCCAGTTGATCCCCGGCAATCCATTTAATCCAGCGGTGGCGCAACACGGCGACACGGATCCGCACAAGTTTCACCTGCCCGAAGGTGTCTCAGTCCGGCATGTCGAAATGTTCTACTGGATTTATTTCATCATGACCGGCATGCACGCGCTGCACATGATTATCGGCGCCGGAATCCTGATCGTCATCTTAATCATGGCCTGGCGCGGTAAGTTTAGTCCCGAGTATCACGCGCCGGTAGAGATCTTCGGGTTGTACTGGCACTTCGTCGATATCATCTGGATCTTTTTGTTTCCCTTGCTGTACCTGTTGGGACGGCACCTGGAAGGACACTAATTAGGTACGCACGCCTCTGGCGTGCTTTCCATTAGAGCGCGCGAGACGCGCACGTACCGTTATGAGCGAACACATAGTTTATCCGCGGGTCTACATCGGTATCTTTCTGGTTCTGTTGGTCGGCACCGTGATTACGGTACTCGCCGCATTCCAGGATTTTCCGGGGCCGTTGAACGCTATTGTGGCGCTGACGATCGCGACCGTAAAAGCGACGTTCGTCGTGCTCTATTTCATGCACGTGCGCTACAGTGGTCGGCTGATTTGGCTGGTGATTGCCGCGGCGCTGTTTTGGATGGGAATTATGTTCGCGCTGACGCTGAGCGACTATTCGTCGCGAGATTGGCTCCCGATTACGACTAGTTAAGCTGCTTCAGGCTACTGCGCCGCCAGGATCAATTCTTTCTCTCGCACATCAATCACACTGTGACAATGTGGGCATTTCAGACGGAGCGTTGCGTCTGAAGTTCGGATGGGCGCGCTACAGTTCGGACAGGGAGCGTTAATCTCATTTGTCTTGAACAAGTCGCGCATCATGAAGACGGGTAGCACGAGGCCCGCGATCAGCAGAGGTATTCCGAAGATCAAGCCGATCTTCGTGCCATCACTCAATGTCAGGCTAATTACCAGGCCGGCGATGAACAGGACCAATCCGACTGCGATGCTGAATGAAAAACCGTAGGCGCTGTCGAATGTTTTTGCCGGCTTACGCTCGCTAGTTTCTTCCGCCATGTTCGCTCTCTCCGTAGGCCACGACTTTTACCCGACCGGATTCCAGTATGTCAATCGTTTAGAGGCGAGCTACTGCCCGCCTTCGTCCCGCGAGAGTAGGGCGGGCGGTAGCCCGCCTCTAAACAAAGACAACCAGTTCTACGAAACGTGTGCCGGCTGCGCCGCGTTCTCAGGTTCGTAGTAAAGAATGCGATTGCAGTTGTCGCACGTGATCACTTCATTGCCGCGCCTCACGTCGGCCATGATCTGCGGACGCAGAGCCATGAAGCACGCGGTGCAAGCGCCATTGTGCGCTCGCGCCACGGCCACGCCGTCTCTGATGCGCTTGCTGATGCGGTTGAAGAGGGCGGCCATCGGCTTGGGGAGTTCCTTCATCAGCCGTTCGCGTTCCGCGCGCGCTTCTTCCAACTCTTTCTCTTGCCGCTTCACCTGCTCGTCAAACTCAGCAAAGCGCGCCTGCATATCTTCGCGCAGCTTTTCGACTTCCGGCGCCCGCTCTTTCAATTCTTTCTCGGCCGACTCGAAGCCTTCCATTTGTTCGAGCACCTGCGTCTCGTATGCGGAAATCTGTTTGCGCGCGGCATCGGCTTCGCGAATCGCGGCCGTGTACTCGTCAGGCTTCTTGACGGCCTTTAGGTTTCTTTCAGCGCGCTCAAGCCGCTGCTTCTGTTCGAAGATTTCCTTTTCCACTCGCGCCCGCTCGTGAAAGGCTGCTTCTTTCTTTTGTTCGAGGGCACGAATTTCAAAAGCGCGCTGATCGAACTCTCTTTCGATCTCGGCGCGCCTTTCAGGAATGCTTTCGATTTCAGTCTGTAGTGTTCTTATATTTGTATCAGTCTTCTGTAGTGCGATTAATTGCGCTAATTCCGCCTTCACTCTTTATCGGCTCCTCAGGAATTCGGGGATGTGAATCGTGACATTCATTGAGCCAATAATCACACAGGGTGTGGCGCGCGCGCAAGGAGGGCTGTCTGGCGCGGAAGTGTTTTCCGAAATAACTCCCATCCTGCACTCCTGATTTCGGATTCGCCCAAGTCCGCAATCGGTATATCGAAGTGAGCAGCTCAGGCCGTCCGGTGTTGTCTCGCCCGAATCTGTTCAAGTAACAAGGATAGCTCGTCGAGGATATCAAACTCGTGGGGAAATAATGTGCCTTTCTTTATAAGTCGAGTTTCATACCAAGTGTCAAACTCATCTCGGTCAACTGAGACGGGTTCGGATTTGTTACCGGTAAAGAAGTCCGGGATGTTCTCTTCTGAGCCGCCCGACCTGCTCGATTGCCGTTGCATTCGATCCCTTTCAATGCGGAGGCACAACTTTGCAATCATGTTTTCTGTTTCTTCCGTCGCCACCAAAGACGCGTTTTTCCTAATCCGCCCGATCAACCGTAATCGCATTGTCGCAGTCGAGTACTGTTCTACCAATCTCAAAAATTCACTCGAAGTAATGGAATGTGCATAATTCTTGGACCCTCTAATCCAATGGATTCTGTCCTTTACCCAGTGACGCCTCCCCACCAGAAAAACAAGAAGTGAGAACGAATAGATTGCATACATTACCCACATTACAATCGGGCTCGTAATATCCACGAACCGGATTATGGCAAAGACCAATACTCCGGAAATCACAACGAGCGTGATCGTAAGGAATATGACACCTAACGCTTTGCGTTTGTTTTCAAAGACTCTTGAAAGAATAGACCCCAGATTCTTCCCAAGAATTAATATCGTTACCAGCGGCATAACCGGCCACCAGCCGATCGATGTAAACTGGCCCACCCTGGAAGCTAATAATGCTGACGGCGCCCATGCCAGTATGTAAAAAAGCAATGGCAGGAGCGTCAAGGCTGGGCCATGCAAGCCTCGAGCAAGCAAAATCACAACACCCGGCACGAAAATAAGAGCATAGATCCGGAGCATGATATTCCCTTTTGCCAAACTGATGCTGCCCGCTCCCAAGTATTGGGGTCTACATAAACTGAGATGGGAAAAGGCACAAGCAAGTAGTAAGACAAGAAGCATACCCATCTTTACAATCATTTCTGTTTTCGGCAGGGTGGCTGCCGCCACAACAAAAATCACCGCGTGTGTGACACCGTCAACGAATGGAATCCACAACAGCAAGCGAAAAGCCCTCATGAAATCGCCCGCTTTGTCTAGACGCGCCAGATGAGCATAAGTTGAGTACTTCTCTGCTTGTAGTCGACCTTCCAGGGCGAGTCTGGTTAATCCCTTATAAATTGAACGGACTATGTCACCAGGGATCTCTGTTAGACGGGCAACTTGTCTATAAGCGACATCGTTTAGCATCTGGCTGCCTGTCGCAAAAGCACGTCGAATTAGTTCAGTTAACTCTGAAGCGGGGAGCGCGCCGGCCACTTCCAATGCCCATTTTCTATCGAAATGCCCGCCACTACTGCTCGCTGCATTTACAAGCGTCGCAGCTTGTACTCTGATGTCACTTGGTAGTTCCGTTAACCTACGTCCAAATCCGTCTTGCACGAGACTGAGCACATGAAGCGCGCGCAATGGCCAAGGAAATCGTTCGATAACCGTTCTTTTTTGTTTCTCGCCCGCACCGCCGACATCACTGGCTAATAGGAATTCCTCCGGAACCGAGTTAATAGCCAACGCAAGGGTTCGCCTGAGTTCGTCAAGAAGCGGTGATAGAGATTGGACGGGCTGAGTCTGACACATTACGACGGCCGTTTCGCGCCATCGAGCATCACTAACCAGATCCTTTGCGGTGACGCGCTCGGGTTCCCGAAGGGCCACACACGTTGCGAAATATTCCTGGAAACGACGATGTGCAAACGTGAAGGGTTTCGAGTCACCAACGGCGCTTGCCACTTCAGACCGCGCAAGCTTGATGAATTCGAGAGCATCCAAAGTCACTTCGAAATTTCCGAGAGCCGCGATTTCCGTTCCTCTATTAATCAAAGCTCGTGTAAGTGCTTTGCGCGATGGACTTAAGCCTAAGCCAAGATCCGCAGCCATAACGAATGCCACCTGCTCAGACACGACCCGAAGTTCCCCAGGTTCGATCTTAAATCGTCGCCAGAGCCGATCACGATCCCGGGTTAGTCTATTGTCGATGTAGGTAGCAAATAGGGTGTGAGTGTTACTCGGAAACGAATTGCCGGACTTCATGTGTGCACAAAGTAAACCAAGGAGCATCGGATTCCTGATCATGTCGCGAATCTCCGGGTTGGCGAATCCCAATTGCGATATCACCTCGCCCTCCGCTACCGGTTCCAATTCAGCTTTCCGGATAAGGTTGAGACGACGCTTCTCTGATAGCGGCAGAATTCTAAACTGTGCCCACTGAGATCCACCCGGACCACGGAAGTGTCGTGAAGCGAGTACGCCGCGGCACTGATTCATGCCACTCAAGAAATCGGAGATAGCGTCGGCATGGGAGCGTATGACCGCGTCAGCTTCTGTAGAGCTAAGGATTTCCGGTATCTCGTCAAACGAGTCAAACAGAAACAGCCATGTTCCGTCTTTGATTCCGGTGCTGAATTCCTGTTCAAGGTACTCTTCGATGTCCCGGTCATTTACGCGGTTAAGCGATTTGAACACGAATGACTCAATGAGCGTGCGATCTACGGGCTCGCCATCGAGCCTCGATAATTCTTTTAGGTTAATGTAGATAGGTATGAGACTTTTCGTACTGCCTGATCTTGACGCACGGTCGGCAAGCGATTGAGCGACGAACCGAAGCGCGACACTCTTACCCGATCCGGGATCTCCCTCCAGTTGAATTAATCGATCTTTGCTTTTCTCAAGAGCTTTAGATAAAGACCTTTCGCGTCGAAGTCCGCTGCGCGTAGCTTTCCCAAAACCAAATAGCCGGAATACGCGGCGCTCAGCATCTGCTTCAACTTCTGCTTCGAGCTCCGCAAAGCGGTATTCATTCCATTCTTCAAGGCTATTAAGCCGCTTTATTTCACGTTCGATGTGTTCGGCAAACCGGCGCCGTTGACGCGCGCGTTTCTTTTCATCAGCGCTATACAAGAGAGGTCCGATGTTCTCGGTCAACATCTTGATAAACCAAATCGCGCCTCTTACGAGCAACGCCAACAGGACAGCGCCGATAACTATTTTGATTATTAGTGGGTGAAGATTCTCACCAAAGAGCTGCTTCAGCGCGTATACAAGGCCGTCAATGATTTCTTTGAGGTCGGGCACAGCTTCGCATGCGCAAACTCGAATTTAGATTGGCTCAAAGCTAAGGCTGGATCGAAATCGTTATCGAGGCTCTGAGGACCAGCCTGTGGGTTGCGCAGAACGGGCGAAGAATATTTGAAGTCCTAATCAGAGTCAACGAAAACTTGATTAGCCGGGATTATTCGTAGTTCAAGTTGCCGCTGAAAGTCGAGACCCAACGCCGAGACATCTCAGGGCGTCAGCGCCTTCGCGGCGTTAATCCGGCCACCGGTGGTGACTTTGCCCCGCAAGGACGGCAACGGATCGACCGAGTTGAGCAGCCGAGCACGCAATTCATCTATGGAAATGCCGGGATTGGCGGCGAGGATGAGCGCGGCCACACCCGACACGAACGGGGTTGCCATCGAAGTGCCCTGCTTCTCCTGGTACCCGTGCTCGAGCCAGGTGCTGACGATTTGCTGACCGGGAGCGGCGATATCGACGCTCGTCGCGCCGAAGTTTGAAAAGGTCGTCAGCTCATCATTCCGATTTAAAGCGGCGACGCTGATCACGTTGGGCAGATCGAAACTACCCGGATAGTGCGGTTTGGCGTCGTTGTCAGAACTCGAGTTGCCGGCGGCGGCGACAACCAGGATTCCTTCATCGCCGGCCTTGCGAATCACATCTTCCAGCGCACGGGACTTCGCAAATGTGCCCCAGCTCGAAGAGATGATGCGCACGTTCACGCCGGCGCGCTTTCGATTGATCACGTAGTTGATCGCTTCGATCGCGTCGCGCACTGTGGCTACGCCTTCGGCGTCCATGAATTTCAGCGGCATGATCTTCACCGTCCAGTTCACGCCCGCGACACCGATCTCGTTATCGCCTTCAGCGCCGATAATGCCGGCGCAATGCGTGCCATGCCCGTTGTCGTCCATCGGATCGCCCGTGTCTTCCAACAGGTTCAGCCCATTGATGTCATCAATTGGCCCGTCAGGCGTCAGGTCTTCGTCCTGGTAGGCGATGATGATTCCCGGCCGGCGCCAGATGTTTCTGGCCAGATCGGGATGCGTGTAGTCAACGCCGCTGTCGAGCAGGGCCACGACCACCTCGCCGCTGCCCTGCGTCGTGGCCCAGGCTTGCATCGCGCTGATGTCCGCGCCTGACTTTCCCCCGTCCTGGCCGTGATTGAACAGTCCCCATTGCTTGTAGAAGAGTTCGTCGTTGGCGTGGACGTGTTTGCCGGCGCCTTCGTGATCGAGCTTGATCTGAATGTTCGGTTCGGCGTATTCGACTTCCGAGAGCATGCGGTACTGCGCCACCACTTCGTCAGCGCTCCGATTGTCTTCGTCTTCAATGACTGAGAGACCTTCGACTGCCTCGATGCGATCTTCCACGTCGTCGTTCATACGCGTGGTAATAGTTTCAATCGCCTGTCGCGTAATGCCGGGCTTAAAGCGGACAAGGATCTCAGTCCTCAGCGAACCTGCTTCATCCTCGTCACCCTCGCTCGCAGCGTCCAGCGGTCGTGACGTGTCGGACGCCTCGCGCGCCGGACGGTTCTTCCGCCATTTGTGCAATTGACCAGCGAACGCTGCGATCAGAATTAGCGCCGCCGCGATTGAGATGTTGAGCCAGAAATTACGTGACATAGATCATTGCGCGCATATTCAGACGCGACAGTTCTGACCTTTGAAGTTTACCAAACGCAACTGCCGCTCAGTCGCGCGATATTCATAAATCTCGCCGCCGGCCTGGAAATGAATGCGCCAGCCGGGCGTAATGACCTGCGCGCTCATCTCGTCTTCGACCGGTGCGCCGAGTGAACCATCCGGAAAATCGGCAGGTTCGACGTCCACTTCGGTAATTTCCGTTTCATTGAGCCGAAGCCGTTGCGCCAAATCGCAGCGTGCTCTATTGATGGTTTGCGGTTCGATTGCTGCCATTTTCACTAACCTGCCACTGTAAACGAAATGAGATCGGTTTCAGTTCCGAGAGGCTTTTTCGTTGATCGTTTAGAGGCGGGCTACCGCCCGCCAACGCAATGTAGAGAACGGCGGGCAGTAGCCCGCCTCTAACCAATCAGAATTCAGCCCAGGTCTCCGAGCCGATGCTGGAGCAGAGTCGCAGCCACAATCGCCGCCGTTTCCGCGCGCAACGTGCGGCCGCCGAGAGTTACGAGCTGCCATTCGTGCTTGCATGCCTGACTTAGCTCATCGTCGGTCCACCCACCTTCCGAACCCACCAGCGCGATGACGCTTTTAAAGTCCGGCTTCGTTTCAAACGCGACCTCCATCGATGCGCCGTCACGCGCGGTAAACATCACCCCCAGGTGAACATCGGTAATGGATCGGAAAAATTCGTCGAGGTTAGCCGGTTTATCCACCAGCATAAGCCGCGCCCGTCCGCACTGTTTGGCTGATTCAAGCGCGATGCGCTGCCAACGCTCGGCCTTTCGCGCTGCATCCTGAGGTTCGCGAATCCGAACATCCGCGCGCGCCGTGATCAGCGGCACCAACCTCGTCACGCCAAGCTCCGTGGCCTTCTGTACGACGAGATCAAACTTCTCGCCTTTAAGCAAAGCCACCGCCAGGGTGAGATCGAGCGGTGACTCAGGCCTGGCTGCTTCGGTTTCCTCGGCGACAGTCAGCGTCATTGAGCGCGAGCCGATGTCCGCGATGAGGCAGCGATACTCGCGTCCCTCGCCGTCGAATACGAAGACTTCATCATCGCGGCCGAGGCGCAGTACGTCGCGCGCATGTCGCGCCTGATCGTCACTAAGCGTAATTGTGTCGCTGTCGGCAGCGAATGCGATTCGCGGTGCGTAGAACCTTCGTCGAGTCATTTTTCGCTTGCTCCCTCGCTCTTGGGAAAGGGAAATCAAATCACCAGAGCGAGCCACTCATTGTCCTGCATGATTTCGTTTACCGTCGCGGCCTGCTCCAAAAGCCGCGCGTGCACCATCTCGAACTGGGTCTCAAGAATTCCAGACAGAACTAAGCGGCCGCAAGTGACTCCGAGCAATGCGGGCAGCAGATCGACGATCACCGGCGCCGTAAGATTCGCGCAAACCAAATCCGCTGAAGGTGTCTTTTCATCAATCGTTCCCACGCGGAAATCGATGTGCTCGCCCACCTGATTTAAATCGGCATTTTCTTTCGCGATCGCGATTGCATCGGCATCGGTGTCGCATGCCGTGATGGAAGGTAAGCCTTCCTGACGACCACCCCACGCGGGTTGCCCGCGTGGGGGCCCCGGTTGGTCGGGCTTCTGACATATCTTCGCGGCCGCGATGGCCAGGATTCCCGTACCCGTTCCGACGTCGAGGAAGCTTCCACTCGCGTAGTATTTTTCAATCGCTTTCAAGCAGAGCCGCGTTGTTTCGTGCGTGCCGGTGCCGAAAGCCATGCCGGGATTGATACGGATAAGGAGGTGATC
Source organism: Pyrinomonadaceae bacterium (assembly GCA_036277115.1). NCBI lineage: Bacteria > Pseudomonadati > Acidobacteriota > Blastocatellia > Blastocatellales > Pyrinomonadaceae > Pyrinomonadaceae bacterium. The sequence goes on from DASUNM010000023.1 coordinate 629,584, forward strand.
ATCAGCAGCAGGCGGTTCCGACCACGGTGGCGCAATGATGAATCGACCTACCTCGACTGGCCGCCAATGCTTCTTCCATTCAGACAGCCAGTCTTGATCGGCGATCACGCGCGTTTGAAATTCAATTAATGCAGTTTTGTCGAAGCCGTAGATTTGTAAAGCTGCAAGCACGCTCTCCTGCGCGGTATTTCCTGACTCAGGACTATCAAAGTACGCGGACACCCGCAGGCGGCCCTCTGCCTCGTCGGTCGTCTCAGTTCCAATCGCGCCGGCTTCCATCAGCCCGTACTCGGCTGCTTCGCGAGCATCGCTGATGACGATCGCATCCATGACCTGCCAGGTCTTCATGCGATTCCCATTTCGTTCAGCAGGCGCTGTTTGTCGCGCCAATCCTCTTCGACCTTGACGAAGAGTTGGAGATGACAGCGATGGCCCAGCATCTTCTCGATCTCTCCACGCGCGCGCGTTCCGATTTGTTTTAGCCGCTGAGCACCCCGGCCAATGATGATCTTCTTCTGTGAGTCGCGCTCGACGAAAATCGTGCAGTAAATCCTGGTGAAGTCTTCCCGCTCCTCCTCCCACCGTTCGGTCACAACTGCAGTGACATAAGGAATCTCTTCGCCAGTCGTTTCCAGGATCTTTTCACGGACGATCTCGGCCGCGAGTGCGCGCATTGATTGATCGGTGAACTCATCGTCCGAGAAGATGGGCCCGGCTTCCGGCAGGTTCTCGCTCATCTCGTGCAACAGTTGTTCGATCTGATCGCCTTTTAAGGCAGAGATTGGGACGATGGCTTTCCATTCGTGCTCTTTCTGGTATGACTCGATCAGTGGTAACAGCTGGGACTTGTCCGCCAGCTTGTCGGTCTTGTTCAGCAGGAGAATCGCAGCCTTCCCTGATTGCTTCACCAGATCAAGCACAAACCGATCGCCGTTTCCGGTCGCCGCCGACGCATCGCGAATCAGACAAACGACATCCACGCCGAGCAGCGCATCATGCACCGCAGACATCATCCGCCGGTTCAATTCGTATCCGGGTTTGTGCACGCCCGGCGTATCGACCAGGACAATCTGACCTGCGGGACGATTAACGATGCCGAGGATTTTGAAGCGAGTGGTTTGCGGCTTGTTCGAGACCGCCGCGATCTTTTCGCCGACCAGCCGATTGAGCAGCGTCGATTTGCCCGCGTTTGGCCGGCCGACGAGCGCGACGTAACCGGAATGGAAGTTCATCGTGGAGCCACGACCGGATTGCGCAGTGCGCCAAGCTTTTCCACGCGCACTTCGCATACGTCACCCGCCTTTAGCAGCACCGGCGGATCGCGGAAGAAACCAACGCCTTCGGGAGTGCCACTGGCGATGACGTCGCCCGGTTCGAGCGTGATGCCCTGCGAAATGTAAGAAATCAGGTAAGCAATGCTGAAGATCATCTTGCTTGTGTTGGAAGCCTGCGTGACTTCACCGTTATACAAGCCTTCAATCTTCAGGTTTTGAATATCCTCAATCTTGTCGCGCGTGGTGATGAAAGGACCCAGCGGCGCGAACGTGTCGAGGCCTTTGCCGCGCGTCCATTGTCCGTCCTTGCGTTGCAGATCGCGCGCCGTCACATCGTTCATCAACGTATAGCCGAAAACGTAGTCGAGCGCGTCGGCTTCGCTGACGCTTTTTGCGCTACGGCCGATTACAACGGCCAGCTCAGCTTCCCAATCGATAGTTTCGCTAACCGCCGGCAGCACAATCGGCGCGTTGTGCGCGCTCAAGGCATTCGAGAGTTTCGCAAAAATAAGCGGCGCTTTCGGAGGCTCGCCGCCACCCTCGATCGCGTGGTCGGCGTAATTGCGGCCAATTGCGAGAATCTTGCCGGGACGAACCGCGGGAAGAAACTCGATGTCTGCTTCGCTAAAACCAGCTACAGATATTCGCGAGCCGGTTTGAAGAGTAACGAGTGCCTCTAATTGTTCGACACCTTCCGCTCCCCGACTGATGACGTCCAGCGTGCTATTTGTTTCGAGCAACCAATCGGCGACTCTGGCGCCGCCGGATCGCTGGGCCCGCGCCAGCTCGGCAACATCGCAAACGACATCGCCAAGCAGCACCCCCACGCAAGGCTGGTCCCCGTTTTTGGGTTTGAATTGAGCCAGTTTCATTTCCGCGATCTCAGCATGATTGCCGCTCAGTTCACAAGTGTCAATTGGGTCTTTCGAGTGGATTGGCCCATTTGTCACTTTCAAATAACAGTGATAGCTTTCCGCTCCCCCTTGGAGAATCCGAAGACCGCGAACGGCATTAACCCAAATTCAATTTGAACGGGAGCATAACCATGAGAAGAATGCGAGCACTGCTGTTTCTGATACTGGTCGGAGGTATTTCGTCAGTGGCGTGGGGACTGTCGCCACAACGCGCCGAGACGCCCAAACTCAAGATTGACGGGCCTGGTGCGGTGACGGTTAACGGCACGTCCGCAATCAGCGGCGCGACAGTTTTCTCCGATAGCACGGTCACCACCGCAAAAGGATCCAGCGCCGTGGTCAGCCTGGGAAAACTCGGCAGGGTTGAGCTGAAGCCTGAGACCACCGCCAAACTGACTTTCACGGATTCCAATTTCAGTCTCACCACTGGTGATGGCCAGATAACAACCATCGGTGACAAGAAAGCCGAACTATCCATCGACACGAGCTGCGGTAATACTGTGGTGGCGGTGAAAAAGGGGCGCGTTGAATTACGCGCGGGTGATACGGTGAAGCAGATCGCCGCCGGCAGCCAGGACACCGCCGGCACGGCGAGACCCGGCTGCACTCCTGGCAGATAGCGCACGTTGCTTGCTGAAAATTGAAACTGGGCGCCCGGCACGATCGGTGTGGTCTTCTTATTCGAAGTCAGACGCTCGATCCAATTGAAGGACGTGTGCCCACCGCTTGATGGGTTTGCGCTCGCCTAACAATCCGACGCAGGCGCGCACGTTCAGTTCCGGACTACCGGCGCGGGATTGCTAACAACTTTACTAAACAGGCTTGCCAGTATTTTGCTATTATCTCGCCGCCCATGTCCGGCGCCGCGGCGGGCCCTTTGTAAGCAATGACCCCTTCTCACGATCACACTGCTCAGAAACCTCAGCGCGAAGCTGAACGGACTGAGTCACAACGACTGGCAGAGGTTGAAGCTGCCTTGCGCGAAAGCGAAGAACGCTATCGGGAGTTGTTCGAGCATTCGCGTGACGCGATTTACATTCACGACATGAACGGCCGCTATACTTCGGTCAATCACGCCGCAGAGGAACTGACCGGATACAGCCGTGAAGAGATTCTCGGCAAGCATTACTCGAACTTTGTGCGGCCGACGTACTTGAAAACCGTGCGCGAAAATTTCTGCCGCAAGCTCGATGTGCCGCTCGAGACGACGTACGAAACAGAGATTGCGTGCAAAGACGGGACCCGCAAGCCGGTCGAAGTCAGCAGCCGAATGATCTACCGGAACGGCGAGCCGGCGGGCGTGCAAGGCACGGTGCGCGATATCAGCGAGAAAAAACATGCCCAGCGCGCTTTACAGACGTATTCGCGCCGCCTGGTTAACGCGCAGGAGGCCGAACGCGAAAACATTATGCGCGAGCTGCACGACAACATCGGCCAGTCGCTGAAGGCCGTCAGCCTTAACCTCAAAGCGATACAAACATCCGGTGAAGTACACGAATCAGCCCTCTCGCGTCTGCGCGAAACCATCGACGTGCTTGATGGTGTTCTGCGCCGGGTGCGTGAATTGTCTTCTGAATTGCGCCCCGCAAACCAGGACGATTCGGAGTCAGTGAAAAATGGGCTTCTTTACCAGCCCGCCGTGAACATCTGATAAAGCCTGCATGGCAATGAATGCATCCGGATCGATTTCGGTTACGGCATTCTTGATTCTTGAGATCTCCAGTCGCGTGACAACGCAGTAGAGAATCTCCCGTTCTTCCTCAGTCCAACCGTGGGTCCCTAACCCGCCGGTGCTTTTGTAAACTGTAACGCCGCGATGCAGTTGGTTGATGATCGCGTCCTTAATCTCCTGGCTCTTTACCGAAACAATGGTCACGCCCCGGTATTCCTCGATGCCGTGAAGCAGGAAATCAATCGTCCGCGAAGCCGCGGCGTACGTCAGGATTGAATACATAGCTGAGTCGAGGCCGAGAAAGAAGGCAGCCGTCAGGAATATGAAGATGTTGAGGATGAGGATGACATCGCCAACATTCAGCAAGTTGCTGGTGCGGCTGACGAGGAGTGCGGCAATCTCAGTTCCATCCAAAACCGCTCCGCCACGGATGGCCATCCCGATGCCCGCGCCGATAAAGAAACCTCCGAAGACCGCCGTCAAAAGTTTGTCCGGCGTCACGTCGGGAAACTTTACGAATGCCAGCACCAGCGACAGCCCGGCGATCGACAGGACGCTCTTGATGGCGAACACGCGCCCGATTTGGCGATAGCCGATAGCGATGAAGGGAAGATTAATGACCAGGATCAGAATCGACAGGGGCAGATGAAAAATGTCCGACAGCAACATCGAAACACCCGTCACCCCACCGTCGATGAAACGGCTCGACAAAAGAAAGCCCTTCAGCCCGAACGCGGCCGAAAAGACGCCCCCGATGATCAGCGCAAAGTTCAGGACGCTCCTGCCAAACTTCTTCATTAGGCTTGAGAATAACGGGGTCAGCGCGAGGGCTCAAGCGTCGAACTGGCGGGCGGCTCTGCCGGCACCGGAACTTCGGTTGGAGAGCGCCACACCCAGACGGGTAACCCGCGGGAAAGGAAGGTTGACGCGCGCGGGAATTTTATTACAATACACGGCACTTGGAGTGAGGCTGAATGCTTTGCTCCCGCGCGATTACGCGCGAGAGAGCGGCGATGAGTGGGAGCATCGCCGCTTTCGTTTTAAATGGTCCTTTAGTTTGCAGGTTCCTTCTCGATCGTCGCATCCACCACCCACGCGGGCTGCCCGGTCCGCTCCCGGAACTGACTCACTTCGCCACCGTTAACGTCGAGTTAACTTCCGCTTCAAACACTTGTAACGCGAAATCAATAACCTGTAAGGTGCAATTCGAAAATCTTGCCTCGCTCGGAAGAAATGGAGTAACAAACCATGTTTAGAATGCGGCCTCTTTCTATCCCCGGCATGCTCGCGCTGCTGGTTCTTTTAGTTGTGCCGGTTTCGCATTACGCGCAAGCGGAAGTCGCGCGCGCCGGCAACGACCCGAATGTCCCGCCCACGGCAAAGCCCGACGCGGATATCGCGCACAAGCTCGAGCTGCTGGAAGAACAATTGCGAGCGCAAAACGGCCGCATCGATCAACTGACTGCTCTGATCGCTGAGCAGCAGCGACTGATTAATCAATTGGTCGCCGCGCGAGTCGCGAACACCACCACCGGCGCCGTCGATTCAGCGCCGGGCACAGTCGCCTCGGCGACGGAACCCACCATCTCGACGACCACCGATACGGCGGCCCAAAATCCGTCGGAAGATCGAATCAAGAAACTCGAAGAGCGCGTGTTGAAGTTTGGTCCGTTCCGATTCAGTGGTGATTTCCGATTGCGCTTTGACGGAACGTTCCGGCCAGCGGAACCGAACCCTCCCGCCGGATTCGCGCCGCTCACACACGTGCAAAACGTGCGCATGAGGTATCGTTTCCGCTTCAACTTCGATACTGACATCAATTCGAAACTCAGTTTTCACGGACAACTCTCGACCGGTGCGATCACCGATCCCCTTTCGGCGGATCAGGATTTCGCGCAGACCACGGTCAAGCATCCGTTCTTTATCAGTGAGGCCTGGATTGACTATCACCCGAACAAGTCGCTCCAGCTTCAGGCGGGACGCGTGCAGGAAATCTTTGCCGACAATTCGAAGTTCATGTTTGACGACGACGTGCGATTTAATGGGTTCAACGAGAAGTACATCTTCTTTTTCAAAAACAACAGCCTGAGAGTTTCAAGTTTGGAATTGCGTGCGGGCCAATACTTCCTGACGAACCCGAACGTGGCCATCGTGACCCCGGGAAGTCCTCTGGCGCAGGCGGGCGCCGTCATCGGTTCAACCGGTCGCGCCGCGCAACTGTTTCACCAGGGTTTATTGCTGAATCAGAAATACAACGATCGTTGGAGCTCGCAGTTCGGCGGCGACGTGCAGGTGTATCGAAATCCGAATCAGATCCAACTCCCATCGACCGCCAATGGCGTGGCCATCATTGTGCAAAACGGTCTGGGCATCGCGCTTTCCGGTCCCATATCGGGCACCGGCAATGCCACTACGAGCCCGGGCGGAGCGATCTACACGGCCCGCAATTTTCATATCGCGCGCCTCACGTACCGTTTGAACTGGGCTGGATTTTCAAAGGGCGGCCACGACTATCCCGTAACTTTCTATCTTCAGGGGTCGCGAAATGTCGGTATTGGCATGCCTGAACGCGATGCGATGCTGGCCGCGCTACAAGTCGGCCCCAGCCGCGCGACCAAGCGCGGCGACATGGCTTTCCTTTACTTGTTTTCAATCAAAGGCGCGAACGCTTTGATCTCCCAATTTACTGACAACGATTTGGGCACTGGAAGCGGAGTGAACATCCGCACGCATCACTTCCGTTTTGACTATGCAATCAATCGTAAAGTGTCCTGGCAAAGTCTGTTCTACATTCAGAACGAGCTGCGCAACAGCGGCCAGTTCCCGAACTTCTTCGTGCCGCTGAACGCTTTCACACCGCGACAATATCGCTGGCAGGAGCAACTAGTGTTTACTTTCTGATGGCGGTTGAAGTTGAACCGCGTCGGTGATATAAGGCGCAACAGCGAACGGCCCGACGCGTTCGCGAGCACGCTTCAGTCTCAAAATTTGAAGCTGTGCCTTGCGCTAAATCTTCGAGGATCAGGCGCGAGACTCGACGGCGGCGCGGAGTTTGTGGGGACTTCGCGCCGCTTTCGACTTTTCAGGCCAATTCTCCCGGCACAAAAGTGCAGAGTCACATGGGCAATCGTAATTGGCGAGCCAGGGTTCTACCGACTCTCATGATGGCGGGCGTACTCTCGCTGCTGCTCAGCCTGCTGCTCGGTGGATTTATCTTTTACCAGTGGGTGCTTGCTGTTGAAGCCAGCGCAGCGTCTTTGATGCTGCTTGTTTTTTACTTCCGAAATTATCACCACAGCACGCGCCGGTCTCAGTGGCCGCCGCTTCTGCCGCTGGCGCTAATCTTCGCGTCAGGCGGCGCGAAGAGCTTCTACGTCGCCACCGGCAAAGAAACGCCCTGGTTAGTCATCGGCATATTGTTGGCGGGGGTGTTCTGGCTCGCTCTCTCCTCGTGGCTAATATTACGCAGGCGACAACGCCTCAATCATCCGACGGACCTGGGCGACGGGCCGAAGCGACAAGGATGAGAACTCCGCGCGATTGAATCCGACGAGTCCTTACGCAGACTGGCGGTTACCAGAGTCGATTCGAATTAGATTATTGAAGTGATAATGGTGCACCCGGCACGACTCGAACGTGCGACCCCCTGATTCGTAGTCAGGTACTCTATCCAGCTGAGCTACGGGTGCGTGAAGGAATGAATGGAGTTTAAAGTCTCAGGTTTGAAGTTTCAAGTTAGTGCGTAAGACCACCCGGTCGCTACCGCTCCCGGTACTGACCAGCACGCCGATTACTTCGCGTAATACCCGGTCTTTGTCTTCGCAATTAGATCAGGTCGCGTGACGTCCACGCGGATCGCGCGCCACAGGCCGTCACGTTTGTCCGGGTTTGGTGCCTGATAAGCAATGCTGTAGAGCGTACGCAAGTGCGCCGCAAGCTCGGCATAGACTCTGGCCATTTGATCGAGACGCCGAATATCGCTGACCTGCCCGCCGGTGCGATCCGCCATCATCTGCAGACGCGTGCGCGCGGCCGAGTACTGCGCGATGATTCGCGGATCCGGAAGCGGCAGCCGTCTCGCATCGCCCGATGGCAGCGCTAAAGGAAAAATTGTGACACCCTGGCGATCGGCATCAGCCAAAACGGAAACCAAAGCCGAAGCGGCCTCTGGTTTGATCACGGTGCTTACTTCCACTTCGGTTGCTTTCGCGACCGCCGCGCGATCAGACTTGCGGACTTCCGTGTCCAGACCGTCTGTCAACGCCACGATCGCCTTGCGGCGCTTTCCCTCAGCGGCCAATTTCCTTAACGCCTCTTTTAATCCATCGAAGAGCAACGTATCGCCGGAGCCGCTGGCCAGCGTAATTGAGTACGCAGTTTTCTGACGATCGGTCGTGAAGCCCGACAACTCGCGCACGCCTTTGCCATTGAACACAATCACCGCGACGCGATCTTCGGGTGCGAGTGCATCCAGAAATCTGATCGCTGCCTGGTGAATCTGTTGGCGAAAGTTCACCGTCGAACCCGACATGTCCAGGAGCATCACCAGACTGAATGGTGACTGCGTCGGTTCGAACGCGACTATTGGCCGCTTAACATCGTCTTCGTAGATCGCAAAATCGCCCTGAGACAGCGAAGTGATCGCGCGGCCCTGCCGATCTACCACGCCGACGTTAAGTTGCACGACCGACGTATCGGTCTTGAGAATGTCATCCTGCGCCGAGACTGCCGTGGAAAAACCGAGGAAAACAGCCGCGCAAAATAAGGCGGTCAGGCCGAACCTGGCGCTGGCTTTGACTAAGTATGATCCCGAAAACACGAACATTTAGTTGAGTTTCACCCGATTTGAGTTCGCTGGGGTTTGCAGTATCCGATCTCGCGAGCGAAGTTTGCAACTGCGGTTGATCGGGCTACTGCCCGTTCAACGTTTTCGTTCCTGCGGAACTCAACCCACTTTTTTCACGAGCAGCTATAAACATTTGACGGCTCTGCGGCTAAGGCTAGCCACTTGTATTACCCCAACGCCCTGCGTCCACTCGCAATATAATCGCGTGCTCACTTCCAGAGGCTCCCACGATGAGCAACTCCAACTTCTGCAGAAACTGTGGTGCGCGGCTCATACGTAAAGGTTGGCGACTGTGGATACGCGGCGCACTCTGCGACGATTGCGCCCGCCGGCCAGGAGTTAACACGCGCAGCCGAGCAATCATCGTCATCGGTCTACTGGCCGCCGCCGCCTTTGCTTTCGGACGCTATCTGCGACCCTCGGCCCCGCCTTTGATCATTCAACGAGCCGCGAACTCGCCGCTGTCGGATGCGCCGCTCGATCTCAACTCACTCACAAAACGAGGCCCAGGCCCTTCAAACTCAAACGGGCCACCAACGTCTGCCGACGACGAGGCGACTTACATCTGCGGGGCGCGAACTAAAAAAGGCGCACCGTGTCGCCGCCGCGTGCATGTCGCCGGCGAGCGGTGCTACCAACATAAAGGCCGCACCGCAATGGTCGCACTGGAGAAACTAGTCATCGGCCCCGACGCCCCAAAAAAGTAGCCCGCGCGAAATGCATCACGCGGGCTATTAAGTGAGCCTTCACTGCTATCGAATCGTCTTGACCGGCGGCGCTTGTCTTGTCGGCAGCTTCACCGGGTTCTTCAGCTTCACCATTACTTCAGCGATGCCGCGTTCGAGTTGTGGATCGCGACCGGCAATCTCTGACGCCGGGTCATTGTCGACTTCGATGTCAGGATCGACGCCATAGCCTTCGATGATGTACTCGCCTTTCGTGTTTGCGAGCGCCGAGCCCGGCACAAAGATGTTGCCGCCGTCGATCAGAACGCCACGGTTTTGAATGCCGACAACACCGCCCCATGAACGCTTGCCGATTAGCGGTCCAAGGCCCGCTTCACGGAACATCCACGGAAAGATGTCGCCGTCCGAAGCCGAGTTCTGATCCAGCAACGCGACCATCGGTCCGATGAAGACTCCGTCAGGATACGTGTTGCCGATATCGTCGGTCCGCGCATAGTTGACGGCGAGCATCTTGCGCCGCAAACGCTCGATCAGCATGCGCGAAACGTTGCCGCCGCCATTGGCGCGCACATCGACGACCAGACCTTCTTTGTCGATCTGCGGGTAATACCACTTGATGAACTCGCGGATGCCCGCAGCGCCCATGTCGGGAATGTGAATGTAGCCAACGCGGCCGTTGCTCGCTTCTTCAACCTGCTTGCGGTTCTTCGTAATCCAATCGAGATAGATCAAATTACTCTCGTCGGTGATCGGACGATACGAAATCGTCCGCGCGCCGTCCATCACCGGGCGGCTGTTCACCGTCAGCGAAACCGGGTTGTCGGCTTTGTTGCGCAGCAGACGATAAATGTCGTCGTTAGCCTTAACTTCTTCCCCGTCGATCGCCAGCACATAATCGCCGACGTTGGCATTTATGCCGACTTCCGTCAGCGGGGAACGGTAAATGTCTTCTTCGTTTTGCCCCTGAAAGATTCTCGAAATGCGATAGCGTCCCGCCGCCTGATCAACGTCGAAGCGCGCTCCGGCCAGACCGACGCGCGGCCGCGGCGGAATCAAGAAGTCGCCGCCTTCGATATACGCGTGCTGCACGGTCAGCTCGGCAATCATTTCGCCGATGACGTAGTTCAGATCCGAGCGGTGGCCGACGTACTGGAGCAGAGGCTTGTACTGCTCGCGCAGCGCGACCCAGTCATAGCCGTGCATGTTCGGCACGTAGAAAAAGTCACGGTAGCGCCGCCAGACTTCGTTAAAAATCTGGTTCCACTCTTCAACCGGAACACGATCCACGACCAGCCCGGCAGTCGAAACCGGTTTACGCGTGCGGTCGCCCACAGGCGTCGCTTCGTAGATAGAAAAGCCCGGGCCTTGACGCGCCAGGACCTTCGAGCCGTCACGCGACATGGTGGCACCCCCGACGTCATCGATCAGGGTCGTCTCTCTGCGGTCTTTCAACGAATAGAGTTTGAGCTGCGCGGGACGATCACCCGGACGGCCGATGTAGCCGGCCGAACCCACGGCGTAAAGCAGAAAACCCGGTTTGGTGCCGAGCCCCCCGTAATTGTCAGCCCCGATCGGCGCCCGCACCACGCGATTCATGATGCCGTCGAAATCGATCGTCATCGCCTTTGGCTGGGGCGGCGCGGCGGGTTTCGGCGCATCGGCTTTCGGAGCTTCGGCTTCGCCTTCTTTCTTCGGCTCCGCCGGCGCGGCGCCTTCTTCTCGCGCCCTGGTCACTGCAACTTCATCGCTCTCCGGTGGAAACGGATGCTTCACGTCTTTACGCAAAGCCATTGCGTAAATATAGCTGGTGCGGTTCGTCGCGAAGTTGAATTCGATCTGCGAAACTTGCGGCGCGAATTCGTGGTCGCTCAGGAAGAAGAGATAGCTGCCGGTGCTGTCCCAAGCCGGACTGCCGGCGTTGAACATCTGGCTGGTCACGCGCGTGACTTTGTTGTCGGCCCCGTTCCAAATGTGCAGCTGCGCGAAGCCATTGCCATTCGTTGCCATGCTGAACGCGAGGTAGTTACCGCTCGGGGACCATGTGTAATCGCGAATCTGTCCACGCGGCGCGTCGATGATCTCGGTGATCTTCTTGTCAGCGAGGGTAACGACATAAAGCTTGCCGTCTTTGTCGCTGAAAGCGAGACGCTTTCCGTCGGCCGACCACTCCGGTTGATAACGCATCGCTTTGCCGCCGGTCGTGATCTGCTGTGGCGGTTTCAAGCCATCCTGCGCGATGACGTAAACCTCTTCTTCGCCGGTCATGTCGGATATGAAAGCTATCTGCGATCCGTCGGGCGACCAGCTGGGCCATTTGTCGTGCGCACCCGATGAATGCGTGAGATTACGCGTCGGGCCTTTCTCAATCGGCACCGTGAAAATGTCGCCGCGCGCAGACATCAGGGCGCGTTCGCCTTTCGGGCTCAATTCATAAGATTCAATGTTGCCTGCGGCTGAGACGCGACTGGGCCGGCGCGCTAAGCCATCATCGGGAACGGTGATCGAGATTGGCGCAGCTTTTCCGCTGCGCGTGTCGAGCACTTGCAGCTCGCCATTCATCTCGTAAACGATGCGATTCTGATCGTCCGCGCTGGGCCAGCGCACGTCCCAGAGCTTGCTGTGGGTAACCTGCGTCGTTTTGCCATTGCCGGTGTTGTAGGCGTACAGGTTGAAATGGCCGTCACGATCCGAATCGTAATAAATCGTGTCGCCAATCCACATCGGATCGCGCGTCGCGCGCGGGCCATCAGCGATCGACTTGGTGGCATGCGTCTTCAAATCGTAGATGTAGAGACGGTTCGCCTGACCGCCGCCGTAACGCTTCTCAGGACGAAAGTCGCGCGATTGCGGCGAGTAAACCATGCGCGTTCCATCCGGCGAGTAATCGCCGGAACCCGCTTGCGGCATCGGCAGAGCTTCCGCGGCGCCACCTTCAACTGAAACCGTGTAGAGCTTTGCAATCGGCAGCGACCATGAATCACGTTGCGACTTGAAAACGATGCGCTTGCCGTCGCGTGTCCAGCCGTAAACCTGATTGTCCCAGCCCCAGCGCGGAGTAAAAGGGCCCTTGGCCGGATAAAAAGTGAGCTGGCGCGGCACGCCGCCCACGGACGGCATGACGTACACCTGCTCGTCGCCATCGTACTGTCCGGTGAAAGCGATCCACTTTCCGTCCGGCGAGAACTTCGCGAACACTTCAATGCCGGGATGCGCCGTCAACCGAATTGCGCTCCCACCATTCGCGGGCGCGGTCCAGAGGTCGCCGGCGTAAGTGAAGGCGACGCGGTCGCCGTGCATGTCCGGGAAACGCAGCAGCTTTGTCTGTGCGGAAGCGGTTGTCGCTCCGATTAGTGCGACGAGAAGGGGAAGGAAGACGCGGATCGATACAAGTCGTTTAAGCAAGGGCTCTCTCTCCTTAACGGTAGTGTTTAGAGTACCAGCCTTAGCTGGGCCTTCGGTAAACCGACAAACTGCCCGACTAGAGTCGGTACTCTGACATCGTGTCGTTGATTTTAGTTTTCAAAAACGCGCAGGATGCTCAGGCTTCTTTACGCCCGGCAGGCAGGTTCGGTTTCAAAATGATTGTTAAATCACCACTTGATCGAGCCTTCTTTCGAAGTGTCGATCTGCGCTAGCTCATTCTCACCGTAGAAGAAGCCTTTCATGTTGTCCATCAGGAAGCCTTGCGCTTCAGGGTTCGTAAGATCCAAACCGTAATGGTTAATGATGCGGGTCTGATTCTGTAACCACTCAGCCCAACATGCCTGGCAAACTTCCTTGGCGACTT